>JBEKQO010000031.1:0-40222 GCA_049519635.1 Terriglobia bacterium | reverse complement strand
CTTGGGGGCTACCGGAAGGGCGGGGCTTCAGCCCCGCCGAAATCGCGGCTCCACCCCTCTGTCCGTCCCGCGCCCCTCGCAGCTTGCGGCCGCAAGCTGCGAGGGGCGCGGGACACGGGAATAATCAGAAAGGCCCTCTAACGGCGGGGCTGAAGCCCCGCCCTTCCGCCAACCCGATCACAGCTTTGTGAGAAATGCGGGTTAGGGCCGAATCCCTTTCTCTCCTTCGGTTTCCGTAGGTTTCACCTACGGCTGCTCACGGTGTCCCGCTTCGCGGGAAAGAAGGCGGCGAATCATCGGGTGGCTTATTCTAGCGCCTATGGGGGGGCTAGCTTTCCTTCCCGCGGTGCGGACCCAGAGCCGTGCGAAATGGGGGCCGGCCGTGTGCGATTTTACCCCGGCCCTGCCTTTCAATCTGTAGCCTAGCACGTTGCGGACCATTCTCCCGGCCGTAATTTACAGATTTCCTGCGGGTGGGAAGAAAACGCAGGGTAGCACAGACCTGTCAGGGTTCCGTCAAAGTCGCGGGCGCCAGACAATTCCATAGCCATGAATGCATCACCTGCGAAGAAACCCCTCACCCCCCGCCTTGCGGTCCCCCCTCTCCCCAAGGGAGAGGGAGAGAAATCAGAATCAAAGCCCTCTCCCAGGGGAGAGGGTGCCCGACGGAGGAGGGCAGGTGAGGGGTTTCTTCGCGGGTGATGCATTCATGGCTATGCAGGTATGCGGCGCCCGCGACTTTGACGGAATCCTGAGACTGGAGCAGACCTGTTTTCAAGGGCTGAGGCTCAACCCAAGGACCGCGGCCTAGAAAGCAGGTCGCGCTACGCTTGCTTGTAGGCGACAGGCGAACCACAGCGTGCTGCCTACTGCTTACGTCCATCTGCTCACCGCCGCAGGCGCGGCAAATAAGGAAGGTCGGCGATTTGGCCTTCAAACTTTTCCGCCCAGCGGCCGGGAATAGCTATTCCGCACTGGGGGCAAGCGCCTTTTGAAGTCAGATGGTAATCCAAGATGTGATAGCCAAATCGTTCAATAAGCAGTTCGTGGCACTGGGGGCAGTGGGTGTTCTCAAGGTCGCCCACTTGGCCCGGCAGGTTCCCCGCGTAGATATACCGCAGTCCGACCGCCCTGCCGATTGCGGCCGCCCGCGCGAGGTCGCGGGGCTGGGTACTGGCGGGATCGGTCATCTTGTAATCCTTGTGGAACGCGGTGACGTGCCAGGGAATGTCGGGGGAAACGCTCGCCACAAATTCCGTAAGTTGCTTTAGCTCATCGTCGGAATCATTGAAGCCGGGAATCAACAGGGTGACGATTTCAACCCACAACCCCATCTCTTGCAGGCTGCGAATCGTATCGAGAATGGGTTGGATGCGTCCGCCGAGCTGGCGGTAGTGGCGGTCGTCGAAGCTCTTCAGGTCGACTTTGTAGAGGTCCACCCACGGGCGCAAGTACTCCAGAACTTGCGGCGTGCCATTGCCGTTTGAGACGTAGCCGGTTACGAGCCCCGCTGTTTTGGCTTCCTTGAAAACGGCGACAGCCCACTCACTGGTGATCAGAGGCTCGTTGTAGGTGCTGACCAAAACTTTCGCGCCTTGCCGCACGGCATCGCCCACAAGCTCCTGGGGTGTTGTGGGCATCGGCCGGGAGACCGCGCGCGGGTCGCGCAGGGCTTGCGAGGTGACCCAGTTCTGGCAGTAGGCGCAGTGCAGGTCGCACCCGAGCATGCCAAAACTGTAGGCAAGCGCGCCGGGGTAAGCGTGATGAAAGGGCTTCTTTTCGATCGGGTCGCACTGCACTCCCGCGGCGTAACCCCAGGGTACCTGGAGCTTGCCCCCTTCGTTGAAGCGAACTTTGCAAATGCCCAGTTGCCCCTCGGGAATGCGGCAGCAATGGCCACAGGCAAAACAGCGCACAAAACCCCGGTCGATCTTTTCGTAAAGCTCGCCTTCGCGAACGTTGGCGTTAAGAACATCCTGGAGCATAGCCATGGATCACAACCTTCAGAAAGACACGAAGCTCGAAACTCGAAAACCGCCGAGAGCGCGCTGCGATGTAGCGCTGACCTTTAGGTCGGCACCCCGGGCTGCGGATTTCCAGCCTCGCAGTTCTCCCCTAGTATTATACCCCGAGTGACCGCGTCTGTTCGGGCCACGCCTGGGTAGTGTCCTAATTTCAGATGTTGCACCGGCTTCCAGCCGGCATTAAGCCGCCAAGATGGCGGCGCTCCATTCAAAGTAGGACAGCACCCACGCCTGTGGCGGTTAAGAAAATGCTCCGCTCCTCAGTTGAAAAGGGGGTAAGGGGCGGCACTGATGGCGACTTTATGTTTTCGGCTGCAGGAGATAACCACCCCGGCGCTCGGAGCGCCACCCCTCCTGAATCAGGAGGGGAGCATTTTCATCTTTCGTGGTGAGCCGAAGGCTCATGCTCTCAGTGCGGAGAATGTTGGCAGGGAGGTGCGGAAATGCTGGGGGCGGTCATGCGAGCAGGAGATCAAAGCCCTCTCCCTGGGGGAGAGGGTGGCTGACGGAGGAGGCCGGGTGAGGGGTCTCTCCTCTCCATGATCTTTATACGCGGGTGGCGCATACGATGCCTTTGATGGATGCACCCGACCGTTTGACTCGACCCCACATTGCATAGACTACAGCGGGTCGCAGGTTGGGAGGAGCGCCTCCATGAAAGGCGATGTCTGCGCCACCCCCGAATTTCGGTTTTCGGCCTCAGGGGTGTTTCTGCCAATGTTGGCCGCCGTCTTCGCTGGCCCATTGCGTGCCGGAAGCAGTGGTGGCGGTAATGTGCTGCGAGTCGTGCAGTTGAATGTCGGTGATCGTTTCGGCGGCAGCGTTCCCCGCGAAGTTGACGCCGGCCCGGGTCCAGGTGGCGCCCCCATCGACGGAGTGAAACAGGGCGCCGCCCGTGCCGCCTGTCCAAACATCGTTGCCGAGGGCGGCTATCGTCCGGAATTTGATGCCGTGGGCAATGTGGATCTGCTCGAAGGATTTCCCTCCGTCCGTAGAGCGTTGCACTTTACCATTCGCTGCAACGCTCCAAAGGGCAGCAGGCAGACCAGCGCCCAGTTCGAGCTTCTTGTGGGTTGCCTGCGTTTCGACTATGGGCGCTTGGGCCGCCATTCGGACGGCTCCCACAGCGGATACATGAGGCGCGGCTTTCGCAGCGGGGGCGCTCACCGCCTCACCCCCCGCGATACCGCCGCCACTCCCTGCTGTGACCTCGACGCTTTGGGTGGTCGTGGGCAAAGGTTCCATGCTTGCCTGCGACTCAATCCTTAGTGTTGCCTGTTTGTCGGTTGGGGCCGTGGCCACAGCAGCAGGCGCTGGAGGGGTTGAAGGCTCGGTCGGAACCTCCGCGCTGAGGGCGTTTCCTGCCCTTCTTTCCGCCCGCTCGGCATTCATGCCTGGAACAATTTCAGCTCTAATTGTGGCGGGTGGCCGGGACGAAGCCATTAATGTTACTTGCGGTTTGGCTTGGGCGCGCGTGCGATCATTCAGGGCTGTATCTCGATGGGGTCCCGGCGCTTTTCCGGTTAGCGCCAGTTCGCCGGCGGATTCTTGCATCTCCATTTGCGCCTTAGCCTGGGCAGTCATAGTAGGCGGTAGGGCCGGCGGAAGTGGGGAGACGGTTTGGGGGGCGCTCGAAATATTCCCCACCGGAACCGGTGGATGCGCTTCTTTTGAAATATCCGAATGCCCGTTCCATGTGCCGGGGTGCAAGAGTACGATGACGGTCAAAGCTCCCAACACTGCTGCCATTGCGCCCCAACGGAGAACGGGCCAAGAGTTCCAACGACGCCCTGGCGCCACGCGAGAGGGTTCGGCCACCGCAACTTCGGCAGGAAGAGTGAAGGCCGCAACCTCGCGGCATTCCGCACATTGGCTGAGGTGGCCCAGCACCTGTGCTCGTTCCCTTTCGGTTAGGGTCTTCTCCACAAAAGCCGCGAGCAGGTTGGCGTCAGGATGGACTGCGCCCTGAAGAGCCTCCAGCCCCGGAGGAGGGCTGGCAGATTTCGGCGCGCCAGGGTTTGCCTTCAGCCATGCGAGCGCGATTTTTGGCAATCCGGCCATAATCTAGTTGCGGTCTCCTGCTATTAGGCAGCAGGCACCATCCAGTAGGCACTAAGCCGGACTTCTCGCCACGTTTGGACGATGCTGGAAGGGCGGGGCTTCAGCCCCGCCGAAATCACGGCTCCCGCCCTCTATTCGTCCCGCCCCCCGCGCAGCTCGCGGCTGCAAGCTGCGCGGGGGGCGGGACTTGGAAATAATCAGGACGGCCTTGCAACGGCGGGGCTAAAGCCCCGCCCTTCCAGAGTCGTGGTGAGAAATCCGGGCTAAGCCTACGCTGCTACGATCCGGCGGACCCCGCCCACTGCCTACAGCCTACTAATTAGTGCCTACTCCTATGGAACGGTTTGCCGGCCTTTTTCTTGCATGAGTCGGCGGCGAACATCCAAGGAAAGTTCTGTGACCTCGACCTCCATGGTTTGCTCCGCCTCTTTCCGGCTCATGCCGCGCTTCATCAGGCCGGAAAGAATGGCCTTGCGCGTCCAGGCCGTGATCTTCTCCAGCTTACGGCTGATGGTGGATTCGTGCACTCCCAGCAGGCGGGCGATTTCCGCCAGCCGGCGGCCATCGAGGTAATAATTGGCTAAAATGAATCGGTCTTCCGCCGCCAGGGAACCGAGCGCTTGATCCGTCGCCTCGCCCAAACGCGCGTCGATGGCGCGGGTGGGGTCAGGCGTTTCAGCCTCGAACTGGGCTCCCGCCTCGGCTTGTTCCTCCAGGCTTACCAACCGCTGCTCGCGGCGAAAGCGATTAACATATTCCTGCGCCAGGACGGCCCGCAGCCAGCCCTCCAGTGAGCCGCGGCCGGTATAGGAGTTCAGCTTGGAGATTCGCCGGCCATCCGTCGTACGCGTTCCGTAGAGATCGGCATAAAGAGAATCCGCCAGCTCGCGGGCATTCGCATCCCCCTGCACGATGGAGTGCGCCGCGTTATAAAGCTTCTCGCGGTACCGCGTCAAGAAAATCTCCCAGGCCGTCTCACTGCCTAAGGCGCAGCCGCGAGCCAATGCCAGCTCCTCAACGCGCAGGCGGGTGAGGAAATCCGAAACTTCCGCAGGGCTGGCCGTGGCAGGGAGGTATTTATTAGCGACCTCTTGCAGAACGCCGATGAATGCCTGCCGCGTCAAGCCGAATTTCTCCGCTCCGGCTTCGCGGTGAAGCTGGGCCGACAGCGATTCAGGAATGTTGATCATCGTTGGGCGGGTCGCGGTTTCGTGGCTGCCGCTCATGGGATTTGACCTTTGCGCCTCGCCGCTTACATCTGCGGCCGTGCCCTCTGGCGCCGATTTCTCACAGCAGGGCTGGAAGGGTGGGGCCTTAGAGGCTGCGGAAAAACGCTCCAATACTGGCATCCTGAGCCCGTTCGCTGTCATTCTGAGCGCAGCGAAGAATCTCGCTCTGGCGCTCAGGGTAAACTACGCGAAGGATCTCGCTCTGGTTATTTTCAACGCAATGCGAGATTCTTCGTCACCTGGGGCTCCTCAGAATGACAGTGCCTGCGAGGTTTCCCGCAGTCTGTTTAGCCCCGCCGTTAAAAGCCCTTTCAGATTTTTCTCCGGCCCTGCGCCCGGCGCAGTTCGCGGCCGCAAACTGCGCCGGGCGCGAGGCGAAGAGGGGGTGGAAGCCGCGATTTTGGCGGGGCTGAAGCCCCGCCCTTCCGCCAGTCCCCTAACGCTGTCCAAGTGGGGTGAGAAATACCGGCTACTCTCGCCCACAGAAGCCTTCGAATCCTCTTCCGCCTATCCCGGCCGTCCGTCCGGGACTTGGATGCAAGAATTATACCCTGAGTCGTTTCACCGCCTTCTCCCTGACCGCGCTGCTGCCGGGGACAGGGTTCGAATTTCATATTGCTAAAATGGTGGACTGACGGGGCAGGGAAGTACCATTTCAGGGAGGGTAGTGATAACTTGACCTTGCCGATCAGGTAGTAGGGACGGTTCGCGAAGCGCCCCTCCGCATATCCACACTTGTCGTCGGCCTCCCGGCCCCGCGCGCGCATCCTTCACGCTTTTGACTTTCCTCCCGCACACTTCCTGAATCACTGGTATTCTAGAAGATAGTCGCGGTCTGGATTCCGGGCTCCCGGCCTTGGACCGCGGACGAAATGGTTCCTCTATCGGGAAAACCGCAAAGCTTCCGGAATAAGAAGCTCCGCCTGGTACGCGCAACTGCCTTTACCGGGAATCTGACGGCTGGCGCCATCAACATTGACTTAGGCCCTGGCACCAAGGAGGATTGGGTTTGAACGCATTGATTCGCAACGTTGCCATTATCGCCCATGTGGACCATGGTAAGACCACGCTGGTGGACGCCATGCTCCGGCAGAGTGGCATTTTCCGCAAGGGTGAACCCGTGGTGGAGCGGGTCATGGACTCCAATGAACTTGAGCGCGAACGCGGCATCACGATCCTGGCCAAGAATACCGCCATTACCTATCACGGCACGCGCATCAACATTGTGGACACTCCCGGCCACAGCGATTTTGGCGGCGAGGTGGAGCGCGCCTTGAAGCTGGTGGACGGCGTGCTGCTGCTGGTCGATGCGAGCGAGGGCCCCCTGCCCCAGACTCGCTATGTCTTGCGCAAAGCGCTGGAGGCCAAGCTGCCTCCCATCGTGGTGATCAACAAAATCGACCGCAGTGATGCGCGGCCGCAGGAGGTGTTGAACGAAGTCTACGATCTGTTCATCGATCTCGACGCCACCGAGGAGCAACTCGATTTTCCCGTCCTTTACTGCATCTCCAAAAACGGCATCGCTCGCGAGACGCTGGATGGCGCTTCGGAAAACCTTCAGCCGCTGTTCGAAACCATACTGCGCGCCATTCCCGCTCCCACAGGCGACCCAGCCGCACCCCTTCAGCTTCTTGTTGCCAACCTGGATTATAGTGAGTACCACGGACGCCTGGCGCTGGGCCGCATTTTTTCCGGCACGCTGCGGCGCGGCGACGAAGTGGCCATCGCCAAACTGGACCATAGCCTTCAGAAGACCCGCATTACCAAGCTCTACGGCTTCGACGGACTGGACCGCATCGACCTCGAATCCGCCGAAGCCGGGGACATCGTGGCCATCGCCGGGGTCGAAGGCATCACTATCGGTGAGACCGTAACCAGCGCCGATTTCCCCGCGCCGCTGCCGCACATCCCTATTGATGAGCCCACCATCTCCATGGTTTTTACGATCAATACCTCGCCCTTTTCCGGGCGTGACGGCGCGTTCGTGACTTCGCGACACTTGCGTGAGCGGCTCGATAAGGAACTGCTTACCAATGTGTCCATCCGTGTGGAGGATCTGGGCGCGCACGACTCCTTCAAGGTGCTGGGCAGAGGCGAACTTCAGTTGGCCATCTTGATCGAGATGATGCGCCGTGAAGGTTACGAAGTGGCGGTGGGGAAGCCCGAAATCGTCACGCGTACGGTGGACGGCAAGCTCCAGGAGCCTTCCGAACAACTCATTATCGATGTTCCCCAGGATTTTGTGGGCGTGCTGATGCAGGAAATCGGTATGCGCAAGGGCGTCAATACCAAGATTGTGAGCCACGGCACCGGGCACGCCCAGAGCGGCCGCGTGCGCCTGGAATTCTCCATCCCTTCCCGCGGACTCATCGGGCTGCGCGGCGAAATCCTGAAAGCGACGCGCGGCACGGCGGTGATGAATACCCTGTTCGAGGGTTATGTCGACTGGCAGGGTGATCTGCCCACGCGCCTTACCGGCTCGCTGGTGGCCGATCGCGCCGGCCGCACCACCGCCTATGCGCTGTGGAATCTTCAGGAGCGCGGCGACCTGTTCGTGCAGCCGGGCTTGGAGGTTTATGAAGGCATGGTGGTCGGCCAGAATTCGCGCTGGGACGATATGGACGTGAACGTGGTCAAGGAGAAAAAACAGACCAACATGCGCGCCTCCGTGGCCGACGAAGCGATTCGCCTGATCCCCTTTCGCCCGCTGACCCTGGAAGAAGCTATCGAGTTCATCTCCGATGACGAACTGGTTGAAATCACGCCCAAATCCATCCGCCTGCGCAAGAAAATCCTGGAATACAACAAGCGGCCCAAAAAACATAAGCACCCCATGCAGGAGTAAGCCGGAAACGCGCACTGGGGAGAGAGTCGCTCTAGGTATGAGGGCGGAGTTCCTGAGCGCTCCGTTATGCCCGAAAGCGGTTACCATTTTCAGCCACCTGAGTATTCGCCTCCGGTCGCGGAAATGCCGCAGAGTAAGAATACTCTTGGGGCTCGGTAGGCGGGCAGATGACCCAATACCCCGGGAACAGGTGACACCTTCCGCCCGGTCCAACTGCCTCCACATTGGTGAGTAAAGTAATCGCACGACCCCGAAGCCTATGTGTCCAGCCAATTCCATTAGCGCCCCTTCGCTTCCTTCCTCGCCGTCCGCTTCGAGCAAGCGGCTCCTACCGTGGCTGGTGGCCGTCGCGTTTTTTATGGAGTCGCTCGATACGACGATTCTGAACACAGCGGTGCCCGCCATTTCGGAGGCCCTCAAGGTGGCTCCGCTGAGCATGAAGTCGGTGCTCGCCAGCTACACATTGAGCCTCGCGGTTTTCATTCCGATCAGCGGCTGGATGGCGGATCGGTTCGGAACGCGCCGCGTGTTTGCCTCCGCGATCGGCTTCTTCACCCTCGGGTCTTTTCTCTGCGGCATATCGACCAGTATCCATCTGCTGGTCGCTTGCCGCATCCTGCAAGGCTGCGGCGGAGCCATGATGGTGCCGGTGGGCCGCCTCACCCTGGTGCGCACGTTTGCCAAATCCGAACTCATCCGCACCATGAGCTTCGTCGCCATACCCGCTCTGATTGGCCCCATGCTCGGACCTGTCGCCGGGGGTTTTATCGTCGGATACTTTCATTGGCGACTCATCTTTTTTGTGAATATTCCCATCGGCCTGGTTGGCTTGTTGATGGTCTATCTGCATTTACCCGACTACCGCGAAGAGCACACCCATCTGCTCGATATTGTCGGCCTCATCCTCTTCGGTTCCGGTGTTGCGCTGCTGTCCTACGTGCTGGAGATATTCGGTGAACATACGTTGAGCACGCTCGAAATCTCGGGAATGTTGGCGATTTCTCTGGTGCTGATCGCAGGCTACGGACTTCATGCCAGAGGGATTCCATTTCCCTTGCTCCAGTTGAGCCTTTTTCGCATTCGCACCTTCAGCGCGGCGGTGAGCGGCAGCTTCTTCACCCGCCTGGGCATCGGCGGAGTGCCATTCCTCTTGCCGCTCCTGTATCAGGTTGGCCTCGGATTCACGCCCATTCAGTCGGGCCTGCTCATCATGCCCCAGGCGCTAGCGGCCATGAGCACGAAGTTCCTCCTGCCGCGAATCCTCAACCGCGTTGGCTACCGCGGCGTGCTGATTTCCAATACCGTAATCCTCGGTCTTCTTCTCATGCTCTTCGCGACCATTGGACTCCGCACCCCGGTTTGGGTCATCGCGCTTCAGGCGTTCATCTACGGGGCCTTCACATCGCTGCAATATACCAGTATGAACACGCTGGTCTATGCTGACATCACCGAAGAACAGACCAGTAACGCCAGCTCCATCGCCAGCACCATGCAGCAAATGTCCATCAGCTTTGGCGTTGCGTCGGCGGGGCTGGCCACCGCGTTTTTCATTCCCCAAAGCAGTCATTCCAGCCCCCGGGAACTGATTCACGGCATCCATGAGGCTTTGCTCGTTCTGGGCGGATTCACCATCTTGTCCACCATCATCTTCCGCAAATTGAAAAGCGGCGACGGCAACAATGTGAGCCAGCATAAAGTCCTTCACGTCGGGTGACAATGAACCTAACGAATTGGATTGCGCCTGGGGCGCCGGTACGCCGCGGAAGCCTGTGCTTCCGGCGGCCCCCAAAAGCGTTTCACCTTGTTGAGAAATCCGGCGCAAGAATACTCCGAGGTGCCGGGCGAGCGTCCGCAACCGCGCTCGCAAACCCGCCCGCGATCTTTTGTTGCCCGGCACGATCGATGCGATATACTTCCACGCACACTTTTGCAGGAGGTTCTTGATGCGTCGTTTGGTCCTGAGCATAATCGCGTGCCTTTCGGCCGTCGTGTTTATGGCCCCCGCGGTAGATCCGGTTCCGGTAGCGGCCCGCCCCGCGGGGGCCGCCGACTCCGCGCAGGGCGCGGCCGCCGTGGCGGACTCCCCCGCTCCCCTTGATGGTTTTTCCGCCGACTCTGCGCGCGCTGAACGCGATTGGGAGGGTAAATTCCGCGATCTTCCCAGCCCCGACAACATGCGCACCTACATGCAGCGTATTTCCGCGCATCCCCATCATGTGGGCACCGAATATGACCGGGCCAATGCCGAGTGGATTCTTTCGCTGTTCCAGCAGTGGGGTTGGGACGCGCACATCGAGAACTTTGATGTCCTCTTTCCCACACCCAAGGAGCGCCTGGTGGAACTGATTGCGCCCACGCATTTCCAGGCGACGCTGGAAGAACCTACCGTGGCCGTCGATCCCACCTCCGGCCAGCATGCCGAGCAGCTCCCCACTTACAATGCCTACTCGTCCGACGGCGACGTCACCGCGCCATTGGTTTACGTCAACTACGGCATGCCGGAGGATTACGAGCAATTAGAGCGCCTGGGCGTGTCCGTGAAGGGTGCGATGGTGATCGCGCGCTACGGCATGTCGTGGCGCGGAATCAAACCGAAAGTGGCGGCGGAGCACGGCGCCGTGGGCTGCATCATCTATTCCGACCCGCACGAGGACGGCTTTTTCCGCGGCGACGTTTTCCCCGGCGGCGCCTGGCGCCCGCTCCAGGGCGTGCAGCGCGGCAGCGTGATGGACATGGTGCTTTACCCTGGCGATCCCCTCACGCCCGGCGTGGGCTCCACCCCCGGCGCCCGGCGCCTGCCCCTGGCGGAAGCCAAGACCATCACCAAGATTCCCGTTCTGCCCATTTCCTACGGCGACGCGCAGCCGCTGCTGGCGGCCTTGCGTGGACCCGTGGCCCCGGAAGCCTGGCGCGGGTCGCTGGCCATTACCTACCACGTCGGTCCCGGCCCCGCCCGGGTGCATTTGAAAGTCAAGGCCAACTGGGACACCAAAACCCTCAATGTTGTCGTCGCCCGGATTCCCGGCTCGACGTCCCCCGACGAGTGGATTGTGCGCGGCAATCACGAGGATGCCTGGGTTAATGGCGCGGAAGATCCCGTCTCCGCCCTGGTGGATGAGATGGAAGAAGCGCGATCGCTGGGCGAAATCCGGAAGCAGGGCTGGAAGCCGCGCCGCACCATCATCTATTGCGTGTGGGACGGCGAGGAGGAAGGCCTGCTCGGTTCCACGGAGTGGGGTGAGACCCACGCCGACGAGCTTCGCCGGCACGCCGCGGTGTACCTGAACACCGACGGCACCGGCCGCGGCTACCTGGGGGTCGCCGGCTCGCACACGCTGGAAAAGTTCATGAACGGCGTGGCGCGCGACATCAAGGATCCGGAAACGAACCTCTCCGTTTGGAAGCGCCACCAGCTTCACCTGATTGCCCACGGCGCCCCCGAGGAGCGCCGGGAAGGCCGCACCCGTCCTGACTGGCGGCTGGGCGCGCTGGGTTCGGGGTCGGACTACACCGTGTTCCTCGACCATCTGGGCATCGCCTCGCTCGATCTCGGCTACGCCGGGGAAGACGGCGGCGGTATTTACCACTCAGTTTACGATGACTTTTATTGGTATACACATTTCAGCGATACCGACTTTGGTTATGGCCGGGCGCTGGCGCAGACCGTGGGCACGGCGGTGCTGCGCCTTGCCGGCGCTGACCTGCTCCCCTTCGAATTTACCGATTTCGCCGATACCATCCACACCTATTCCGACCAGTTGAAGAAGTTGCTGAAGGACAAGCAGGAGGCTGTTAGCGAGCGCAACCAGGAACTGGAGGAGGGCGTTTTCACCGCCACCGCCGACCCCAAGGAACCGCTGGTGCCCCCCGCCAGGGAAGACCCGCCGCCCTACCTGAACTTTGCCCCGCTGGATAACGCCGCAGACGCGCTTACCCGCAGCGCCGCGCGTTACCAGAAGGCGCTGGAAAAGGCGCAAGCCCATGAGGCGGCCGCGCTGGCCCACGCGCCGCTCCAGCAGGTAAACCAGACCCTTATTGAAAGTGAACGCCGGCTCACCAGTCCCGAGGGCCTCCCTGGCCGCCCCTGGTTCACTCACCAAATCTATGCGCCGGGGTTCTATACCGGCTACGGCGTCAAAACCCTTCCCGCTGCTCGCGAGGCGATAGAACAGAAGAAGTGGAAGGAAGCCGACGCCGCGCTGGTGGATATCGGCAAAATCCTCGACTCCGAATCGGCATTGATTCTGCGAGCCACCGAAGAACTGGAGAATGCCGCCAAGTGATGGGCACGCGCGGCTGACACGGAAGGCAAGACCGCCGTCGCTGCCCCGCCATGCCCTTGCCGTTTCGAGTCTGAGTTCTGGGGTGTGGAACCTGCCATCGGCGGCGATTCCAGTGTCCGCCTTGTCGCATCGATCCGAAATCCGGAATGCGAAGACTGCCCTCAGCCGCGACGCCGGCAATCGCTGCGACAGTAGAATTTGCATGAAATCAAGCCCCCTCGGTCGCGAACAGGGCAATAACTGCCTTTCTTTTCAATAACTCAACAACATTTTGCGATAACTTATTTGTTTTCATCAACTCATCCAGAGCACTTTTTTTACCCCTTTGTTTTCAAGCAACCATCCAGACCTATCTTCATTTTTAACATCTTTTTGTCAGGTCCCCGCCCCCCCGCACCGGATCTTATTAACCTCCCTATTTTCAAAAACTTGCCTTTTCGTTCCGATCATCGAAATTCCCCCAATTATTCGCTAACACCTTTGTATTCATAAACTCATCCGGGTCGCGAGGGGCACTCGCCCATTTTCATCCCTCGTGCCTTGCCGGAAGACGCTTTCCTTGCCTCCGCGGATCGACACAATTTCACCGTTCAGCGAGGTTCGTACTGATTTCGATTCCTCCGCGCCACCCCCCCTCATACGCAGGCGCGTTCAAATTGGCACTGACACGGATTTCTCGCCACGACTCTGGAAGGGGTAGTGGTGCCATTTGCTGTGGCACGGCCATCTTGGCCGTGACCCTTCACCGGCGGGACGCCCATGGCACTTCCAAATGATACCACTACCCTGGAAGGGCGGGGCTTTAAAGGCTGCGGAAAAACTGTCCTCGGCGTACAACCACCCCGGCGCCCAAGGCGCCACCCCTCCTGAATCAGGAGGGCAGTTGTTGAAAACGCTCCCCTCCTCAGATGAGGAGGGGTGGCGCGCCGAGCGCCGGGGTGGTGCTGACAGTGCCAGCGCCAAGCTCCACAGCGTTTTTCCGCAGCCTGAAAAGCCCCGCCCTTCCAGCAGATCCTGTAAGCGCCCAAAATTGGGGAGAAATCCGGGCCAAAGCCTTTACCCCTGAGGGCACTATGATTCCTCGCAGTCTCCGTGCGGAGGCGAAATCCTCGGGTACGGCAAAGAGGCCGGCGGTAAACGGAACAAACACCTCGCCTACAGTGCTTTCCGGCGAAACATTCCGGTTGCCGGGGAGCGGAGGGGAGGAGGTCAGAGCGGTCATATCGTTTATAGCCTACTAAAGTTCGCGGTCAGAATCAAGAGGAACGATGATTCATGGGGTAGCGGGGACATTCCGTATCTGCGCCCGGTACCTGCCGCGGCGCCTGAGAGGGTGGCGTTTCGTCGTGGGGATACTCCGCACCCGACCCGCGTTTGGCTGCTCCTTACGCGTGCCCTTGCGACACCGAAAGCCCGAAGAAATGCCCGTACAATCCCTGCTGCGGCGCGAAGCGCCGGTTAAACTCGCCGAGTTGCTGGCCGAAAGCTTCGCGTAGATTTTGCTCGCCTCCCACCGTCTCAGCTTTCCAGGTATAGGGAGTCGCCCAACTGCAAAGCTTATTGGCGCGCGGTACCACCTAATAGTCACGGATTTAGCGCCTTTCGATTATTGACCCCAATCAATCTCTAATCCTATAAATGTAGCTGCAATCAGAGCGGAAGCATCGGCAGCAACGGTACCTATAACACCTTCGGCGCAGCGCCATCGGGGATCGACACGATTCCTTGGCTGGTGGCGCCTGCGGGCGTGTGTGCCTACTAACTGAAATTCAGTCCGGCGGGCTCGGCGATGGGCGCAGCCGCATGGGTACTGGTGTGTATGCTCGTGGACAGTCCCGCACTGTGAGCAAACTTTCGGCATCTGGGAGAACGAATGTTGAATCGATTTATCGCCTTAGGGGTGGGAAGTATTAAGTTGATTGCTCTTCTGCTGCTTGCACTTGCAGGCGCGAGGGCGCAAGAAGTAACGGGCAGCATCCGCGGAATCGTAACTGACCCCAGCGGCGCCATCGTCGCGCAAGCTCAAGTCTCCGTCGTCCAGACGGAAACAGGATTAAACCGCAAGGCAGTCAGCGAGCCCGACGGGAGCTATCTGTTGGTTCTCCTGCCGGTGGGCCACTATCGCCTGGAAGCGACAGCATCCGGTTTTCAAAAGTACGTTCAGGAAGGCATCACGCTGAGCGTGAATCAGGTTGCCAGCGTACCGGTGCAGCTCGTGGTGGGCTCGGCGCAGCAGGTGGTGCAAGTGACGGCTGACGCGGTGCAACTGGAAACCACCAACGATCTGGGTGAGACAGTGTATGAACACGACATCCTCGACCTGCCTCTTAATGGCCGCAATTTCACCCAGCTGGGATTGCTGCAACCCGGGGTGGCGCCGGTCACGCAGGGCCTCGAGAATGCCGGGGGGCCCTTGCGAGCCATGCAAGCCTATTCGGTGAATGGCTTGCGGCCGGAGTCCAATCAATTTCTGATTGACGGCGTCGAGAACTACGACAGCGTCTACGGGGGTTACGTTCTCGAGCCGCCCATAGACGCCCTCAGCGAATTTCGTATTCTCACCAACACGGCCTCCGCCGAATTCGGGCACAGCGCGGGTTCGACGACCAACATTGTTACCCGTTCGGGTTCGAATCAGTTGCATGGCGCGGCTTACGATTTCTTGCGGAACGACTCACTGGACGCGCGCAATTTCTTCTCTCAGAACGTCGAGCCCCTCAAACAAAATCAGTTTGGGGGAACGTTCGGGGGACCCATCCAGCACGACAAGACCTTCTTCTTTGGCTATTACGAAGGCTTCCGCAACATCCAGGGTGAGACATTCACTTCGACCGTGCCATCGGCGCTGGAGCGGGAAGGTAATTTTTCGCAAACCGTGGACCCCACCACCGGCGAAGTGCTGCCCCTCATCAATGAAAATACCGGGGCGCAATATCCTGGCAACATCCTGCCCACGATCAATTCCATTTCCCAGAATTTGCTCAGCTTTTACCCCTTGGCGAACTCAGGAACAAACCTTTTTACTACCACCCAGAATCTGAACAGCGATCGGGACCAGTTTGGCGCGCGCATTGACCACTACTTTTCGTCCCGCGATTCCCTTTTCGTACGTTATAACTATACCAATGGGTCGCAGCTCAACCCTATCGCCGTCTCGGGAGCCACCGTGCCGGGCTTTCCCGTGCAAGAGAATGACCGCGCCCAGAATGTGGTGGTGGAGGAGACGCGCTCTTTCTCGCCATCGCTGGTCAACATCGCCAGAGTATCCTTCCTCCGGCACAAGTTCCTGGACGTTCAAGGCTTGAACCACACGTCGCCTTCGTCCCAGGGTTTCGATTTCCCCACGACGCTCCCTTCTCAGAACGGCCTTCCGTACATTGATATACCGGGCTACGGTAACATAGGCGACCCGCTGACGGGCCCGCGCAATACCTACCAGAACACTTTGGCCGCTGTCGATTCTCTCACCTGGATCCACGGCAAGCACGAATTCCAATTTGGCGGGGAATTCCGCCATGACCAGATTAATGCCGTCCAGGGTATTGCCTCGAATGGGTATTTTGTTTTTGGTACTGATCCGGTCAGCAACTCGTTTGCCAGCTTTCTGGATGGGGCGCCGGAAGTCTTTCTGCAAGGCGGCGGGTATTTGCCGCGCGGACTAAGAGGAAACAGCGAGAACGCCTACGTGCAGGACACCTACAAGGTCACCCGGCGGTTGACCATCAATGTGGGATTACGCTACGACCTGGAGTCGCCCTTCACCGAGATCCATAACCAGCAAATGCTCTGGATCCCGGGTGTCCAATCGAAGGTGATGCCCGATGCCCCGGCAGGATTACTCTATCCGGGTGATCCCGGCGTCCCCGGTGGCTTGATTCCGACGGACTACCATCCCTTTGCACCGCGCTTGGGCTTTGCCTGGGACCCCACCGGAAGTGGCAAGTGGATTGTGCGCAGCGCCTACGGCGTTTTCTATGAGCCGCTCTACAACGGTCAGGGCGGTCCGTTGCAGGACATCATCTCGTCGCCACCGTATTTCAAAATCATCGAGGTGGGTGGGCCCAGCTTTGCTGATCCCACCGCCGGCATCAATGCCAACGCCCCCGGCTTCAATTATCCTGAGACCTTCGACGCTCTCGATCCGCACCTGCGTCTGCCCTACGCACAGGATTGGAACTTCACGGTCGAGCGTTCATTCGGCAACGGCTGGGTGGCGGAGCTTGCCTATGTGGGCACCAAGGGGAGCAAACTTCCGCGTTTCATTGAAGCCGATCCGGCGGTCTATATCCCGGGAACATGCGGTACCGGGCCCTGTTCCACGGAAGCGAACGTGGACCAGCGGCGGCCGTATTCGGGCTGTAATTTGAGCCAAACGGAAGCCAACTGCTTGTACACTTCGGAGGCCTACCTGTCGGGAATCGTTAACTCCTCTTACAACGGACTTCAAGCCAGCCTGCGCAAGAGCCTGGGCAATGGGGTGTCTTTCCTGGCTTCCTATGTCTACTCCAAGACCCTTGATGACAACTCCTCGTTTAACATCACCGGCGGGTCTTCGCAGGATGAAGCAGGTGAGAACGATCTTGCCCAGAATCCATTCGACCTGGAAGCTGAGTATGGGCGATCGCTCTTCGATCAGCGCCAGCGCTTTGTGTTTAGTTCCGAATGGCAACTTCCAACCCCACGGAATGGGTCAGCCTGGGCGCGGCAGGCTTTCGGCGATTGGCAATTGAACGGCATTCTGACTCTTTCTACGGGGACTCCCTTTACAGTGTATGATTCCACCGATGTTTCGCTCGAGGGAAGCGCGGAAGAGATAACGGGCTTTTCATCCAATCGGCCGGACTTGATTGCGAACCCCAACGATGGCCCGAGGACCGCGCAAGAATGGTTTGATATCCATGCTTTCCAGCAGCTCAATCCGACCATGCAAGCGGGGCAGTTCGGAAGCGCCGGCCGCAACGTGGCTCAGTTGGCGGGGATCGGACAGCTTGATTTTTCCGTGTTCAAGGATTTTCGCGTTACCGAGTCCAAAACACTCCAGTTCCGGGCGGAGTTTTTCAACCTGTTCAACCGGGTGAGCTTTGGGCTGCCCGAAAATGACATCAGTTCGCCGACGTTTGGGCAAGTCGAGAGCGCCCTGGCGCCGCGGCAGATTCAGTTCGCCCTGAAATTCCTGTTCTGAGCCCTGGAGAAATCTGGGGGCCGTCCATGCAGACGGTTTCAGGGCGCCGCGGAATGCCGTCGAGTACGACGCCGGGGTTACGTCGAAGGGTTGATAAGCCTGTTTCCAGAGAGAGAGCATCCTACTTGCAAACTGTTCAAGCTCCCCCGGCAGGGAACGAAACCAATGAAAAAAATCCGCGCTATTACGGCTGGCGAGTAGTGCTGGCTGCCAACCTGGGCATCATGGTTGGGTTTTCGGTGTACGCCTACACCTTCGGGTTCTTCGTCAAGCCCCTCTCGCATCAGTTTGGATGGAACCGTGAGGCGATCTCCCAAGGCTTCGCAATCAGCGCTCTGGCGGCGGCCGTCTGCTCGCCCTTGGCGGGTCGTTGGCTCGACCGTCACGGTCTGCGGCGGCTGCTTCTCGGTTGCATGGCCGCCTTCGGCTGCGCGATTGCGGCCCTGGGTCTACTGAGGCCGGCCATTTGGCAGTTTTATGTCACCTGCTTTGTGATCGGGGCGGTTGGCAATATCAGCCAGATCGGCTTCGCCCACGCCATCTCCACTTGGTTTTATGTCTATCGCGGCCGGGCGTTGGGCTTGGTGTTAGCGGGTGATGGTCTCGGTCTCATGATCTTTCCGGTTATCGCCCAAAGCGTGATCGGGCATTCGGGCTGGCGCGTTGGGTACGGGGTTCTTGGCTTGCTAACTCTCCTGATCGGCCTGCCCCCGGCGATTTTGTATGGCCGCTCTCGGGGGGAAAGCGTGGTGACGGCCCGTGTTTCTGAACGTGCGGGTTCGACGTGGCAAGCGGGCCTGCTTTCCTATAGTTTCTGGATCATTGTCGCCGTTCTGTTTTTGTCCTCGATGAGCATCAACGGCGCGATGACTCACCAAGTCCCTTTGCTGACGGACCGTGGTGTGCCTGTCAGGAGCGCGGCATTAACAATCTCCGTGCTGGGCGGCGCCAACGTAGCGGGGCGTCTGGCAACGGGATGGCTACTCGACCGTTTCCCCGGCCCCAGGGTGGCGTTTGTGCTTCTCCTGCTAGCATCCGGAGGCATCATGTTGCTGGCCCAGGTAGCGTCCTTTCCCTTAGGCTGCATTGCCGCGGCTCTGTTGGGGCTAGGCGCAGGAGGAATTTCCAATACCACTCCCTACCTGCTCACGCGTTACTTCGGCCTTCGGTCGTTTTCCACCCTGTACGGTTTGACCTGGACTTTTTACGCAATCGCCGGGGCCATTGGCCCCGTGCTGATGGGTCATGTGTTCGACCGGACGGGCTCGTACACCGCAACCCTCACTCTGTTCGGATTCCTGACTGTTCTGGGCGCCGGACTGATGCTGTTTTTGCCCAGGTATTCGAAGCCGCAATGTGGTGAAGGGTAGCGCGGACCTGTTCTTTAGGTCCGCGGCTCTTCCTCGCCCCTTGGATACGAGCCGCGGACCTAAGGAACAGGTCCGCGCTTCGCTGGCTCTTTTCGGGCCTGCCCGAAGGGGGACAAGGATGGTGGAGGAAGCTGATGGAATCTAAAATGGAGCCCCTGTTCCTGCCCGAGGTCGAGAAGAATCCCCAGCCGAGCTTCCAGGCTGATACCATCAAGACACTCCAGGCGAAGGGAGAAGAGTACCCGCAGATTCTTCACTTGTTTGCCTATCGCCCTGCGGCCACCGCCCACTTGACCCGCTTTACTCGGGAAGTGATGCGTGGCGATTCACCCCTGAGCGAGGGCTTTCGCGAGCTGATTGCGGCTTACACCTCATCCGGCAACCAGTGTTTGTTTTGAATGAAATACCACGCCGCAGTTGCGGCGGAACTTCTAGGAAATGAGGAATTGGTTGGGAGCGCCTTGCGTGACCTGGAGAATTGCGCGCTCTCCGCAAAGGAAAAAGCTATGCTGCGATTCGTGGGCAAAGTCAATCACCAAGCGCCTTCGATTACGGCGGAAGATATGCAGCCGCTTTACCAGGTCGGCTGGACGGATGAGGCCATCTACTCCGCCATTTCGGTTTGCGCGCTGTTTAATTTCTACAACCGCTGGATTGACGCCACCGGCGTCCACCCGATGTCCGACGAAGCCCACTGCCATTTTGGCAAGGGTACCGCCAACAATGGTTATATTCAAAGATGAAACGGACGCCCAGGGTCCTTGCGCCTGGGAGCATAGAAGTGATTCAATTAATGAGCCCGATGAAGGAGGATGGAAATGACCTGGATCCGTACAGTCCCGTTGGCGGAAGCCGACGAAAGTCTTCGCCAAGCATTGAACGCGCAAATGGGTTTGTATCCCAAGGAATACGCCCAGCCGACCGATCCTAATCGAGACCAGGACGCCGGCATTGTCGCCTCGCACAGCCTGATTCCCGAAGCTCTGAAGCACGCGTTTTCCACCTTCGGCGCGCTGATGTCGCCTGATCTCCCGCTGAGCCGTCGTCATCACGAGATGATCGCGACCATGGTCTCCGTGACCAACCGGTGTGTCTATTGAATCGAATCGCACGCAGAGTTTCTGCGTCGAGTCACCCTTGATGAAGAAATGGTACGGGCGCTGGAAACAGATTACACCCAGGCGCCGCTTACGCCGCAGGAGCGGGTCATGGTGGACTACGTGGTAAAGCTCACCAAAGACGCCACCAAAGTCAGCCCGGCTGATCACGAACGCCTGCGCCAAACCGGCTTTGACGATAAGGCGATTCTGCAAATCACCCTCATCGCGTCGTGGTTCAACTATATCAACCGGGTTGCCGACGCGCTCGGGGTGGGAAGGGAAGGATGACGGCGGCGATTCCACGGCAGCCCTCCGCCGCGGAGACTTCTTTATTGTGTTTTAGTCTTTGGGCCGCACAGCGCTCAGACGCTGTGGCGTTAGCAACGGAAGTTCGATGATCGGGTCCGATGGGTGTCCATACGCGGCAGTGATGGGGGCTGGATTCTCATTGCAGAGGTGTTCGTAATTAACCGTATGGTTGAGCCGGCGGCCCTCCGTCACACAATCCTCGATACTCGCCTTTTGCCACATCGCCTGATGGTGTTTGAGCCACCGTGTGACCCGCACCCCCACGGCTGGCGCCAATGATCTTTCGCCCGCTCCGAAGGCGGGCGAGTGGTTATTTTCAACCCCGTTGGTTTCTGACGGAGCCCTGGCGGGCAAGGGAGTTTTCCTATTCAGCGGATACCCGGCTGACGCCCGGTGAAAAACTCCGGGAAGATCTTGCGGTAGATGGACATTCCCAATGCGGCGTGCATGCCCAGCTCCTCCAGCGCGGCGATTTCTTCGTCCGTGGTGATTCCCCCCGCCGCGGTGATGGGAAGCTGGGTAACGGCGCGCAAACTGCGAAACCAATCGATATTCGTTCCTTGCAATCTTCCTTCCCCATCAATATAAGTGCAGAGAAAACCTGAACAATACGGTTCGAGCTGCGGCAGCGCCTGCGCACAGGTGAGCGGCAGGGTCTCCCGCCAACCATGAACGGCCACGCGATTGCCGAATGAATCCACGGCGATCAGGATTTTTTCGCGCGGCACGGCTGCCGTTAGCTCGCGCAGGAATTCATGATGGATGCCCTGTGAGGTGAACGCGCTGCTGCCCACAATGGCTTTCAACGCGCCGTCGTCCACTACCGCTTGCGCGCGTGCCGTGCTCCTGATGCCTCCGCCCACGCGGCAGGGCTTGCGGAGGCACAACTCGCGCACGACCTCCGCGTTGTTTTGCGCTTTGCCCATCGCCGCGTCCAAATCGATCACTTGGATTTCCGGATAGGCGGCGAATTTTTCAAGGACGGCAAGCGGTTCAGGGAGTTCGAGGAATTTCTCTTTGCCCTGAACAAGCTGAACAACCTTGCGATCCATCAAGTCGATGCAGGGAATAACCATGGTGATCACTTGCGCTAGGTGCTGGAATGGACAAATTACGAATTCTGAATTATGAAATATGAATGAAGGAGCACCGTGCCTGGCTAAGCCGCCCCCCAGGTTAGGACTTTTCAGAATTCATAATTCAGAATTCATAATTCAGAATTTCTCCTCAAATTCTAACTGGCACGCCATGCGCACGCAGGTACTCTTTCAAGCTGCGGATGGTGTGCGTCTCGTAATGGAAGATTGACGCGGCCAATGCGGCGTCAGCGCAGCCTCGTTGGAAAACTTCCGCAATGTGTTCCGGGCTCCCGGCGCCGCCCGAGGCGATGACCGGGATATGCAAGGCGCGCGCCACCAGGGCGGTCAGTTCGCAATCGAAACCCGCTTGCGTGCCGTCAGCGTCCATCGAAGTCAGCAGAATTTCACCCGCGCCCAACTCCTCTACGCGCCGCGCCCATTCAAGCGCGTCGAGGCCCGTGGGTTTGGTACCAGCGTGGGTCACAACTTCCCACCGGGGCGGTTCGTCGCCTTGTGAGCGAAGCGATGAATTTCGAATCCGGCGCGCATCAATGGCCACCACGATGGCCTGTCGCCCGTAATTCTCCGCAATGGTCCTGACCACTTGCGGAGTTTCGACAGCGGCCGTGTTGATGCCCACTTTATCGGCCCCGGCGGAAAGTAATCGGTGCGCGTCATCGAGCACACGTACACCACCGCCCACGGTGAGTGGTATAAACAGGCGGCGGGCCACCCGCCGGACGGTTTCCATCAGTGTGGTACGACCTTCGCGAGTGGCGGAAATATCGAGCATTACCAGTTCGTCGGCCCCTTCGCGGTTGTACATCTCTGCCAGGTCGCCCGGGTCGCCGGCATCGCGCAGATTGACAAAGTGGATGCCTTTCACCACGCGGCCGTCTTTGCAGTCCAGACACGGAATGATACGTTTGGCGAACATAAATGACTAGTTTGTCCCTTGTCCGTGGTCCATTGTCCGTTACCATCAAACCCATCAACAATTTGCATTGCAACGGACAACGGACTACGGAAGACTTACAGGTTTAAGAAATTGCTCAAAACCTTCAACCCAACCTCCCCTGACTTTTCAGGGTGAAACTGGACAGCCCAGAGTTTGTTCATTTCGATTCCTGCGGCGAAAGTCTGGCCATATTCGGTGAGGGCGCAAGCTTCGGCCGTGACCGGGCCGTAAAAAGAATGACAGTAGTAGACAAAGCTGCCGTCGGCGACTCCACGGAATAATCGTGTCTCGGGGCGGAGCACAAGCTGGCTCCAACCAACATGGGGAACCTTAAAAACTCCCTGAAAGCGCGCTACGCAGCCCGGCAGGATGCCCAGGCCGGGGACGCCGGGGGCCTCTTCGCTCGATTCGTAGAGCGCCTGCAAGCCCAGGCAGATGCCGAGGAAAGGCTTTCCCTCGGCAAAGGCTTCCCGCAGCGGCGTCAGCATGTCGCGTTCCGCGAGCCCCTTCATCATGGCGCCGAAGTGGCCTTGCCCGGGGAATATGATTTTGTCAGCGGCCCGCACCGCGGCAGGTTGATCGACTCTTTCGGCCGACAGGCCCAGGTACTCAATCGCCTTGAGGACGGAGCCCACATTCCCACCGCCATAGTCCAGGACGGCAATCATAGAAGCCCTTTCGTGCTGGGAAGCTGCGCCCGCAGGCGGCGGTCGCGCGAGCAGGCAAAGCGTAGCGCCCGCGCAAAGGCTTTAAACACGGCTTCGACGGCGTGGTGGCTGGACCTTCCGTACAAAACTTTTAGGTGTACATTGGCTGCTGCGGTCGTGGTGAAGCCGTGAAAGAAATCTTCCAGCAGTTCGGCTTGCAAATCGCCCACGTATCGCACCTTCAGGGGAACCTTCAGCGCCAGGTACGGCCTGCCGCTTAGATCGATGGCAGCGACCGCCAGGGTTTCATCCATCGGCATCAGGAAATAACCGGCGCGATTAATACCCTTCTTTGCGCCCAGCGCCTCGCGCAGGAGTTGGCCGAGGACAATGCCTACGTCCTCCACCGTGTGATGCTGATCGACGTCCAGGTCGCCGTGCGCATTGAGAACCAGGTCGAACCCGCCATGCCGGGTGAAGAGTTCCAGCATGTGGTCAAGGAAGCGAATTCCCGTCGAGATTTTGTAGGTGCCGCGGCCGTCCAGGTTCAGGCGCCCGCGGATGTCGGTCTCGGCGGTCTGGCGATGCAAGGAGGCAATGCGCGCTTTCATGCAAACCATCCCGCGGAAGAGTAGGAGACCAGGTTTTTCCAAGCCCCCACGCCGTTGCGAGTCTGGATGAGACCCCGGAGGCGCTGAAGTTCCGCCATCAGGCGGCGTGTTTGCGCCTGCGAGCCGATGGTGAATCGCAGGTAACCCTTCAGGTGCGGGTCGTAACTCCAGTCGCGCACCAGGATTTTTTGGTCGCGCAGCTTGCGGGCAATTTCCGGCGCATGCTCGCCCACGCGCGTCAGAACGAAATTCGCGGAGCTGGGGACGTAGGGAATGTCGTGGGCGTCAAGCCAGCGGCAGAGGCCGGCGCGATTCACGCGAATGGTCTCCGCGAACTTGCGTACCTGGGCGTCATAGCGGATGGCGATGCAGGCGCACATCAAGGCGAGTGAGTTTACCGCAAAGGGATTCTGCCCTCGCTGCAGGGGATCGATGAGCTGCGGGTTGGCGAAGAGACAGCCCATGCGGAGCGCCGCCAAGCCGAAGGCCTTCGAAAACGTCCTCGTCACGATCAGGTTCGGATACTTGCGAATCCACGGCAGGATCGTCTGGCCGGAGAAATCCTGATAGGCCTCATCGACCAGCACCACGGTGTCCGGAGCAGCGAGAAGAATGGCCTTCAAAGCGGCCTTGGGAATCTGTGTGCCCGTGGGATTGTTCGGATTGGCCAGGGCCACCCAGCGCACGTTCTGCTTCTGCAAAGTGGCGACGAATTCGTCCGTGGGCAAGCGGAAATTTTCATCGTAGCGAATGCGCAGGATCTTTCCCCCGGCAACACTGTTGAAAAACTCATAGACGGGGAAGGTGGGGGCAGGGACCAGCAACGTGTCCCCGGGTTCGACAAACGTGTCGCAGACCATTTTGAGCGCGTCATCGGTGCCGTTGGCGAGAAGCATCTCCTCCGGCTTCACACGAAAATAGGCGGCGAGCGTGTGGCGCCCTTCGTCGTATTCGGGATAGCGCGTCATCATTTCCGGGTCCAGGGCGCGCCGCAACGCGCGAATAACCTGGGGAGGGCATCCCACCGTATTCTCATTAAAGTCCAGCCGCATCTTGCCGCCACGGCCCTCTTGCGGGGGGCGGTACTTTTTCAAGGTTTCAATGGCCTGGCGCGGCTTAATCATTGCCGATCTATCCTCCCATCAATGGCCGAACCTGTCCCAGTTCTTTCGGCGAGGCTTCTTGATTACCAGCCCTCTCCCGTGGGGAGAGGGTACCCGAGGTACGAGGGCGGGTGAGGGGTCACTTCCACCCCGCCCTGCACGGACAAGTCCTCGCAGGGGTTGCCGGCCAAGTACCCCCTCACCCGGCCTCCTTCGTCGGCCACCCTCTCCCCACTAGAGAGGGTGGGATTATCACTTCGTACCAGTTTCCCGAGATTCCTTACTTAATTCTTGCTGGAACCGGGTTTGAACGGAATAAGCGTGCGCTTTCAGTCCTTCGGTATTCGCCAAGGTGACTAGCGTCTTTTCGAGTCCTGCCAACCCGCGAGGGCTGAGCCGCTGGACGGAAATGCACTTCACAAAATCCGTGGCGCTCAAGCCGCCGCGCAAACGCGCCGCTCCGTTGGTGGGAAGAATGTGATTCGTCCCCGAGGCATAATCTCCCGCGGCAACGGGGCTGTACGCGCCCAGAAAGATGGATCCGGCGGATTGGATGCGCTTAAGCAATGTCGTGGCGCCCTCAAAAAGCGTAAGGTGCTCGGGAGCCAGGCGATTGACGATCTCCGCAGCCTCCGCCATGTTGCGTGTGACGATGACGCGGCCTTGCGCAGCCAGCGACTGCCCCGCGAGCGGCAACTCCAGGCGTTGGACAATTCCCCTGGCCGCCGCCTGTACCCGGAGGGCCAACTTGAGAGATGGGGTGATGAAAATAGCGACGGCATCTGGGTCGTGCTCAGCTTGCGCGACTAAATCCGCCGCGATCCACTCCGCGTTGCCGCGCCCACCCACCAGTACCAGTTCCGACGGCCCGGCAATGAAATCGATGCCACACTCACCCGCCACCAGCCTTTTGGCGGCAGCAACGTAGCGGTTCCCCGGCCCCACGATCTTGTCCACTCGCGGCACAGACTCGGTTCCGTAGGCGAATGCGGCGATGGCCTGCGCGCCGCCCAAACGATAAATTTTCTTTACCCCCAGCAGGTCAGCGGCTACCAGAACGGCCGGGGCGGGCCGCGGAGAGGTCACGATCACTTCGCCGACTCCCGCCACTTGCGCGGGGATAACGCTCATCAGCACGGTGGAAGGCAGCGGAAATCGCCCGCCGGGAACGTAACAGGCAACGCGTTCCAGCGGCCGGACGATTTGCCCAACGCTGACGCCTGGGCGCGTGAGGCACGTCCATGCCCGCGGCAACTGCCGCTGCGCCGCCTTGCGAATGTTCGCCGCAGCCACTCGCACCGCCTCCACAAAGCCGCGGGGAACCTCGCGATGGGCGCGGCGAATCTCCTCGCGGGATACGGTGAAGCCGGTCTGGCGGAGGTCGAGGCGGTCAAACTTTTTCGCGTAACGCAGAAGGGCGCCGTCGCCGCGGCGCCGGATGTCTTCCAGGATGGGGCGCACCACCGCCTCAGCCTCCATTAAAGCCGTGGAGCGGGCGCGTAGGAGGCTGCCCATCGCTTTCGTATCACTGCTGCGAATAATATCCAGCATCTGATTCAGGCACTACTCCCAGCCCCGGCTTCTCAAACTACGATTTTATTCAGCGGATATTCCACAATGCCTTGCGCATTCGCGGCCTTAAGGCGCGGAATGATTTCGCGCGCGGTTTTCTCCTCGATGACGGTATTAACGGCCACCCACTCGGAATCGCTCAGGGCCGAAATCGTGGGCCGCTTCAAAGCGGGGAGAACCGACAGCACCTTCTCCAGGTCGTCGCGGCGGACGTTCAGCATCAGGCCGACCTTGCCCGCGGCCTCGATGGCCCCTTGTAGGAGCATGATGAGCGTCTCGATTTTCCGGCGTTTCCAGGCATCCTCCCAGGCGCCGGGGTGAACGATAAACTTGGTGTTCGATTCCAGCACCGTTTCCACAATCCGCAGCCCGTTGGCTCGCAGCGACGAGCCGGTTTCGGTAACTTCCACGATGGCGTCGGCCAGCACCGGCGGCTTTACTTCCGTGGCCCCCCAGGAAAACTCCACTTTGGCCTTTACCCCGTTCCGCTCGAGATATCGCTGGGTGACCCCCACCAGTTCGGTGGCGATAATTTTTCCTTGCAGGTCTTTCACGCTCTGGAAGGGGGATTTTTCCGGGACGGCGAGCACCCAGCGAACCTTGCCAAAAGTTTGCTTGGCATAGACCAGGTCAGCCGCTTCGAAGACGTTGGCTTCGTTTTCCAATATCCAATCCTTGCCCGTCAGTCCGGCGTCGAGGATACCATCCTCAACGTAGCGCGCCATTTCCTGCGCGCGGATCAGCATGCACTCGATCTCCTCATCATCAATGGAGGGAAAATACGAGCGCGAGCTGACGGTGATTTCGTAGCCGGCGCGGCGAAAAAGCTGCAACGAGGCTTCTTGCAGGCTGCCTTTGGGCAATCCCAACTTTAGAACGCTCATGTCTGGCTCTCCACGTGCTCCTGGCCATAGACGCGCGCAGGATCGAATTCACGTTCGAGGATGGTTTCCTCACCTTTAGGGGTCAGCTTGCGGAAGAAGCACGAGCGGTAGCCCATGTGGCAGCAGCCCGGACCGGTCAGATCGGCCTGGATCAGCAGTGCATCCTGGTCGCAGTCCACCCGAATTTCTCGGGCCCTTAACCGGTGCCCGGAGGTCTCACCTTTGGTCCACAGCTTTTGACGCGAGCGGCTATAAAAGGTGACGAACCCGGATACGAGGGTCTGTTGATAAGCATCCGCATTCATGTATCCCAGCATTAATACCTTGCCCGTGTGACGGTCTTGAACGATGGCTGGGATCAGACCGTCTTCCTGATATTTGAGTTGCAACATGCCAAGCCCCCCTGCTTGAAAATGAAAAAGCCCGCTGATGGATTGTGTCAGCGGGCCGCTTTGCCGATCTCGCTTGGTGGTCTAAGCATTCGCCCACTGACACGCCACCGCGACGTTGAAGTGATGATGGTGATGGTGGTGTGCCAGCGCGCGCAACATGAATTTATAGACTACCGTGCCGCGCCTAAACCTGTCAATACAGATTTCGAGGCCGGCGGTTGTGAAAACAAGCACTCCGTGAAGCTTTAGAATACCGCCAGGCGCGCGCAGACCCGCCGTGCACGGCCAGGATGCCCCCGCAGGAGGTGAAGGTGGCGCGAAGGCGCCACCCTCGGTGTACTACTTCGCGCACTTCAGCGCGGCGCTGCCCAGGAACTCCGCGGCGCTCCCCAGTTCCTCCTCGATGCGGAGCAACTGGTTGTACTTGGCGATGCGTTCGCCGCGGCTGGCGGAGCCGGTCTTGATTTGGCCCGTGCCCAGGCCGACGGTGAAGTCGGCGATGAAAGCGTCCTCGGTCTCGCCCGAGCGATGCGATACTACTGATGTGTAACCGTGCCGGCGGGCAAGCTCGATGGCACGGATTGTTTCCGTGACCGTGCCAATCTGGTTGAGCTTGATCAAAATCGAATTGGCCACTCCTTCTTCAATTCCGCGCGCCAGCCTTTCCGTGTTGGTTACGAAGATATCGTCACCCACAAGTTGTATCTTGCTGCCCAGTTCTTTGGTGAGCAGGGCCCAGCCTTCCCAATCGTCTTGCGCGAGGCCGTCCTCAAGACTGACGATGGGATACTGGCGTACCCAGTCGGCGTAGAGCTTTACCATGTCCTCGGAGGACTTCTTGGATTTATCCGACTTGAAAAAGACGTACTTCCCATCCTGGTACATCTCGCTGGAAGCGGGATCGAGGGCGATGGCGATATCATGGCCCGGTGAGTAGCCCGCTTTCGTAATGGCGTCAAGCAGCACTTCCACGGCTTCGACATTCGACTTTAGGCTGGGGGCGAAGCCGCCTTCGTCGCCGACGGAGGTATTGTAGCCCTGGTCCTTCAGGACCTTCTTGAGCGTGTGAAAGGTCTCCGCGCACATGCGCAGGGCCTGCGCGAAGCTCTCTGCGCCCACCGGCATGATCATGAATTCTTGAAAGTCTACGGTATTGTCGGCATGAACGCCGCCGTTCAACACGTTCATCATGGGTACGGGCAAAATGCGCGCTTGCAGTCCGCCCAGGTAGCGGTAGAGCGGAGTGCCCGCCGATTGCGCCGAAGCGCGGCAAGCCGCCATGGAGACAGCCAGGATGGCGTTGGCGCCGAGCTTGCCCTTGTTGGGGGTGCCGTCGAGCGCTATCATGCGGGCGTCGATTTCCGTCTGGTTGCTGGCGTCGTGTCCGCCCAGATCGGCCGCGATCACCGAGTTGATGTTGTCCACGGCCTGCGTGACGCCCTTGCCCGAGTAGCGCCGCTTGTCGCCGTCGCGTAATTCCACCGCCTCGTGCTCGCCCGTCGAGGCCCCGGAGGGAACCGCGGCGCGGCCAAAGGAGCCGTCGCGCAGAACCACGTCCGCTTCCACCGTGGGATTTCCGCGTGAATCCAGAATTTCTCTTCCTTGTATGAGATCAATTTGTGCCATGCGAATAATTCCTCGATTCAAAATTTAATCGTAAAATTGTAACACACCGCGCCCTGGAAGGAACCGGCCAAACCTCAGGGCGGCAATATGTCTGAAGGAATTGGCCTCGCGTTTTTGTGCTGCGAGCCTCACGGCAGGTTGGAGTTTGAAAATCCGTCGAGAGTGTTCATAATGTAGTGAACGCGGCAGAGGGGCTTAAGGTTCCGCGCCGGCGCCGGGCATTCGGCTGAGGCGTCGGCCCGCATCGCGCCGAGCGGAATTGAGGATTGGTGCGCGGCTCTTTCGCGCATTCGTGGGAGGAAGAAAATGAAAAACAGTTGGAAGATTATTCTTGTGGCGGCCGTCACCGTTATGGCGTTGCCGGTGCTCGCCATCCTCGGGATTATTTATGCCCGGCGGGTAAGGCCCAACACGGTGATGATGGTTCGAATCGAAGGCGAGATTCCGGAGCAAACGCCGCAAAATTCACTTCCGGATATCTTCAACGGCTCGTCACCCACGGTCACGGACATCACCGTGGGGATTGATCGGGCGCGGACAGATCCGCACATTACCGGGCTCGAGGTCAGCGTGGGCGAAACCACCATGAGCATGGGTAGTATTCAGGAGGTCCGCGGCCGCATTCAGGCTTTCAACCACGCCCACAAATTCAGCGTTGCTTACCTGGAGTTTGCGACGAACCGCTCCTACTACCTCGCTTCGGCGTGCCAGACGGTCGTCATGCTTCCCAAATCAGAGTTCCACCTTCACGGCATGATGGCTTCGGCGACTTTCCTGCGCGGCACATTCGACAAGCTCGGGATTTATCCTGACTTCCTCCATATTGGCGATTTCAAGAACGCCACAAACATCTATACCGAGAAAAAGTTTACCGCGGCCCATCGCGAGGCCACGAAGGAGTTGGTGGATGACTGGTACCGCCAATTTGTGCACGGCATCGCGGCGGCGCGCGGCCTGCAACCGGAAGAGGTGGAGAAGATCATCGCCGCGGGGCCGTACACTTCTGATGCGGCGCCGGGTACGCACCTTGTGGATCGCGTCGCCTACGGCGACGAGGTGCGAAATTTCGTGGACCAGAAGAACCATGGATATGACCGGCGCATCAGCCTGCGCCGATATCTCGACCGGTCCGAGCAATTCACCGCCGATAAAATCGCCGTAATTTATGCCGTCGGGGAGATCATGCCCGGCAGCAGCTCGGCCTCGCCGTTGGGTGGCGAGATGATGGGCTCGGACACGATGGCCGAGCAGTTTCGCCGTGCCCGCGCCGACAATTTCGTAAAGGCGGTGGTGGTGCGGGTAAATTCCCCCGGCGGCGTCGCGTTCTCTTCCGAAGTGATCCGCCATGAACTGGAGCTGACGAAGGCGGTCAAGCCCGTGGTGGTTTCCATGTCGGATGTCGCCGCCTCGGGTGGATACTGGCTGGCGATGTCGGCTAACCGGATCATTGCCGAACCGGGCACCATCACCGGTTCCATCGGCGTTTTGATGGGCAAATTCAACATTCAGGGGCTCTATGAAAAACTTGGCTTGAGCACGGACTTCATTGCCACGACGGAGAACTCCACGCTGGAATATCCCTTGCAGAACTTCACCCCATCGCAGCGGGAGATCGTGCTAAGGAATATGCGCGAGACCTACAATGATTTTCTCAGCGGGGTGGCGGCGGGGCGCCACATGAAGGTCGAGGACGTGGATAAAATCGCGCAAGGCCGCGTGTGGACGGGCGAGCGCGCCCGGCAGCTTGGTTTAGTGGATGAGCTCGGAGGATTGCACACGGCCATCACCCGCGCTCGTGAGCTGGCCAAGATTCCTGCGAACGAAAGCGTAGGTTTGTTAATGCTGCCACCGCGCCGCTCGTTTTTTGAGCGCCTGCTGGACACTTCCCAGGATGACAGCGCTTTTGCCCCCACCCCCTCCCTGCAAGTATGGTTGGGCAAACTGGAGTCGCTGGCGAGCTATTCCGTGTGGACGATTTTGCCGGGAATACCGCAGGTGCAGTAGGCTGTAAGCAATAGGCAGTAGGCAGAAAGCAGTAGGCAGCGGACACTAAGCACTAGCCCGGATTTCTCACCACGCTGAAACGCTGTTGGGGGCTGCCGGAAGGGCGGGGCTTCAGCCCCGCCGTAATCGCGGGTCCCGCTTTCTATTCGTCCCGCACCCCGCGCAGCTTGCGGCTGCAAGCTGCGCGGGGTGCGGGACTTGGAAATAATCAGGACGGCCTTGCAACGGCGGGGCTAAAGCCCCGCCCTTCCGGCAACCCCCATGAACGTCCAACCGTGGTGAGAGATCCGAGCTAAGCCCTCGGCAGGAGGCCCTCAGCAGTGGGGAGCGAACGAGGGGAACTATGATCGAACCTGGAACCCGTTGCAGGCAACAGTTCAATGAAGTGGGCACAAGTGGGACGGGCCGCTCACAGCAGGGTATTACGAACTCGGGAGAACCTTGAACGGCGCGAATGCAAAGCCTGAGAGGTTTACCCGCGCACGAATTCACCCTTCTCCTTGCCTTCGCGCACTTTCTGGTTACTGCTTTCTGCCTACCGCCTTCTGCTTTCTGCCTACCGCCTTCTGCCTTCTGCCTACCGCCTACTGCCTTATTCCGGTTCTTCGAACATCCTTTGCTCGGGAACCACGACCACGATTCCCGTTTCGGTGACGTGATATTTTTTACGGTCCTCTTCCAGATTGTATCCAATCTCGGTGTGTTCGGGGATAAGGACGTGGCGGTCGATAATGGCGCGGCGGATGCGCGAGTAACGGCCGACGCTGACATGGGAAAACAGTATGGAACTTTCCACGTCCGTATAGCTGTTAACGCGAACGTCGGGCGATACGACGGAGCCGGTAACGCGCCCTCCGGAGATGATGGAACCCATCGAGACGATGGAATCCACGGCAATTCCCATTCGCCGGCCTTCCTGGGCAAAAACGAATTTCGCGGGGGGGTACTGCCGCTGGTAAGTTCGGATGGGCCATAGGGAGTCGTACAGGTTGAAGACCGGGGAAACCGAAACCAAGTCTATATTGGCTTCGTAGTAGGCCTCAATGGTTCCGATGTCCCGCCAGTAGAACGCTTCCTTCTTATTTTCGTCGATAAAATTATAGGAGTAGACGCAGCCCTTCTCGATCAGCTTGGGGATTACATTCTTTCCAAAGTCATGCTGCGATTCCGGATCATCGGCGTCCGCCAGCAGGGTTTCCATCAATAGGTCGCGGTTAAAGCAATAGATACCCATGGAGACGTGGCTCTTCGCCGGGTCATGGACGGAGGGCTTGGGATCAGCCGGTTTCTCCTGCCAGCCGACGATGCGCCCGCCGGAATCGATTTCGCACACCCCGAACCGCGAGGCCTCCGCACGGTCGAATTCAATGGTGCCAACGGTCGCGCCCGCGCCCGCATCCACGTGCTGTTTGAGCATCAGTTGGTAATTCATCTTGTAGACGTGGTCGCCGGAAAGGATCAGGACATATTTGCAGGTTTCGCTCCCGATCGAGTAGAGGTTCTGATAGATGGCGTCGGCAGTTCCCTGGTACCAGTGTTCGCCCACGCGCTTCATGGGCGGCAGCACGGTGATAAATTCCCCGATTTCGTGCCCGAGGATGCTCCACCCTTCGCGGAGGTGCCGGTTCAGGGAAAGCGCTTTGTACTGAGTTAGAACATAGATGCGACGCAAGTCAGAATTTATGCAATTAGAAAGCGTAATGTCGATGATGCGGTAAATACCGCCGAAGGGTACGGCGGGCTTTGCCCGGTCCCGCGTCAGCGGGTGCAGGCGTTCCCCTTCACCACCGGCCAGTAGGCAAACGAGTGTGTCGCGCACCACGATTCGAGGTACCTCCCGGGTAAGTTTTCGATTGCTGGGCTGCCACGACAACGGTCGGAGAGCCTGTCACTTCTTGCACACGAGCTTAATAGATCATTATACCAGAGCCAGGCAGGCCCCAACCGCTCCCTGTGTCGCGTACACATTGCCGTGCCCGGCTTAGCCGATCCTGTCCTGCTGTGCTATATTCGCCTTCCGGGAGATTACCCGCGGGAGCTATGCGCCGCCAGGACCGCTGCCAATTCGCACCCTACGCCATGCGGGTGGAGGAGTCGCAAGGGCGGCGCTACGCGGAGCCCCCGCACCCTTACCGCAACGATTACGAACGCGATCGCGATCGCATTGTCCATTCCCGCGCCTTCCGCCGCCTGCAGAACAAGACGCAGGTCTTTACCCGGCGATATTCCGATCATTTCCGCAATCGCCTGACGCACACGCTGGAAGTGGCGCAGATCAGCCGTACGGTGGCAAAGGCGTTGGGTCTGAACACCGATTTGGTGGAGGCGTTGGCTTTGGTGCATGATGTAGGGCACCCGCCGGGCGGGCACTCCGGGGAGTCCGAACTCGACAGGTTGATGCGACGGCACCATGATGTGTTCGACCACAACCTGCATGCCTTGCGCATCGTCGAGTCCTTTGAACAAAAATATGCCGGGTTCCGCGGCCTCAACCTGACCTTTGAAGTGCGCGAGGGCATCATCAAGCACTCGCGCGATTACCTTCCCGCGACCCACCCGGAATTGAGCGAATACCGGTTGGAAGAGCGGCCGCCGCTGGAAGCGCAGGTCATCGACGCGGCAGACGAGATTGCCTACAACTGCGCGGATCTCGACGACGGCTACGAGGCCAAACTCCTGACCTTGCCGCTGATCCGCGAGGGCTTGCCTCTATTTGATCGGTTCTACCGGGCGATGGAAAGAAAGTATCCGGCGGTGAAGGAAAAACTGAAGTTTAACGAGGCGCTCAAGCGGCTTATGGATGTCTTGGTGACCGACCTGATTGAATCCACGCGCCGGCGCCTGGCGGAGAAGCGCATCCATTCCCTAGGGCAGGTCCGTGCCTGCCGCACGCGACTGGTAGCCTTGGGTCCGCAAATGACGCGAGAGAATAAGAAGGTAAAGGAGTTTCTCTATGCCCGCCTTTACTCGCATCAAAACGTGAACGCCGAGCGCAAGCACCTGACCGGCAGCATTCGCAGCCTCTTTGCGTACTACCTGAAACACCCGAGAAGTCTACCCGACTTTTACTTTGACGAGTCGCAGCATGAACCCGTGCACCGGGTCGTTTGCGACTACATCGCGGGAATGACGGACCATTACCTTTTGGAGCGGCATAGCAAGCTGCTGGGGGACTAGAGCTAGGTATCAGGTGTTAGGTGCCGGATGCGCATGGGTTTAGGCGCTGGGGAAAATTCGAAATTCGAAAATCGTAATTCGAGGCTCGTAAGACAGATATCGACCTTCGAGTTTCGATTTTCGAATTTCGTTCATTCCCTGACACCTGACACCTTGTACCTGGCACCTTTTCATGCCGAGAGGATTCTGTGAGTCTGCGAAGACAACTGGTGCTTTCGCTGTTGCTGCTGGTCGTCGTGGTGCTGTCGGCGGTGGCAGTTTACATGTGGCTCGGCGGGCCGCAGGTCACGCTCCTCGATGCTTTTTACATGGCCGTGGTAACGATTTCGACCGTGGGCTACAGTGAAATCGTCAATACCCAATCCCTGCCCCTGCTACGGCTTTTTAACATCTTCTTCATCCTTATCGGCATTGGCATCATGCTTTACGTTTTTTCCGTCTCGACCGCCTTCCTCGTGGGAGGGGAACTCAACCACATTTTTTGGAGACGCAGGATGCAGAAATTGATTCGGGACATGCACGACCACCTCATAATCTGCGGAGCGGGCGAAACCGGCACTTACCTGGTGAAAGAGTTGCTGAGGACCGGTAACGTTTTTGTGGTGATCGATCACGACGAGGAGCGCCTGGAAAGAATCGGCCAACTGGGTGAGGTCCCGGTCCTCAAAGGGGAGGGCGGGGATGAGGAAGTTTTGACGGCCGCGCGCATCCACCAGGCACGCGGCCTGGCTTCCGTCCTGCCGGAGGACAAGGACAATCTGCTGCTGACGGTAACGGCGCGGCTACTCAATCCCAATCTTCGCATCGTGGCGCGCTGCGCGGAGGCCGGCATGGTTGAGAAACTCCTGCGCCACGGCGCCAACGCCGCGATCTCTCCCAACATGATCGGCGGCATGCGCCTGGCTTCGGAACTGATCCGGCCTTCCGTGGTCAACTTCCTGGACATGATGCTCCGGGAGCAATCGGGGACGATGCGGGTGGAGGAAATCGCCGTCGTCGAGGACTCGTCATGGGTCGGGAAGAAGCTAAGGGAAATGGACCTGCACGGGCGTTTCGAACTTCTGCCTTTGGCGATTCGCAAGCCCGACGGAGAGATGAAATTCAATCCCCGCGACGACACGGTCGTGACGAGCGGCGACGTCCTGGTGGTCATGGGTGACGTCGCCAACGCCTGGAAGGCCCGCGACGCGGCGGGGAACAATATCCCCCATCGCGCCGTGTAGTGTAGCGCAAGGCTCGCTCTCCAGCCTTGCGGCTTTTCAACTTTCGGGTGTAGGCGTGTAACCGGAGCAACGAACTAAGCGTCCAACGTTACGAAGTCCTTCAGGCGCGGCATCAAGTAGCGATGCGTCGAATCCGGACCATAAAACAACGCATGGATGTACATCAGCAGAGCGGGCTGGGAAAATCGGCGCGGCGGCTTTTTCCGGAAGGGGAAGTAGCAAAGCCGGCCGGCCACGACTTTGCCGGGATCGTGATAGGAGACGAGCGGCCACATCGCGGGGAAAAAGCGGAAACCGGCTTGGGCCAGCGCGGCGTGCCAGCGGTCGCCGGAAGCGGCCGTGACTTCGCCATAGAGACGCCAGTTCCACCCCTGCGGGCCGCGGCGCTCCTGGCGGAGAACCTGGCGCAAAATTCGTATCCCCAAGCCCTGGCCGCGGAGCGCCGGATCGACGAAGATGTAGCTCCCAAACACCACGCTGAACGCGGGCAGCACCAGGGTGCAGGCGCCCCCCACAAGGCGGTCACTCTGATAGGCCGCGAACAAATGCACGGGATTCACGCGCGCCGGCGAGGGGACCACCACCCGCTGCAGCACGCTTGGACTGACGCGCTCGTCGGGATTGAAGCTGCGCTTGTAAAGTTGCAGGTACTCTTCCAATTCGCGGCGCTGGGTGTGGCGAAGCAATCGTACGGTGAGTTTGAGCATGGCTACCTTCGCTCCCATTCGAAAGTCGTGGGTCAATTGGATGTAGAGGCGGCTTTCCCAGGCTGCGGAAAAACTCTGTGGCGCATGGCGCTAGCGCTGTCAGCACCACCCCGGCGCTCGGCGCGCCACCCCTCCTCATCCGAGGAGGGGAGCGCTTTCAATAACTCCCCTCCTGATTCAGGAGGGTGGCGCCTTGGGCGCCGGGGTGGTTGTACGCCGAGGACAGTTTTTCCGCAGCCTGTTTGCGCCGCCATTTGGCGAGGCAAACTGGCCGCCACAACATCCAATTGACCCACGACCAATTCGATTTGTGAAATCATGCCGGTTTCGAGTATCTTGTATCACAGGCTCAGGGGTTCGGGCCAATTATAGAGGAGTGTTGCCGGGAATGTTGAGGAAACTCGGCTGGTTGCTGATCCTGTTGCTGGTCTTCGCTCTCGCCTCAACGGCTCAAGAAGTGGCAGACGATGCGGGGTTTGCCCCGATTTTTAATGGGCTGGATTTGTCCGGCTGGCACGCGGTGGGGCAGCAGGATTGGCATGCGGATGATGGGACTATCTGGACGGAGGGCACGGGCGGGTGGCTGCGCTCTGACCAGCGCTATGCGGACTTCGTCTTGCGTCTGGAATATCGCCTGACGAAAGGCGCTGTGACTGGAATCTTCTTGCGCTCCGCAGAGCAGGGCGATCCTGCGTTCACGGGGCTGAAAATCGCTCTACTCGACGATGCCGGGCAGCTCACGGACTTGCACAGCACAGGGGCAGTTTACGGCGCGGTAATTCCGCTTTACGGCGTAGGGAGGAAGGCCGGGGAGTGGAACCAGGTGGAAATTTCCTGCATCGGCCGGCACCTGACGGTATTCCTGAACGGAAATCGGATTCATAAAATTGACTTTGACGATCCGGCGTTTGTTTTTTCCGAGAAACGTCCTCTGAGCAGGGTTCCCAATCAAGGCTACATCGGCCTGGAAAGCCATACCAACCGCGTGGATTTTCGCAGCCTGCGCATTCAAATCATCAAGCCTGCTGCCTGAGTTCGATTCGACGGGCGAAAATCGAAAGGCGAAACTCGAAACCCGCGCCGAGTTTCGAATTTCGCTTTTCCAGTTTCGATTTTGGGGGAGGAAGCGATTGTCTAAACTTCGGGGCAAGTCGGGAAGCGGCGTCGGAGCGCTGGTGGTCCTTCTCATCTTCGTTTTGGCGGCAATATTTTTGGGTTTTGTATGGAAAGTGTCGAGCCGCCAGGGACCCACAGTCCTCTTGCCGAAGCCCCCCAAAGGCCTGGGCCGGAGAACAGAACTCGTCGTGAACGCAAAGGACGCGAAACACAACCTTAAGACGCTGACGGTGGAGGTGGTGCAGGATGGGCAGGTTATTCACCAATCCAATTTGGTTATTTCCGCGCGCCCGCATCGATGGTGGAAGGTCTGGGGCGCAGGCCCCGAGAGCACCAGCACCTGGACTGTTCTGGTGGGGCGCGAGGTGATACCGGTGCTGAAGGAGGGTCACGCCACCGTGCGCATCACCGCTCTCAATGATTCCTGGGGCCGCTTTTTCCGCGGTGGGCGCGGCGAAATGGTGTTGGACCTGCCGGTGCGGTTCGCGCCTCCGCAGGTAGAGGTAATGACAACGCAGCATTACATCAATCAGGGCGGCTGCGATATGGCGGTTTTTAAGGTATCCGCCGGAACCGCCGAGTCCGGCGTGCAAGTGGGCGACAATTTCTTTCCCAGTTTCCCGATGAAAGAATCTCAACCGGAAATCCGCCTGTGCCTGTTTGCTTATGCGTACAATGTTGACCCTTCCACTGTCCCGCACATTGTGGCTCGCGACGATGCCGGTAATGAAACCTTGGCGAGCTTCAACTACAAGGTCTTTCCCAAGAAATTCCATTCTGACACCATCGACCTGGACAAGACGCAGGGGGGGAAATTCATGGAGAATGTTGTTCCTCCCATCATGAGCCAAACCCCCGAGCTGCGAGACCAGGGAAGCCTGATCAAGAATTTCCTGTTGATCAACGGTACGCTTCGGCAGGAGGACGCACAAAAGCTGGTGGCATTCTCCCAGCGCACGGCGCCCAAGTTCTTGTGGAAGGGTCCATTCATCCGTTTGCCCGGCAAGACGGAGGCCAGCTTTGCCGACTACCGCACTTACCTTTATGGCGGGCAGCCGGTGGACCATCAAACGCACCTGGGGTTTGACCTGGCAGGCTCGGAACACATGCCCGTGCGCGCTGCCAATGACGGCGTCATCGTTTTTGCGGGGTTTTTCGGAATCTACGGTAACGCTGTGGTCATCGATCACGGCTGCGGCATTCAGAGCCTTTACGGCCACATGAGCTCCATCGCGGTCAAAGAGGGCGATGCGGTGAAACGCAACCAGGAGATCGGTCGCAGTGGCCAGACGGGACTGGCGGGTGGCGACCACCTGCATTTCACCATGCTGCTGGATGGAATTCCGGTCAATCCCGTGGAATGGTGGGACCCGCATTGGATTCACGACCGGATTGATGCCAAGTTGCAGCCTTAGGGAGAAGGTCCGTGGTCAGTTGTCCCTTGTCCGAGGTCATGCTATACAGAGCGTCTGAAGTAATGCAGCATAATTCGATTTCGATTGACTCATGGGCCCCTCTTGCTCGTAGAATGCGGCAGGAGGTGGAGCCATGCGAAAGCTGGAGATTTCCGATGTTGAGGTCATGCGGGTGGCGTTGCAGCAGGAGATTCTTCGCTCTCCGGAATCTCGCTACGACCATCGCTTGCACGGCTTGCTGCTCATCAGCCAGGGCTTCGACTGTTACCAGACGGCCGAGTGGCTGGGGCAAAATCCCACCACCGTGCAGCGTTGGGTGCGCCGATTTGAGCAGCACGGTTTCGCCGGGCTGGAGGAAGGCGAGCGGTCGGGGCGTCCGCCGCGACTCTCGGCGGCGCAACTGGCGCGGGCGGACCGCGACCTGCGGCAATCTCCCCGCCAATTCGGCTACGCGCAGAACCTCTGGGATGGAAAGTTGCTCGCTCACCATCTGGCTTGCACCTGCGGTGTTCGCCTGGGTGCTCGGCAGTGCCAGAGGATTTTTCATCACTTGCACTTCCGACTCCGCAAACCCCGACCGGTCATTGCCCAAGCGGACCCGGCGGCCCAGCAGCGATATAAAAAAACTCCACCGCCTCGCCCACAACCCCGGCATTGATTTGTGGAGCCTGGACGAATGCCATTTCCAGCAACATGGCACGCGGACCGTGATGTGGGTTCCTCCCGAGGACTCGGACCCCGTGCTGCTCCACGCTCCCACTCGCAAGTCCGTGGCGCTGTTCGGAGCCGTGAATCTTCGGCACGGACAATTGGTGACCCAGCAACAAGCCACTTTTGACGCCCTCACCTTCGGCCAATTTCTGGGGAAGCTCCTGCCCCATCGGGCACGAGACCGGCGCATGGTTCTGATCCTCGACAATGCCCGCTATCACCACGCTCGATCGCTGAAACCTTTTCTGGACGCGCGTCGCGGTGAGGTGCGCCTCGACTTCTTGCCACCCTACAGCCCCGACTTGAATCCCATCGAGCGGGTTTGGAAGTTGGCGCGAAAACTGGCAACCCACAACCAGTACTTTCCCAAGCTCGAAAACCTGACGGCAGCCGTGAGCGAGCAGATGCAGACGTGGAAGAAGCCAAACCCCGTGCTACGGAGATTATGCTGCATTACTTAAGACGCTATGTATAGCAGGAACCGCCGGTCCTTTCAGACTTCGCGTACCCGAGAAAACGTGATGGCCGTCTCAGTCGCCTTCACCCCAGGGAAAACCATTCGTTGGCGGAAGCGGCGCTTTGTCGTCGTTGACT
>JBEKQO010000030.1:0-52716 GCA_049519635.1 Terriglobia bacterium | reverse complement strand
GATTCGCGTCGCCGGCCCGGCTCGGGGCGCTGTGGGTGGCTGCGCAACCCCCCTTCGCCGCGGTCGAAACCCTGATGCGATCCAAGGCGCGCGGCGCTGGGGGTGAGCCGGGCGGGTTGGCGCTGATACGCTCGATAACTTCACGAAACCGACGCCTGCCAAGGGTATCCGCCAACCACGGTGCGGGGCGGCAAACAGTGGGGAAGAACTACAAGTAACGGTGGTTGGCGGCCCGCAAGGCTTGGCCGTAAGGCGGGAAAACGGAAACATCAGTGACCGTGGTTTCGATACTTAGGACCTTCCCGAACTTACCGTACGTCTTGATCGACGCCGGCCCCATGTTATGCCGCATGCGGGTTCCTTCCATCCGCAAGTCAAAACGGATGCTCATTTCGCCCTGGTAGCTTCCGTGCAGCTTGCGGCCCAGGAACGTGGTGATCTGGCCGGGCTTGACGGCGTGAATGGCCGTGCGGATGACGTGGTCTTTAATTGCCTTCAGGGCCGACTGGCGGCGAAATGCAAGGCAGTGGCGACCTCCACTTCGTCCAGACACCCGGCATAGCGCACCTCGATCTGGCGGATCACCGGACAGTGGCGCTCCGCCCCACGCCTCGAGCTTGTAATGTAGTTTCTTCACCGCCCAGTCATCTGCCAACACCTGCGCCAGGTCAAGTTCGTCGATCTGGTGAAGGCGTTATCGAGCAAGGTGTGATCACTCCCATCAGTCCTTCCTCCGCCGGCAAGCGTTCGCCGTTCTCCCGCCGTGCGTCGTGCCGCGGTTCAGCAAAGCGTCGAGTAGGGAACAATCTTCGTGACAAAGCTTAAGTGAAGAGCATGGGAGTTACCCGCGGGTCTGGGTTACGGCACGGTGGCCGAAGCTTCGGTCGAGGCCGAACTTTGAGTGATGCCATTAGCAGCCACGGCGGTAACCACGTAGTAGTACGTCGTCCCCGGAGTTACAATTGTGTCCGCATAAGTGGTGGCGCTAACGGGCGAGGAATTGAGGGGAGTCGAGCTCTCCCCCCCGGAAGTAATGCCGCGGTAGATATCATAACCCAAAACCCCAGTGGTCGGGCTGGCCGTCCAGGTTAGAAGCACATCGTGGAGACCCATGCCGGTCAAGGTCGTGGTTTGCGTGCTGCCGGCGACATTGTTGCTGTTGTCGGTGACATCAATCGCCCCGCTGCGGCTCCCGCTGGCGGCTGGCGTGAAGATCACGGCAATGGTGCAGGAGGTATTCGCCGCCAGAGTGGTGCCGCACGTCGTGGTCTGACTAAAGTCACCGGCATTGGTGCCCGTAAACCCAATGCTGGTCGTGATGTTCAAGGTCGCATTCCCTGTGTTGTTTAGGGTAAAGCTCTCGGCCGAACTGCCGGTCGCAGCGGGCTGGTTGGGAAAGGCGAAGCTCGAAGGCGAAAGACCAGCTATAGGGGCGCCGCCCGTGCCTGTCAGGCTCACCGTCTGCGGGCTATTCGTGGCGCTGTCCATGTAGGTCAACGTGGCAGCGCGGCTCCCGGAAGTGGTAGGAGTGAACGTCACGCTGACCGTGCACGTGGCATTCACCGCAAGCGAACTTACGCAGGTATTAGTCGGCAGTGCAAAATCGCCGGGGTTGGTCCCCGTAATCTGGATGCTTCCGATGGTTAAAGAGGAAGAGCCCCCGTTGGTAAGGGTGACGCTTTGAGGCGCACTGGTTGTGCCCACGGACTGGCTACCGAAGGTCAGGACCGTCGCGGAAAGACCGACTGATCCCAATTCGCCCGTGCCAATCAGGCTCACCGCTTGAGGGCTTCCCGCCGTGGCATTGTCCGCGATACTAACCGCGGCCGTACGGCTTCCGGAGGCGGAAGGGGTAAAGGCTACGGTAATCGTGCAGAAGCTACTTGCGGCCACCGAACTGGGGGAGAGCGGGCAGGTAGAGGTTTCAGCAAAGTCGCCGGCATTGGTGCCCGTCACGGAAATGTTCGTGATGGTCAAATTCCAGTTGCCCGTGTTCGTGAGGGTGATGGTCTGAGACGGACTGGTCATAAGCTCGGCTTGATTGCCGAAAGTCAAAGTTGCGGCCGAGAGGCTGACTATGGAAGCGGTCCCCGTGCCCGTAAGGATCACCGACTGGGGACTGCTCGCGGCATTGTCTGTAATGGTTATTGAGGCGTTGCGGCTTAGCATGGCCGTGGGGGTAAATGTCACATTAATTGTGCACGTACCATTCGCCTCCACCGGGCTGCCACAGGTGTTGGTCTGACCAAAGTCGCCGGCATTGGCGCCCGTCACCGCGATGCTGGTAACGCTCAAACTCGTGTTTCCTGTGTTGGTAAGAGTGACGCTCAGAGGTGCGCTGGTGGTAAGCAGCGACTGGCTGCCGAAGGGCAAGGATAGGGCTGAGAGGCTGACCGCCGGACCGCCGCCCGCGCCCGTCAGGCTTACGGATTGCTGGCTGCCCGCCACGTCGTTGCTGTTGTCCGTAATGCTCAATGAGGCCGTTCGGCTCCCAATCGCTGTGGGCGTGAATCTGACGCTGATGGTGCAGCTACTCGTCGCCCCTAGCGAACTCCCGCACGTGGTGGTATATCCAAAGTCGCCAGGATTGGCGCCCGTAAACGCGATGCTGCTGATGGACAGGGCCGCGCTTCCCGTGTTGTTAAGCGTAAAGGTCTGGGCGGTGCTCGTCGTCCCGAGATTCTGGCCGCTGAAGGTCAGGCTCGTGGTTGTAACCCCGGCTATTGGACCGCTGCCGATGCCCGTCAGGTTTACCGCCTGCGGGCTGCCGCCGGCATTGTCCGCGATGCTTACCGAGGCTGTGCGGCTCCCGATGCCCGCAGGCGTGAACGTGACATTTATCGTGCAACTGCCATTCGCCGCCACCGAACCGCCGCACGTGTTGGTGACTGCAAAATCCCCTGGATCCGTGCCTGCCGTAGCAATACCAGTAATAGTTAGACTCGCGTTTCCTGTGTTGGTAAGGATAACGGATTGCGAAGCACTAGGTGTACCCAGGGTTTGAGTCGTAAAGGTGAGATTCCCGGTAGAGAGATTGACGGCCGGTCCGCTGCCGGTCCCCGTCAGAGCCACCGTCTGCGGGCTGCCAGTGATGCTATCCGCAACGTTGACCGTGGCCGACCGGGTCCCGGGGGCGGTTGGCGAAAACTTTACGACTATCGTGCAGCTCGCGCTCTGTGCCAATGAACTGCCGCAGGTGTTCGTCTCAGAAAAGTCGCTGGGGTTGGCACCCGCTAGAGTGATGCCGGATATGCTGAAGCTCGTGCTGCCCGTATTCGCCAGGGCAACACTCTGCGTATTGCTTGTTGTTCCGACATTTTGACTCGTGAAGGTCAGGTTCGAGGGGGAGAGACTTGCTTGGCCGGAAAGGCCCGCGCCCGTCAGGATCGCCGACTGGGGACTGCCGGGCGCATTGTCCGTGATACTGATCGCGGCCGTTCGGCTCCCAGAAGTCGCGGGAGTGAAGGTTACATTGATCGTGCAGGGAGTGTTCACTACCACCAAGCTGCCGCACGTGTTAGTTTGAGCGAAATCGCTAGCATTGGTGCCTGTCACCGAAATGCTCGCAATGGCCAAATTTGTGGTCCCCGTGTCGGTTAAAGTGAAACTTTGAGCCGTACTGGTTGTACCCTGGCTCTGACTACCGAAGATTAAGGTCGAAGGATTAAGACTGGCGGCCGAACCGGAGCCCGTGCCGGTTAGACTCACGGTTTGCTGGCTGCCCGCCGCATTGTTGCTGTTGTCGGTGATGTTCAAGGAGGCCGACCGGCTCCCGGAGGTTGTGGGGGTGAACGTAACACTGATCGTGCAGCTTCCCCCCGCCGCTACCGGACTGCCGCACGTGTTGATCTCAGCAAAGTCGCCGGGATTGGCGCCCGTCAAGGCGACGCCACTGATGGACAGGGTTGCGTTCCCCGTGTTGTTTAACGTTACGGCCTGAACCGCGCTCGTCGTGCCAAGGTTCTGGCTATTGAAGGTCAGGTTTGTTGTCGTGACACTAGCTAACGGAGCGCTGCCGGTGCCGGTCAGGTTCACCGTCTGTGGGCTGCTGGCAGCATTGTCCGTTATGGCCAACGATGCCGCGCGGCTCCCCGAGGCGGTTGGTGAGAATGTCACACTAATCGTACAATTGCCTCCCGCTGGTACGGAGCTGCCGCAGGTGTTGGTCTCGGCAAAGTCGCCGGGATTGGCACCCGTAAACGTCATGCCGCTGATCGACAGGGCCGCGTTCCCCGTGTTGTTCAGGGTCAGGGCTTGCGATCCGCTCGTCGATCCCACGGACTGACTAGAGTAGGTTAGGGTCGAAGGGGAAAGGCCTACTACGGGACCACTACCTGTGCCCATCAGGCTCACCGTTTGCGGGCTGCCTGCACCATTGTCGGTGATGGTCACCGACGCCGTCCTAGCCCCGGGGGCGGTAGGCGTGAATGTCACACTGATCGTGCAGTTGGCTCCCGCCCCCACCGAACTTCCGCACGTGTTGATCTGAGCAAAGTCGCCGGCGTTCGTGCCCGTCACGGCAAAGTTGGTGATGGTCAAAGCGGCGGTTCCCGTGTTGCTGAGGGTAACTGGCTGCACCCCACTGGTCGTTCCCAGGGTTTGGCTGCTAAAGGTCAGGCTGGTGGCGGTTAGACTGACTGCCGGACCACCGCCCACGCCGGTCAGGCTTACGGTTTGCGGGCTGCCCGCGTCATTGTCAGAAATGGTAACCGCGGCCGTGCGCGTGCCGGGGGCGGTGGGCTTAAAAGTCACATTGATCGTGCAGTTGGCGCCCGCTGCCACCGAACTTCCGCACGTATTAATCTGAGCAAAGTCGCCGGCATTCGTGCCTGTCACGGCAAAGTTATTGATGGTCAAAGCCGCGCCCCCCGTATTGGTCAGAATGACGGCAAGGGCCGTGCTCGTCGTGCCGACAGGCTGACTCGCGAAGGCCAAGGTCGAGGGGAATAGGCTGACTGTCGAATTGGTCCCTGTGCCGGAGAGGCTCACCGCCTGGGGGCTATTGCTGGCATTGCTTGTGAGCGTCAAAGAAGCAGTGCGAGTTCCGACGGCGGATGGCGTAAAGGTCACGCTGATGGTGCAATTGGCTCCCGCCGCCACAGAGCCGCCGCAGTTGTCGCTTTCGCTAAAGTCGCCGGAGTTCGTCCCCGTCAAAATGATGGGCGGAGCATAAGTCAAGGTCACGTTTCCTGTGTTGCTCAGGGTGACGGCAAGAGCCGGACTCTTTGTGTCCAGGGACTGGCTCCCAAAAGTCAAACTATTCGGGGAAAAACTGGCCACAGGAGCGGTACCCACGCCCGCCCCCGTGAGGGTTATTATCTGCGGGCTGCCATTAGCATTGTCGGTAATAGCGATGGAGGCGCCGCGACTTCCGGAGGAATAGGGCGTAAACGTCACGGAAATTGTGCAACTGCCCCCCGCCGCCACCGAGGCGCCGCAAGTGTTGCCCGCGGTGAAGTCGCCGGGATTGGAGCCTGTCAGGACAACACCGGCAATATTCAGCGACGCATTGCCTGTATTATTTAGAGTTACCGACTGCGGGGAGCTTGTTGTTCCGAGGTTTTGATTCCCGAAGGCCAAGGTATTGGCAGACAGGTTGACTGTGGGATTGGTGCCCGTCCCCGTGAGGCTCACCGTCTGCGGGCTGCCCGCAGCGTTGTCTGAGATGGTCACTGCGGCGGTCCGGCTCCCGACGGCCATGGGCGTGAACATCACACTTAGGGTGCAACTGCCTCCCGCCGCTACCGAGCCGCCGCATGTGTTAGTCTCAGGAAAATCGCCGGGATTGGCACCTGTCACCGCAAGGCTGGTAATGCTCAAGGCGGTGTTGCCGTTGTTCGTCAGGGTGACAGACTGCGCCGGGGTTGACGTGCCCAGCATTTGGCTGCCAAAAGTCAGAGTGGTGGCAGAAAGGCCCACTCCCGCAGAGGAACCCGTTCCGGTCAGATTCACGGCCTGGGGGCTGCCGGCGGCATTGTCCGTAAATACCACTGAGGCAGTCCGCGCCCCGGCGGCACTGGGTGTAAAGGTGAGGCCCAGCGTGCATTGGTTTGAGGGCGCAAGGGACGAGCCACAATTGCTGGTCAAGGTATAATCGCCGGCATTGGGGCCCGTCACCTCAATGCTGGTGAAGGTCAATTTCGCGTTGCCCACATTGATTAGTGTGGCGGACAGAGCCGCACTCGTGGTGCCGACAGCCTGGCTGCCGAAATTGACGGTGCTGGGACTAATCGAGAAGCCCGCTGTAGAGACTGGAACAACTACGCTGCTACCCCCGCCTCCACAGGCTATGGACAATAAGCCCATCGCGATGCAGGCCGTGGCGATGATCAACACCTTCCAGCAGTTTTGTTGAAACGCTCGCGTTTCCATACCGGACGACTCCCATGCACTCGCGCTGCCAAACTCAGGACGCGTTCTTCCCCACCTTTTTCAGGCAAATTCCACGGGAGAAATGCACTGCTGGTACATTATTTCGATCCTCGCACCGTCTCGACAAAGGCCACAGGTCGAATCCCCTTTAATGTTATAATATGGCATTTTTAATTGTCAGTACCTAACTGCTCATAGATCAGGTCTAAATTGCTCAGTGGGGTTCTCCTTTTTGCTCTAGTAGATAGAAAACTGGTTTCGAGCATGGTCCCATACGCAGCAATCGTTCAAAACTGTTTGACACCCTTCCTCGTCCTTCCTGAACGTGGCCAATTTCAACTAACAAATCAACTTGCATGAAGAGGTTACAAAATTCGGAAAGACCCGTTAAATTTGCCGTCCTGGCATTGCAAAAATTTAATTGCAATCAATTCTAATGTTCAGCCGCGGCAAGGCGGCGCGTCGGAAAGAATACCTGCCGCAATTCGGTCTGCCGAAATAGCTAAGCTATTCGGCCCCACGCCTCTCGCTCATGGAGTGCATAGACAACCCAGTTGCGGCAATTATGGGAATTTTGATTGTTCCTGAGGGAACGAACCTTGAAGTGTCAGAGAGCCTTTTACTACCCTCGCGCCCTTGGGGGAGTGTGCGCTAGCACCGATTGTGGGGGGCCTATAGTCGAGTAAGGAACAATCTTCCTGATAAAGCTTAAGTGAAAAACATGGGGGTTACCCGCGGGTCTGGGTTATGGCACGGTGGCTGAAGCTTCGGTCGAGGCCGAACTTTGAGTGGTGCCATTCGCAGCCACGGCGGTAACCACGTAGTAGTACGTCGTCCCTGGAGTTACATTTGTGTCGACATACGTGGTTGCACTAACGGGCGAGGAATTGAGGGGAGCCGTGCTCTCCCCCCCCGAAGAAGTGCCACGGTAGATATCATAGCCCAAAATTCCAGTGGTCGAACTGGCGGTCCAGGTAAGAACCACATCGTGGAGGCCCGTGCCGGTCAACGTGGTGGTTTGTGTGCTGTTCGCAACATTGTTGTTGTTGTCCGTGAATACAAGCGTCCCGCTGCGGCTCCCGCTGGCGACAGGCGTGAAGATCACGGCAATCGTGCAGGAGGTATTCGCCGCTAGCGTGGCGCTGCAAGTCGTGAGCTGGCCAAAGTCACCGGGGTTGGTTCCCGTCATCGCCAAGCCGGTAATGCTCAAAGCCACGGTCCCCGTGTTGGTCAGATTGACGACCTGGGGCGTGCTCGTCGTGTCGACAGGTTGACTCGCGAAGGTCAAGGTCGAGGGGGAAAGGCTGACCGCCGAAGAGGTCCCTGTACCGGAGAGGCTCACCACCTGGGGGCTGTTGCTGGCATTGCTAGTGAGCGTCAAAGAAGCGGTGCGAGTCCCGACAGCGGAAGGCGTAAATGTCACGCGGATGGCGCAATTGGCACCAGCCGCCACGGAGCCGCCGCAGTTGTCGCTCTCGCTAAAGTCACCGGGGTTCGCCCCCGTTATCGGGATGGGGGGGGTATAAGTGAAGGGCGCGTTTCCCGTGTTCCGCAGGGTGACGGCCAGAGCCGGACTCGTTGTACGCAGGGACTGGCTCCCAAATGTCAAGCTGTTGGTGGAAAGACTAGCCATAGGAGCGGTACCCACGCCCGTTCCCGTGAGGGCTATCACCTGCGGGCTGCCAGCGGCATTGTCCATAAATACCACTGAGCCAGTTCGCGCCCCGGCGGCGCTGGGCGTAAACGTGAGGCTGAGGGTGCATTGGTTTGAGGGCGCAAGGGAGGAGCCACAATTACTGGTCAAGGTATAATCGCCGGCATTGGGGCCCGTCACCTCAATGCTGGAAAAGGTCAAGGTCGCGTTGCCCACGTTAATCAATGTGGCGGACAGAGCCGCGCTTGTGGTGCCGACAGCTTGGTTGCCGAAGTTGACGGCGGAGGGACTAATCGAGAAGCCCGCTGTAAAGACCGGATCGACAACGCCGCCACCCCCACCTCCACAGGCTGTGGACAATAAGCCCATCGCAATGCAGGCCGCGGCGATGATGACCACCTTCCGGCAGTTTTGTTGAAACGCTCGCGTTTCCATAAAGGGCGACATTTTGGGTGCTCGTTCTGCCAAACTCCGATCGAGTTCTTGTCCTCACCTTCTTTCAGGCAATTCCCATGGGAGAAATATGCTGTTGATAAGTTACTTCGAACGTTGCGCAGCATCGGCAAAGGCCATAGGTCAAATCCGTTTTAATGTTATAAGATGGCATTTTTAATTTTCAGTGCCTAATTGCTCATGCATAAGGTCTAAATTGCTCAGTGGGGTTTTCCTTTTTGCTCTCGTAGATAGAAAACTGGTTTCGAGCATGGTCCCATACGCAGCAATCGTTCAAACCTGTTTGACACCCTTCCTCGTCCTTCCTGAACGTGGCCAATTTCAACTAACAGATCAACTTGCAGGAAGAGGTTACAAAATTTGGAAAGGCCCGTTAAATTTGCCGTCCTAGCATTCCAAAAAGTTAATTGCAATCAATTCTAATGTTCAGCCGCTGCAAGGCGGCGCGTCGGAAAGAATACCTGCCGCAATTCGGTCTGCCGAAATAGCTAATTTATTCGGCCCCACGCCTCTCGCTCTTGGAGTGCATAGCCAACCCAGTTGCGGCAATTATGGGGATTTTGATTGTTCCTGAGGGAACGAACCTTGAAGTGTCAGAGAGCCCTTAAACCTTACCCGGTGTCCAGGGAAAGTTCTCGAGATCCAGCTCCAAGGCCAGTTCCTCCTTACTAGCTATCCAGAGGGATCAAAGCCAGGTCGACGGGTGAACCTTCGATCGTTACCCTCCTCAGATACTAGGAAAAACGGACACACCTCCACCTGCACACCCAGAAGACACTTGGCTGCCGAGGTCAGTGAGGCCTATTTAGGGATACCCGTCCGCACCACAGCCGAGGGTGTACCCGAGCTTTCCCAAAGCGCGACACATTATCCGCTTTTCAGAATCCTGTCAACTCTGCTGCAGGACACTCCAACGCAGGATGGGGATGGGCATTGACGGGTGACTCCAAAAATGTTAGAAAAATATGTGGGGCCCTATCGGAAGTTAATGAGGGGCTCCTAATCTGTCTTCAGCGGAGGTAAGCTATGGACAGGCGTGACTTTTTGAAAAAGGGAACCACGGCGGCGGCAGGATTGACCGCCGCAGACAAAATTCTTACCCCTCTCGCTCAGGCGTCCGACTTGGGGGATAAGGCGATGCCCATTCCCAGGCGCAAATTGGGAAAGACCGGGGAAGAAATTTCCATATTGGGATTTGGCGGGATCGTAGTCATGAACAACAGCCAATCGTTTGCCAACAATATTGTGGCTGAGGCGGTTGACCACGGCATCAACTACTTTGACGTGGCGCCCAGCTATGAGGACGCGCAGGCGCGCCTGGGGCCGGCTCTTGCGCCGTACCGCAAGAACGTTTTCCTGGCTTGCAAGGAAGAAGAATGGACCAAAGATGGCTGCGCCAAGCTGCTGGAAGAATCCCTGCGCTTGCTTCGCACCGACCACGTGGACCTTTATCAATTTCATGGCCTGACCAAGATGGCAGAACTCGATCAGATCTTCGGCCCGAATGGCGCCATGGAAACCTTTGAAGCCGCCAGGAAGGCGGGAAAGGTGCGATTTATTGGCTTTTCCGCACACTCGGTGGAAGTGGCTCTGGCGGCAATGGACCGCTTCAACTTCGATACGATTTTGTTCCCGGTTAACTTTGTACTCTTCTCGCAAGCGAACTTCGGACCCCAGGTCATCGCCAAGGCGCAAGAGAAAGAGATGGGAATCCTGGCCCTGAAAGGTATGGCCAGGTCCACCTGGTCCGAAGCCGAAAAAAGTGGCCACCCTCATCCCAAGTGCTGGTACGAGCCGGCCGACTTTCCTCACCAGGCGGCTCTGGGATTTCGCTGGACTCTGTCTCGGCCCATTACCGCAGCCATCCCTCCGGGCGATGAGAGATATTTCCGGCTGGGGATGGAAGTAGCCCAGCAATTTAAACCCGTTACTGAACAAGAAAGCGCGAAGCTGATGGCCAGCGCGGCCGGAGTCAATCCCATTTTTCACCTCGGGACCGCTTAGGCGCCATGGCCAAACCGTCGGTTAGGCGGTCATGAAGCAGGCGGTTTAAATCATGCCTTGGCCAACGGCCCGGGAGGAGCTGTGAGCATTAGGCAGGGCTGCGGAGATCCGCCGTCGATCCCGGCGGGCGCCCAGAATCAGTAGCCTCGGAGTGCGCAATAATGCCGGCCGGCGATGGCCTCGGGGAAGGTCTCGGCGTCGATGGGGTTAGTGAATTGAACCTACCCCCCCCCACTCCCTTGGATGAGAGCGTGGACCGCAAATGGCGACTTCTCCGGCCGGGGGCGGGCCGGGTGGTGGGTTTCGTCATAGGCCCGTTGCCAATTAATGTCTAGAAATCCATTCAGTGGCCAGGGTTATTTCTATCTCCAGCCTTTTCATAAACTTATCGGCCTTGTGCGGGCCTCGCGAATATAAGCTGCTTGTTTTCTGTAACTTATCGGCAGGGCGCGGGTTTAAGGCGTTTTTCGTAGGTTCAGGGCTTAATAATGAAGCTAACTATATTCTTTTCAAAAACTCATCGGCATTTTTGATAAACTGTTTGTTTTCAATAAACCATCGGCATCGGACATTTTGTCGCTTATTTCCCCTATTGTTTTCAATAACTCCTCGGGGTCGACCTTCATTTTGATACTTTCTTGCGAGTGTGCCTTCCGCCCTGATTTTCATGGACAAATTGGCTTTCCGCCACGCCTGTCACGGGCTCGACTCTTCCTGCTGTGGCCTGATTGGCCTCTCCGCATTCTCTGCCTCTTAAAGCCTTCGGAACGGAAGGCGCGGTGCGCTCCGCGGTCTCCGTGTCACGGATTCGCGGTCCACGGAGGGGGCGGAAACACTGCTGCCGGGTGCCCAGATTTGCCTCAGTCATTTGGTCTTTTGGAACTATGGACATGGAAGCCGCTCGTTCTTTCCCTTCCGTAAGACCCCGCCCGAACCGCCCGGCAAGATTTGTAGTCATAATCCTAAGCTAGTATACATCAGAAGCGTGTAGGGGTCAAGAACCAACCGCCGTGGGTCAAATTGATGTCGAGGCGGTTTTGCGCCGCCATCTGGCGTGGTAAACTCGGCGTTACAACATCAAATTGGCGCTGCCCTTTACCAAGGGAGGCAATCTCAACGATGGTCAATAATGTCCCCTGTAAGAAACTCCGGTTTCTCTACCACGCCTGCCTCCCCCCCCACATCGCAGCGGCGGTGGGAGCGCGACAGTTCGGCCGGTAGCGGACGCTGCCCGGCGGCGGATTGGAACTTTTTACCTGCCTGCACGGCAAAACCGGCCGTGTCCGCCTGATCGATTCCGACGGCGCTGCGCACAACAATGTAACCAGCAACCACGCTCCCTTCGGACAGGTCGTGCTGGGACTTGGAATTATTGATCCCGGAAGGTCTGCACCGCGGATTGCTACCTGCTTGTAAACAAGCGATCTCAGTTTTCGGTAACACATCCTCCCCGCCTTTATCAATCCTTCATCGAAAGCGCTGCATCAGCGCGGCGATCTGCCGCAAATAGATGGGTTCGGACTGGGGATCGAAGTGGGTTCGGGAAACCTCGTATCCGCCTTCGGAGTAGGCTTTCTGTTCGGGGAAATAGCCGACATAGCCATTCGTATAGCCCATCAGGTGCGCGTAGGTGGCGGGCGACGCGGCCTTGACTTGCTTTCCAATGTTGCTGAACATCTCCCCCGGAAAAGTGGTCCACATCAGGTCGCCGATCCGCACCGCGGTGGTGGGCAGGTCCACGCTGGTTTTGGTGAAATCCTTGTACAGTTCGCTGTAGCTCCGGGGGCAGCGGATCACGGCCGTTTCTATCTGGAAGCGCGGGTTGACGTAAGGCCTGGGGGTCAGTTGGCGGTACACGCGGACGACCTCACGCCCAATCTCTTCGCCCAGCGCCCAAGTGGTGTTGATGTCGTCCTTATATCCGTCCAGGCCGCCGACCACGCGCGGGTTGATGTCGCCCGCGGCTCCCTGCAAATAGATGGTGCCGAGCCCGGGAAATTCCCTTTCCACGGATTGTTGCATGCGGCCCATCCATTCGCCGGAGACCTTGCTGTTGCGCCCTCCCAGCGACGTTCCATGGCAGGGATAGTGGATCATCAATGCCAGCGGTTTACCCTCGGTGGTGTCCACGCGCACGAGCTGGACAGCGTCGTCGATAGGTCCCAGGGGGTTTGCCCCCAAGCGCAAGACACCGCCAAACTCATGGACCAGAACCGGGCTATCGGTTTTGGACTTGCCAAAGGATTGGCTGGCGTCGTTCTCATCGAAAGTTAAGGGGGAGTCCTTATCGGCGGGTTGCGACTGGCGCCGGTTCATGGCAATGCGCGAGTGCCCGGCGCCTGCGGCGATGCGGACAGGTTGCAATCCGGCCACCGCCTGAGTTGTGGCCTTCACGATGGCGCTGGCGAAGACGCCATCCCATGCGGTTTTCGGCTCGGGATTCGGCGCCGGAGCGGCATGGTTGTGAACGTCACCCAGGAGGATGTTCGACACGGGGATGCCGGTGGCCTCCGCGATGCTGCGGCGGAAGGTGTCATGCCCTTCGATCCCGATCACATCCGCTACGACGAAGGCCACGCGGACCCCCGAGGCTTCGAAAACCAACGCCCGCGCGTAGAGATGGTCGCCCGGATAAACGCCGTCCGAGGGGGCATCGCGCAAGTCATATCCGCCCATGGTTACCGGCCCAGTGGGAGTAATATCAACTTTCGCATAGCCGGCACGCAAATCCTGCGCCCAGCCCGGCGTCGCGATGAGAAACAGCATGGCGGGCAACAGCAGGACGATTACGCGGAGGGCCTTATTCAAATACTCTGCCATTCCATTTATCCGTCTTCGCATATATTTCAGAATCCTCCATCAGGAGAGTTTGAATGAGCAGCTTACCTGAGATTCACCTAGCTTGGCGGGGAATCTTACGCTAGAGTTACCTCGCAGTAATACGGACGTAATTGGCAAAGGATAATATTCCCCGGTACTTCCGTCACGTGAAACACTACATCAGGAGGATCTATGACCAAAAATGAATTCTGTGAAATCGCTTTGCAATCGATTCAGCCGGCGGAAAAGCTGATTGGTATGGTTCCCGCCGACAAACTGAATTGGAAGCCCGGGCCGACGTTTATGAGCATCGGCCAAGTCCTTTCCCACCTGAGCGACGGAGTGGGCGGTGGACTGGAAACATTGGTAAGCGGCAAATGGCCGCCCATGGAAGAGATGGAAGTAGGTATGAAATTGGAAAACATGACCTCCTGCGGAATTCAGGAGGCCCTGAGCAAGCTTGATAAGGACAAAGCAACTCTTCGCGCGGCGTTGGATGGCATGAGCGAGGATGACTTCACCAATCGTGTGGTTTCCGTGCCCTGGGGTTGGAAGGCCAAGACCGAGATTATGAGTGTTGCCTTTCTCGGGCACTTCAATAATCATAAAATGCAACTTTTCACCTATCTGAAACTGCTTGGATTGCCCGTCAATACTGAGTCTCTATACGGAGCTTAGCTTTTTGGCGTGTCGGGTTCATGCCAGGCAATAGGTGTGGACTTAGCGCGGATTTCTAATTACGAGTCTGGAAGGGCAGGGCTTTATAGGCTGGGGAAAAACTCGAAATCGCTGTCATTCTGAGGAGCAGCGGCGACGAAGAATCTTGCAATGCCTTGAAAATGCTCAGGGCGAGATCCTTCGCTGCGCTCAGGATGACAGCATTTAAGGGTTTTTCCGCAGCCTGTTTAGCCCCGCCCCTCCGGCAACCCCTCCCCGGTGTGGTGAGAAATGCGGGCTAAGAGCATCCAAGCGTGGAGAGAAATCCGGGTTAGCGGGCCGATTGACCATCATCGTCGGGGTTGAAGGATCAAAATCCGGAAGCGGAAATTAGCAGAAGCGTACACGTGAGCGGAGTTGACACGGCACTGGAGGAAGGGATCACGCATTTTAGTCGCAAGGCGGACCAGCATGGCAGGCGCGTGCTTGCCCTCCTCGTGTCGTTGGTCCTCGCTGCGGCGCTGCGAACTTATCCGGCACAACGAAACCCTGAGGCCACATCTCCAAACCCTGCGGAGAAAGCATCCTCACCCCCGGCAAAAGGCCAGCGAAGCTTTGCATCGCATTGCGCCTCCTGCCATGGTTTGGACGGCCGCGGCGGCGAGCACGCGCACGCCATCGCCACTCCCCGCGCGGCCGGGGCACTCGAAGATCCAGCGCTTTTCCAGATCATTCGTGATGGAATTCCTTCTAAAGGGATGCCCTCTTTCAGTTCTTTATCCGAGCCGGAAATCCATGCGCTCATCACCTACCTTCGTATCCTAACGGGGAAGGGCGCGGTTCGGCCTGGGAAAGGAATCTCGGCTCGGGGCGAGCAATTATTCTTCGGAAAGGCCCACTGCGGCGATTGTCACATGGCGGCGGGCAAGGGCGGCTTTATCGGATCAGACCTCACGGACTTTGCCGGGTCGCATTCCGCGGGCGATCTTCACCAGGCGATTGTTAATCCTGATCGATGGGTCCTGCCGGCTCGAAATGTGGTGACGGTAACCACGCTGTTGCAGGACCGTGCCACGGGCCTGGTGCGGAACGAAGACAACTTCTCGCTTCAGGTACAAGACGCGGACGGAGTTTTTCATCTTTTCCTGAAATCGCAAATCGCGAAAGTTGACCGCGAGCCGCATTCCCTGATGCCCGAGGATTACGCAACGCGGTTGACCCCCGCGGAATTGGACGACTTGATCAGTTTTCTTTTTAGCGGATTGGTTGCTCCCACGCACGATTCGACCAGCGGGGGGTCTTCCGCCCGATAGCTAGCGCCCTGAGTCAGAAGTTCGCGTAAGAATTTAGCCTGCGGAGCGGGTGCCATAATGTCAAGCTTGACCAAAATGCGCAGCGTTCAGTGAGGCATGGCCTGCGGCTTCGCCGCTTGCTGTGCGGAAAGGCTGGGCCTTTCCGTCGTGCGAGAACACCAACCAACCTCACCCGCGCCGCCTGGAAGGCTATGCCTTCCACGCGGCGCGGGTGAGAAATAATCATGGGACTTGGCCGGGAAAGGCGGAGCCTTTCCGCACAGCGGAGCGGCAGAGCCGCGTGAACTACTCAGGACGTTCGCTAATTTGGGCAGCCTTGCCATAATGTAGCCCATGGCGTCCGCCATGGGATTCGGGCCCTCTTCCCCTTTCGTCGCCCTCTCCCGCCTGGGCGGGAGAGGGGGCAGGGGGTAAGGGTGGGCGCTCGGACCCACGGCTTGCGCCCTGGGCTACATTATGCCGCCCGCTACGCGGGCTGATTTCATCAATGGACTTCTGACTTAGGGCATTAGCGCCGAAGAATCCGGGAAAACCTGAGCCAAGATGACGCGACCCAAGCGAAGAAGCAGGCCAAGCGAGAAAACGGAGGAAATTTGAGGTCACGAGGATGATCGCGATGCAAGGACGGAGCATACGGGCTCTCATCATCGCCGCCTGCCTGGGTTCGGCGGTTGCGGCTGCGCAGGAGCGCGAGGCGCCCGTCTCTGTCAATGCGGATTTCCCGCCCCAGGGCCTTCTGGTCGCGCCCCCAGCCCAAGATTGGCCTTCGTACAATGGCGACTACACCGGCCGCCGCTACAGTGCGCTTGACCTGATTAATCCTAACAATGTTCACCGCCTGCGCGCCCAGTGGGTATTCCACTCGACCAATTCCGAGTCACTGGAGGTTACACCGGTGGTCGTGGGCGGGGTGATGTATGTCACCTCCGCGAACGATGCCTTCGCGCTCGATGCCCGGACCGGCCGTGTGCTTTGGAGCCACCCCCGTCCTGTGAGCCAAGGTTTGATCGACGATGCTTCTGCGCATCATAATCGCGGTGTCGCGGTATGGCACACACGCCTGTTCATGGAAACCGATAACGCCCATCTGCTGTGCCTGGACGCACGGTCCGGCCATTTGATCTGGGACGTCGCCTACGCCGATACTCGCAGAAATTACGGCGCCACCAGTGCTCCGCTGATCGTGAAGGACAAAGTCCTGGTGGGCACCTCGGGAGGCGATGATGGGGTGCGTGGCTTTCTCGCGGCTTTTGATCCGGAGACGGGCAAGGAGGTGTGGCGTTTCTGGACGATTCCCGCGCCCGGCGAGCCGGGGGCCGAAAGCTGGCCCGGCAATGCTTATCTGCTCGGTGGCGGAACAACGTGGATGCCTGGGACTTACGACCCCGAGACAAATACTCTTTTTTGGGGAACCAGCAATCCCGCTCCCGATTTCGTCGGTGATACTCGCCCGGGTGACGACCTCTATACCGATTGCGTCCTGGCCCTGGACCCTGACACGGGAAAGCTAAAGTGGCACTTCCAATTTACCCCGCATGACCTCTTCGACTACGACGCGACACAGACTCCTGTGCTCGTTGACTTGACCGGCGGTGGGCAGGTTCGAAAGTTATTGGTGGAAGCCAACCGCAACGGCTTCTTCTACCTGCTCGATCGCACCACGGGCGAATTCCTTAGCGCCACGCCTTTTGTCGAGAAGCTGAACTGGGCGAAAGGGATTGATGCGCATGGACGGCCCATCCGCACGGGGGTACAACCGACGCCCCAAGGGGAGAAGGTCTGCCCTTCGCTCGACGGCGCCACCAACTGGATGTCTCCCTCTTACAACCCCTCGACGCAACTATTTTATTTTATGGCGCTCGAGGACTGTGACATCTACACTGCCGGCAGGAGCAAGCAAACCTTCAAACCCGGCGAGAGCTATTACAACACCGGGTCCAAGCGCCCTCCCCGGGCGTCTGCCCAAAAGATCCTTCTCGCCCTCGATGTGGCCACCGGAAACCCCGTGTGGCGATACCCGCAGGTGGGGAATGGGGATTCTTGGGGCGGCACGATGACCACCGCCTCGGGCTTGGTCTTCTTCGGCGATGACGCGGGCGAATTCGAAGCCGTGGATGCCCGCACTGGGAAAGCGCTGTGGCACTTTAACACCGGTCAAGCGTTCCATGCCTCGCCCATGAGTTACCGCGTTAACGGCGTCCAGTACGTCTCGATCGCCGCTGGGAGCGACGTGTTCAGCTTCGCTTTACCTCCGGATTAGATCGAAAGGTCGATCTGAATTCCGGGCGGCTTCCCCCTTTCCCATCGATATGAATCATGCGTTTACCCGCTTATATTAACCCCTGTCGTCCGCAAAGACCCCAGACGGGCTATCATGTAATGCTTGAATCTCACCTACCTCATCCGTAGACAGGTCCCCCGGATCTTCCGTGGACACAGCAGAAGTTTGACAGATTAGGCAGTGTGCTTCATTATCCTTTCGAATGCGAGGCCGCGTTTGGGCTGCTGTCTCGCGAGTTTTGGGTCGATTGGTTGCGAACATTCCCTCTGAGGGCTAGACAGGCTGCGGAAAAACGCTTGAATGCTGTCATCCTGAGCGCAGCGAAGAATCTCGCTCCGCCGCTCAGCGTAAACTACGCGAAGGATCTCGGTCCGAGCATTCTCAAGGCAATGCGAGATTCTTCGTCGCCTCCTGCTCCTCAGAATGACAGTGCTGACGAGCAGGCGTAGCGCGAACCTGTTTTTTAGGTCCGCGGCACGTCCCCGATGGACAAGGAAAAGCCGTGGACCTAAAAAACAGGTCCGCGCTACCCTTCCTCGGCCCGAGTTTCTGCCCATCCTGGGCAGCCGCAAGGCTTTCAATGCTCAGAATGATAGTGCTGACGAGTTTTCCCGCAGCCTGTAGAACCCTAAAGCTCCCGGCTTGGCCGAGGATATTCGAAAGGTAGCCAGACGCCATGAACCGCCGTTGGATTGTCCTCTCGCTCGTCTTTTTCGGCATCGTGATCAGCTATGTCGATCGCGGCAATCTCAGCATCGCAGCGCCATCGATCATGCGAGATTTCCGTATCGCGCCCGCCACGATGGGGGTTCTCCTCTCTGCTTTTTTCTGGACCTATGCCGCATTTCAGATCCCGGCCGGCGCACTCGTGGACCGGTTTGGAATCCGCCGGGCTTACGCGGGTGGATTCCTTGTCTGGTCGTTAGCGTCGGCTTCCATCGCCCTCAGCCGCGGAACCGGCGACATTATCGGCATGCGCATGTTGCTGGGGCTCGCCGAATCGATCGGTCCGTTGGCAAGCATATCCTTCATCCGAAACAATTTTGCGGGTAAGGATCAGGGCCTGCCCACTTCTATTTACATTGCCGGCCAGAACATCGGTCCGGCACTGGGGGCGCTCGCGGGAGCCATGCTGTTGGACCGGTTCGGATGGCGCATGATGTTTGCCATTACCGGAGTAGGGGCGCTGATTTGGTTGCCATGCTGGCTGGTGGCCACCCCGTCCGACGGAACACGTGCCGCGCGTCAAGCGCAAAAGGCGGTTGACGACCTAGCCGCGCCACGGCGGTGGACTTGGCCCATGCTCTTGAGCAATCAGACGTTTTGGGCAATGTCGTTGGCCGTCTTGCTGTCCTCTTATTATTGGTATTTCGTTTTGACCTGGGTGCCGAGCTATTTGATCCTCTCCCGTGGGTTCTCGACTCTGGAAATGGGACGGGTGATTTCAACCGCCCTATTTACTATGGCGGTGGTGAATGTCCTTGCCGGTTCGGTGGTGGACAAGTTGGCGGCCCGGATCGGAGTGTTCCAGGCGCGTTTGCGGTTTGCCGTGGTGGGATATTCCGTGGCGGCCGCAATCTTGCTGATGCTGGTGACCCCGAATCCGGCCTGGGCGCTTCCGATCCTCACGCTTTCGATGTGCGCGACCGGGATCGGCAATTCGAACTTCTGGACAATCTCGCAACATGTACCGCCGAAGAATATGGTAGGGCGTACCATCGGATTCCTGAACACGGTCTCCGTGGCGGCAGGGGGAGCGGCGCCTGTTATCACTGGATTGTTACTGGGGCCGCAAAAGCAGTTTGGACCGGCGATCTTCGTCGCTGGCGTGTGTCCTGCGCTGGCCGCCGTCTGCTTGCTGGCAGCGGGATCCAAAGGGTTGGGACGGATGAAGGCGCTTCTCGCGGGGGAAGCTTACGCAGACGCGTAGCCGGCATTTCTCGCCACGCATGGGTGGCATGCCGGAACGGTAGGGGTAAACAAGCTACGGATAAACTCGAACGCACTGTCATTCTGAGGAGGTCGCCGCGGCGACCGACGAAGAATCTCGCACTGCCTTGAAAAGACTCAGAGCGAGATTCTTCGCTGTGCTCAGAATGACAGCTAAAGGGGCTCCGTCGAACGACGCGCCATAACCCTCTTATTTTCTGTGAGGGCCTGGCGGCGCGACGTTTATGTATATGGGTGGGCCGGCAGGCCCATCCACACTCAGGATGACAGCGTTGGCGGATGTTCCGGCAACCTCAGCCCCGCCCTTCCAACCTTGTAGTCAGAAATCAGGGTTACAACCGGAATGTTGCCGGCTGCGACGTTAGGAACGTCACCAGAAGAACTTCAACCCAAACTGAATCACTCTTGAGGGAGACGCGGTTACGTTGGCAGCCTGAATAGTTCCAAAGGCGGCACCGTCGAGTACGCCGGTATCCGGGTTGTTGAAACTCGTTTGATTAAAGACGTCGAAGAACTCCGAGCGGAATTGGAACCGGAACCGTTCGTTGATCGGGATATCCTTCAGGATGGCGAAGTCCGTGCTATTCAAAGCGGGCCCAGAAAGGGTGTTTCGACCTAACGGCGAGAAGGTCCCTAACATGTTGTACTTGATCCCAAAGGGCGTGCAGTTCTCTTGCTCAATCACCTGAGCGTCCCCGGACACAGGAGTGAACGAACAGGTGGGATTAACAAAGGCGTTGGTGTTGAAGAACTGGTTGACCATGGCGTTGCGGCTGGAGTGGCTCGTGGCAATCGCTTGGCCCGAGATGAAAGCATGTTGCGGCGCACCGGTCCCGTCCACAGCCACGTCGGTCCCGCTGTTGTTGAAGGTCATGGGTTGCCCGCTTTGGATGGTGGTGATGCCGCTGAAGCTCCAGCCGCCCAGAAGCTCATTCTTCCAATGCTCGCTGAACTTTACCGGCGGCGACCATAGCCAACTGGCTACGAAAGCGTTGCGACGGTCAAAGTTCGCCCGCCCGCGGATGCTGTGGGTTTTGAAGGGGTCAGAGACGCACCCACAAGCCTCGCAAATCGCGGAACACATATCAATAGTTTTGGCGAGGGTGTAGGACGACGATACCGACAGTCCATGGGCCATACGGTGGGTCATCTGAACCTGAAAGCTGTGGTACCAACTGCGGAAGTCGTTGCCGAGCGCCCAACTGAGGGAGCCCAGTATACCGGGCTCGAAGAGGACGCGGTTGTTGTCGTTGTTAGGGTTGGAATTGGTGTTTTCCAGTCCCGTCGCCGAGTCATAATTCGTACCGGGGGCGAATTGCGCCGGGTTGAAGTTTCGGAGGTTGTTCAGCTTGGTCCCGATATTTCCAACATAGGCTACTTCCAGCATATTGGAGGGGGTGACCTGCCGTTGAATCGATAAATTCCACGCCTGGGTATAAGGTGTGCGTAACCCGCCGTCGATGAACAAACCAAACACCGGCAGTGGGAAGAGGGGGCATGTAACGCCGGGGGGCGCTGGAGTCGGTACGCAGCCGAATTTGCCCGTTAACACGGCAGGTGGCGCGGTGGTAAGGGTGGAAGTGAACGGGTTCGTCCAATTTCCGTTGTATAGGTTAACCACTCCTGAGTAGGGTGCATTCTGTTGGGATTCGGAGTCGGCGTTGATCTGATTGAAGAAAACGCCGTAGCCTCCCCGCACGCTGGTCTTGCCATTGCCGGAGACGTCCCAGGCAAACCCGAGGCGCGGCGCAAGACTGTGCCACTCGGGAGGGACAATGGCGTGGCTGATGCCAGGGTCTCCGGGGAAAACGATGCCCGGGGGCGCATCGGGGTGGACAACGGATTGCTCGCCGAATTTCACGGTGTCAATGTGGTTATGCTTATCGTACCAGAACATGTTCGGCTCCCAGCGAACGCCATAGGTCAGCGTCAGTCGCGGAGTAACCTTAAACCGGTCCTGGATGAAAAGGCTCGGTGCCGTGGTGACGTCGTCGTTGTCGGCGAGTCCGAAGGATACCTGGACCTGGCTGAACGCGCCGAGAAGGTAGTCGGAAAACGCATCTCCGGACTCAATGCCCGTGAAGTTGAACGTGGGGTCACCGATGAAGCGCTGGAGGAAGTGGAGTTTCAACACTTCTCCGCCCATTTTTAATTCATGGCGGCCATGGATCCAGGTGAGCGTGTCGCGGGCCTGAAAATTATTGTTTTTGAACACATTGAAGCCATTGCCTTGGAGGCTGAAGCCACCCGCTACGCTCACACCTAGCACTCCGTTGGGGGAATATTGCGGCATATCGATTCCGACGTCGGAGGGGGCGTCGGTGCGAGTCAGGTTAAACGTCGAGGTGGTGCGCAAAAAGGCGACCACCACCTGGTTCACCAGGTTTGGCTTGAACGTGTACGTGTCATTTAAAGCGATGCTGTCGGTTTCCGCCGGTGACACCGCACTATCGTACCCGGCGATATTACCGCCCGGAAAGGCATTACTGCCATGATTGTGGTCCACAAAAACGTGTCCAAAGATGGATTGTTTCGAGCTGAGATTAAGGTCGACACGGCCCAAATACATCTCATCATTGACTGGACTGGAACCAAGGGACGTAACGCTTCCTGTGGGGCTTTCCGGCACGTACTTGAGCAAATTTGTGGAGGGCGTGGTGATGCAACTCGGGTCGATTATATTGTTCGCTACGCAGGGGGCGCCCGTGGAAGTCGTATACGGTACGCCCGTATTGGGATTGGTGGGGTTGGACAAAACCGTCCCGGGCAATAGGTCGGTGAAGTCTCCAGTCCGTTCCGCCGCCGAGGGCACAAGCGTCTCGTTCGCGACGCCCTGCGGCCGGTTGCGTAAGCTTTGGTAGGAGCCGAAAAAGTAGGCCTTATCCTTTTTGATCGGTCCCCCGACCGCCCCGCCGAATTGGTTTTCTTTGATGCCCGGTACCGTCGCCGCGAAAAAGTTGCGGGCATTCAGGTCGTCGTTGCGGAGAAATTCCCAAACATCGCCATGGATGGCATTCGTTCCGCCGCGCGAGACCACCATGGCCTGGGAGCCCGAGTTGCGTCCGAATTCAGCATCAAAGTTGGAGGTCAAGAGCCGGAATTCCTGAATCGCATCGGGAGGCGGGAAATTCATCCCCGTGTTGCGCGAGGGGTTGTTGAAGAACGACCCGTCGAAGGTATAGAGGTTCATGTTCTGTCGGCCCCCATTGGTGTTCATCAGGGGCCCTGACCGCGCATCCGACAATGATTGGGGAGCCTTCACGCTCAGTACCCCGGGCACGATTTCCGCCAGGCTCATGATGTTGCGGCCATTCAGCGGCAGGTCCGTAATCCGGCGATCGTCAACCAGGCCGGAGACGGTCCCGGAAGTCGTGTCCACGAGCGGCGCTTGACCCGTAACGCTGACCTCCTGCGTCACAGCTCCTACTGTCAATGTGGCATCCACGCGCAGGTTTTGTCCGACCGACAGCGACAGACCCGTCTGAATACTACGCTCAAAGCCTTCCTTCTCGATAGTCACCGTGTAATCACCGGGGTCGAGGGCAGGGAAGTTGTAGAACCCCTCGGAATTGGTGTTTGCGGGGTAGACTGTGCCGTGCTGCACGTGGGTTGCGGTAACTTTGGCTTGCGGGACGATCCCGCCGCTGGAGTCTTTCACGTAGCCACTGATGGTTCCCGTGGCCTGAGCCCGTAAGGTAACCGGCACAACCAGGACCCATAACACCAGCGCCGCTCCAATCAATAGGGTTGACAGCCGTAGCCCAACTTTTTCCATTTCATTCTCCTGTAGGTTAGCCAGTCGTCGCCACACCCTGCCTTTAATCACGGAAGGTGCGGCTTAGTCCACTGGGCAATACGAGCCTTAAAACAGAACCTGGCGATTCGACTTCGGCACGTCGCCGATTCAAAATGCATTGCGCTCATCCCCCGGCATATGCCCTGCCGCAGCTTGTTCGGCAAGGCTTCTCGCCTCGGATCGGATGATCCTTACGCCTGATAGATGTCTCTCCGAGAGACATCTATAGGGCCACCGCTGCCCTAGACTTATTTAGTTTTTAGAACTATTTCGCCCTTGTTGCTGTTTGACTACTGTTTTTCTACGCCCTAAATAATATTGCGCAAGGCTTCTCTTGTCAAATACAATTCGTTACGGGTCATTTCGTTCTGAATCCAAATTGCGGCGTGGTAAATCAAAAGAGAGGGCAAGAGGCTCAAGAACGCCGGAGCATCGGCAGCCTTTCGAACGGGCGATGAACTGCAAGCAGGATTTTCCGGGAGGATACTTCGCCGCAGTGGCTGCATTTGCAGCCGCCTTCGCTTGCGCCACGCCGCACCTTCTTGCCCAGGAACCGGAGGCGGAAAGGGCGCCGGGCTGCTACCTGGCCGGTGGGACTGACGCCTTTCAAAATGGAGACCTGGGCCTGGCTGAGCGGGAATTCCGCGGCGCGGTCAAAGCGTCTTCGGGGCTGCTGGAAGCACGGGAGAATTTGGCCATCACCCTGGCTCGGGAGGCAAAACTGGAGGAAGCCGTAGCGGAGTTTGGCGGGATCCTGGCGGACCGGCCCAACTGGCCTGAGGCAAACTACAATTTGGGCCTGGTGCTACTTCAGGAAAACGACCTTATCGGGGCTCAGCAGCATTTCCGCAAGGCCCTGGAGCTGAACCCCGCTTATCCCGAGGCGCTGAACAGTCTGGGATTAACGTTAGAGAAACAAGGGAATACAAAGGAAGCGGCGGAGCAATTCCGCACCGCGATCAAGTTCAATCCGCAGTATGCGGAAGCGCGCAACAATCTGGGACAACTGCTGGCCGGGGAAGGGAATACGGACGCAGCGATGGGCGAATTCCGTGAGATCATCGCCATGCAGCCCGATTTCTTCCCCGCTCGCCTGAACCTCGGCTCCGCCTTATGGAAGAAGCACGAACTGGAAGCAGCGGAATACGAATTCCGCACCGCTGCCGACCTGGGCAGCACCGAAGCGCAAATGCGCTTGGGCGCCGTCCTCGGGGAAGAGGGCCGGGTCGAGGAAGCTTTGGTAGCTCAGCGAAAGGCCGTTGAGCTCCTGCCGGAGGATGCCGAAGCCCACTTTTTGCTCGGTGGAGGCTTGCAGGAGAGCGGCGATTTGGCAGGCGCGACCCGGGAATTTCGCCAGGCAGCGAAACTTGACCCCGATTGGGTGGATCCCCAGTTGAATCTGGGGATCGCCTTACGCCAAATGGGTGATCTGCAAGGCGCTTTGGACGTTCTGAGGAATGCCGGAAAATTGGCTGCGTCAAGTACGGACATTCATTACCAGCTCGGGTTTACTCTGCGCCGGGTGGGAGAGTTGGCAGAGGCGGAAACCGAGTTGCGACGGTCCATATCCCTGCAACCGGACAACGCGCAGGCTTATTACATTCTGGGCCAGACGCTGGAACAAATGGGTAAACACGCGGACTCCCTCGCTGCCTTCGCGGAGGTTGAGCGCCTGCACCGTGCCAGCGTTGACTATGCGCAAGGCGTCATCCAATACAACCTGGGCATGCAGGAACTTGGCAAAGGGAACCTTGACGCGTCGCGCGAGGCGTTTAAGGCGGCCTTATCCTTCTGGCCGGATTTGGCCCAGGCACACACCAATCTCGGCGCGGTTTTGCTGAGGCTTGGGGACGCGAAGGGCGCCATCGGTCAGCTTCGCGCGGCCATCGACTTGAATCCGGACGAGGCTCGGGCCTATTTCAACCTGAGCCTGGCTCTGGGCAAGGACGGTGACCCGGAGGGCGCGCAAAAGGCCCTCGCACGCGCTCGGCAACTGGATCCGCAAATTGAGGTCGCCCCAGCCCAGCCCAGCCCTTGAGGCAGGCCCGGGAAAAAATCTGGCTATTTCCGCAGACGACCCCTGCGCGCAAGAATATTTCTATGGATCGACGCTATTTCATGACGCTTCTCAGTAGCGGACTGCTCACTGCAAAGATGCTGCGGGCAGACCATCACGTCATTTCCATGGACCCCCTGGAAGTGGAGTTTGATTTGGGGTCGCTCCAGGGGCAATACACCTCGGTGGAAGATTTCTACGTACGCAATCACTTTGCGGCCCCTGCCGGCGTGGAGGCCGCGACTCTTAGAATTGAAGGCGAAGTGGAGAAGCCTCGGGATCTCGCCCCAGCCGACCTCGCGACCTTGCCCGAGAGGAAATTCGGAGCGGTGCTGGAATGCGCGGGGAACCGCGTGGGTTCGACGGGGTTGGTCAGCAGCGGCGCCTGGGCCGGCTGGTCGCTAAAGGACGTGCTCATGATGGCCCGGCCGACCGACGCCGGGGCGCATCTCCACCTTTTCGGCCGTGATGACTACAAGCGCAGTGTCCCCCTGGAGCGGGCTCTGGCAGACGGGATTTTGGCGACACATTTGAATTCGCGACCCTTGACGCTCCGCCACGGCGCACCTTGGCGGGCGCTGCTTCCGGGCTGGTATGGGATGGACTCGGTGAAATGGCTGCAGCGCATCGTGGTGGCCGCAACTCCCCTGCCGCCCGAAGGCGGCACGTATCTGCAGACACGGCAGATGCCTTCCGGCGAACTCGACCGGCAACCGTTGCCGCGAGTTCAGGTGAAGTCTGTGATCACCGATCCCCAGCAGGGGGCGGTCCTCCGGCGAGGGAGAGCGGAAATTCGCGGCCTTGCCTGGTCGGGGGCGGGGAAGCTTGACTCCGTTGAGGTGAGCGCGGACGCCGGCAGTACTTGGCAGACAGCGACGCTGGACGCAGGCGCGGACCTTGGCTGGGCAGCTTGGAAGGCTTCCCTGGAGTTGACTCAGCCGGGCGCCGTGGAATTTGTGGCCCGCGCGAAGGACGCCCTCGGGCAGGTGCAGCCGGCCTTGCGAGATTCCGCACGATTAGATGGATACACGAACAACTGGTATCATCGTGTTCGCTGCGTGGTGGTTTAGGGTCAGAGTGGGCAGGAGTACAAGATTAGTCTCGCAACGGCATTAGACGAACGACCAATTCTAACGGGCCATCCTTAAGAAAACTGGAACAGGGAGATCGGAAGAAATAATTTCCGCGTGGGGGAGAAGTGCATGGGATTACTGATCAGGCGATTTGCTCTTTTGGGAATGTTCGCCCTCGCGTCCGTGTGCTTGGCAAGCACGCTTCGAGCCGCAACAGCGTCGCCCCTCTTCGCGCGGGGATATACCGTAATTCCTGAACCTCAGAAAGTGACGCTGAGCGGGCCGGACTTCGAGTTCGCGGCTTCCTGGAGATTGGAGTTGGGCCCTGGCGTCAAGCCCGATGATGTCGCAGTTGCTAGTTTGAAGGAAGAGTTACAAGAGCGATTTCATATGACCCTATCGGAAGCAAAAGGGAAGGGTGGGTCCGTCCTTAAATTGGCGATCGACCCACACGCGGTGGAGGTAGCAGAAGCGACGGACAAAGAGAAGTCCGCCCTGGCTGAGCAGGCCTACCGGATGGAATTGACTCCCTCAACGGTGACGATCACGGGGAATAGCTCGACCGGCCTCTTCTACGGTGTGCAAACCTTGGTGCAGTTGCTGAAGTCGCAGGGTGGGAAGCAGTGGCTGCCGGAAGGGGAGATCATTGACTGGCCGGACCTGGAGCTGCGGGTGATCTATTGGGACGATGCGCATCATCTGGAGCACCCCGAGGTGCTCAAGGCGGCGGTGCGGCAGGCGGCGTTCTACAAGATCAACGGCTTCTCGATCAAGCTGGAAGGGCATTTTCAGTACCAGCACGCGCCCGCGATGGTGGAACCTTACGCAATGACTCCGGCGGAGTTGCAGGAATTGACGGACTACGCGCGGAAGTACCATGTGGAGATCATTCCCTATCTGGACGGGCCGGCGCACGATGCGTTCATCCTGAAGCACCCGGAATATGCGGGTTTGCGGGAATATGCGGAGAGCAACTACGAATTTTGCGTGACCAATCCGGACACCTACAAGCTGTTCTACGGGATGTTCGACGATCTGCTGGAAGCGACGAAGGGGAGCAAGTATTTTGTGCTTTCAACGGATGAGCCGTATTACGTGGGGTTGGCGAAGAACGCGCAGTGCAACGAAGTGGATCGGGCGAAGGAGTTAGGAAGTGTAGGGAAACTGCTGGCGGAATTCGTGACCAAGACGGCGGGGTACTTGCACGACCACGGGCGGCAGGTGATTTTCTGGGGTGAGTATCCGATGGTGCCGGAGGACATTGCTTCGGTGCCCAATTTCATGATTAACGGCGAGGTCTACGGGCCGAAGTTTGACCCCATCTTCAAGGCCCATGGCAACCGCCAACTTATCTTCACGTCCACCGTCGGGTGGAAGGAATATCTTTTCCCAAACTACTACCTGCTTCCCCAGGCCCAGCACATCCCGGGTCCCCCCGGAGGAACTTACGAATCGGTAAGCCAGGGCCCGGGAGCGGTGGAGGAAATGTTTGACACGATTTCACACGATTCGTCACGCCAAAATGCTGACTTGATGGGCACGTTTGTTGCCGGATGGGCGGACGTCGGACTGCATCCTGAGACCATGTGGCTGGGGTATGCAACCGGCTCGGCAGGCGCCTGGCACGCGGGGTCGCCCGACCCGCAGGAATCCACCAGCTCGTTTTACAAGCTCTTTTACGGGCCAGGCGCGACCCGCATGGGCAGGCTCTACCAGCTCATGAGTGAACAGGGACAATTCTGGAAGGAAAGCTGGGAAACCAAGCCCTCGGCCGCGCGCACACCGCTCTGGGGGGACTGGAACATTATCTATTCCACGCCCCGTCCCGCCGAAGATCAGACGTTGCCGCTGCTGCCGGTTCCCTCATCGCCGCTACTTGTACTGGGCTACGACTGGGCTCCCCTGAATGCCCGGCGGCTGGGGATGGCGGGAAAATTCCTGGCGGACAACGATGAGTTGCTGGAACTGATTCGCGCCAATATGCGGCAGGCCGAATTTCAGCATTACAATTTGGAGATCTACCTCGCCATCGCGCAACTGTTCCGCCAGAATTTGTTGATGTTGCGGGACCTCGACGAGATCGACATTTCGCTCAAATCTGCGGAGCGCCAAGCGGGCCACGCTGATGCAGATGGCGCGGTGGCCGCACTTGACCATGCCCTTGATCTGGCGCAGAGCACGCGCGGGGAGAGAAATGAAATGTTCCAGGACGCCGTCACCACCTGGTACAAAAGGTGGTATCCGCGCGTGCCGGAGGCGAACGGCCGCGTCTTCCTGGACAAGGTTGATGATGCCAAGGACCATTTGCCGAATCGTACCGTGGACATGACCTACTTGATTTATCGGGAGATTCTCTATCCTCTGGGTGATTGGGCGGAGAAAACGCTGGCTGCCCGCAATCAGTACGCTAAGGCGAACCATCTTCCCTTGAGGGATTTCAAGCTGGATTGGAAGAACACCGCAGAGCCGGCGACGCCGCCGGCCGGACAGTGAAGATCGTCAGTCGATATAACTCTTAAGGTAAGCCATTGGTTTGACCAGTGCGACTCGAAGAGGTTTGACCGTTGCCCGGTTCCCCGCAAGGGGAACACCGTGAGTAGCCGTAGGTGAAACCTACGGTACCAGTGCCCAAGGAAAACTCACGGCCCTGGCGGGGCCGAACCGTTCGACCCCTTCAGGGTCGGTAAAATAGGCTAGGAATGCGATCCGTGGGCGGCGGGCACAAAAAGAGTGCCCTTGCCCACGGCTACTCAAGGTTAACCCCTTCGGGGTTCCGACGGCAGCGGGCACGAAGGCAAAGCGAACACTACGAGGAACCGCCTTCGAGGCGGCCCTACTCATCAAGCCACCCGCTCTGCAGGGGGTGGCTGACTCCGGAGGTGCGGTTTTGACAAATTACTTCTCGTCCTCATTGACCGCCTTAGCCCCAAAATCGCTCGGCTACGTTGTGCTGACTGCCGTGTTCGGCCTGCTCTTAATGGCGGCCCCCGCCACGTGCGCCACGGTAACGCCACTTTTCGCGCGGGGATACACAGTAATCCCTGAACCTCAGAAGGTGACGTTGAGCGGACCGGACTTTGAGTTTGCGCCTTCCTGGCGATTGGAACTGTGCCCCGGCGTCAAGCCCGATGATGTCGCAGTCGCTAGCTTGAAGGAAGAGTTACAAGAGCGATTCCATTTGGCCCTATCGGAAGCAAAAGGGAAGGGTGGGGCGAGTCTGAGGCTGACAATCGACCCACACGTGGTGGAGGTAGGAGAAGCCACAGATAAGGAAAAATCCGCCCTGGCTAAGCAGGCCTACCGGATGGAATTAACTCCTTCTGCGGTGACGATCACGGGGAACAGTTCGACCGGCCTCTTCTACGGTGTGCAAACCTTGGTGCAGTTGCTGAAGCCGCAGGATGGGAAGCGGTGGCTGCCGGAAGGGGAGATTACCGACTGGCCGGATCTGGAGCTGCGGGTGATCTATTGGGACGATGCGCACCATCTGGAACACCCGGAGGTGTTGAAGGCGGCGGTGCGGCAGGCGGCGTTCTACAAGATCAACGGCTTCTCAATCAAGCTGGAGGGGCATTTTCAGTACCAGCACGCGCCGGCGATGGTGGAGCCCTACGCGATGACTCCGGCGGAGTTGCAGGAATTGACGGACTATGCGCGGAAGTACCACGTGGAGATCATTCCCTATCTGGACGGGCCGGCGCACGATGCGTTCATCCTGAAGCACCCGGAATATGCGGGGTTGCGGGAATATGCGGAGAGCAACTACGAATTTTGCGTGACCAACCCGGAAACCTACAAGCTGTTCTACGGGATGTTCGATGATCTGCTGGAAGCGACGAAGGGGAGCAAGTATTTTGTGCTTTCGACGGATGAGCCGTACTACGTGGGGTTGGCGAAGAACGCGCAGTGCAACGAAGTGGATCGGGCGAAGGAGCTGGGAAGTGTAGGGAAGCTGCTGGCGGAATTCGTGACCAAGACGGCGGGGTACCTGCACGACCACGGGCGGCAGGTACTTTTCTGGGGTGAGTATCCGATGGTGCCGGAGGACATTGCTTCTTTGCCGAGTTACCTGGTCAATGCCGAGGTCTATGGGCCGACATTCGACCCGGTCTTCAAGGCCCATGGGATTCGGCAGATGGTGTTCACGTCAACAGAAGGAGAGGAGGAACTCTTCCCGGAATACTATCCCCTGCCTTCGTCCGGGCGCCTTCATCCCAGGCCCTCCGACGCCAGGCGCGTTCAGGAGATGGTGGACCTGATCTCCTTTACATCGCACGCAGCCCTTTCCTCCGTGCAGCCGGACGCGCCGAAGGCAAATCAGGCGGACCTCATGGGGGTTTTCATCGCCGGTTGGGCAGACCCTGGACTGCACCCGGAGACCTTCTGGCTGGGCTATGCCACGGGGCCTGCCCGGGGCTGGCGCCATGACTCGCCAGGTGCAGAGGAGTTGATGAGCAGCTTCTATCGGTTGTTCTATGGCTCGGGGGCCACGGACATGGGGCGGCTTTACCAACTGATGAGCCAACAGGCCCGCTTCTGGGAAGATAGCTGGGAGACCGGCCCTTCCAGCGCGCGCACTCCCATCTTTGGAAATTCCCGCGGAGTTTTCAATCCCCCGCACTTTGAGCATGACCAGTATTTGCCTCTCCTGCCCGTGCCTCTGCCGGAATTGCTTCGCCTGCCCTACAACTGGAGTGGGGAAAACCAGAAACGGCTTGAGCTCGCCGGGAAGTTTCTCGCCCAGAATGACGAACTACTCAATTTGATTAATACGAACCTGGACACAGTCCAGCTCAATCATTACAACCTTGAGGTTTACCTGTCGATAGCTCATGTTTACCGCCAGAATTTGATCATGCTGCGCGAGTTAGGCCGGATCGTTGACGCCCTGACCTCCGCTCAGACCTATGCAGGTCATAACGACGCGGAGAAGGCAGTGGCCGCACTCGACCGGGCGCTGAGCATCGCCGAGAATATCCGCCAGCAGCGGAACCAGGCCCTTAACGACGCGACGGCGACTTGGTACAAATCCTGGTTCCCGCGCGTGCCGGAAGCCAACGGGCGCAAATTCCTCGACAGGGTTGACGATGTGAAGGACCACCAACCCGCTCGCACCGTGGACTTGAGCTACCTGGTGTACCGCGAATTGCTCTACCCAATGGGAGCCTGGGCCGCACAAGTCACCTCGATCCGGAATCAATATGCGCAAGAACACCAATTGCCCAGGCGCGATGACAAGCTGGAGTGGAAGGATACGAAAGCCGGAATAACGGCCGGCCGGACTCCCGATGGGGATGATGATTGATTCCGCTTGGGCGGATTCTATTTGCCCCCTAGCCTGGACTTCTCACCAGTTTGGGACGATGCTGGAAGGGCGGGGCTTCAGCCCCGCCGAAATCGCAGCCCCCGTCCTCTATCCGTCCCGCACCCCGCGCAGCTTGCAGCCGCAAGCTGCGCGGGGTGCGGGACTTGGAAATAATCAGGACGGCATTGCAACGGCGGGGCTAAAGCCCCGCCCTTCCAGAGTCGTGGCGAGAAATCCCGGCTAGAATTCCCGGCAGCCAGTGGACGGCGTTGTCGTGAAAAATCTTGCGCAGCACCGGCGCCGGCAGGGAAATACCCTGGTAGGTGTTACCCAGGTACTCGACCGTACCGTCCGATGAAAAGTAGGTCCAGTCGCGCCTGTAGGTGTCATTCCACTCTTGCAGTGCTTTCTCGGTGTTGTCCGTCGGCTGCATCTCCAGGTCGGTTCCATAGAGGACGCGGTCCTGGTATTTGATCAGGAAGGCCCGGACTTTGTCGCGCGGCTGCTTCATGAAATAAGGGACGCGGGCCGCGGTATCGACGGCAAAATTGGGATAGCGGTCAAAGCGCCGGGCGATCTGATCCACATCCACTTCCATGCTGCCCAGGTGTGCGCCGATGACCCGCAACTTGGGGTTCTCCTCCACAAAATGGTCGCGGGCCGCGAGAATGGCGGCCTTGGAGGGCCACTCGGGATGGGCGTAAGCGTACTCTCCGGGGTGCTGTTTGTAGTATGCATAATCGGGGCTGGCGGGATTGGGGGGCTGCCAGCAGGAATCGGGCTCCGCGATGTGCGCGACAACGGTCCGATTATGGGTGGCAATGTCCTGGTAAATGGGCTCGAAGGCAGGGTCATCCGGCATCACATATTTTCCCGCTTTCGACTTCATCTCCATGCCCATGACCTTGTAAATCTTCACCGCGATGGCTCCTATGGCGAAGTCGGCATCGAGCTGGCGGATCGCGCGCTGGGCGAATCCCGGGTCCTCAAAATCGTAGGGGCTGAAAGTGGTGCAAAAAACCGCCCGGCCTCCCGTGATTTGGCGAACCTTGAGCGCCTCGCTGCGTTGCGGCTCCAGCCCCCTGTATAAAGGATCGCGGTCATCAATCACACAAATATCTAAACCGCGCAGATTCAGGCGCCGCATGAAGGCGCCGAACGCCGGGTCATCTTTGTAAGCGTGAATGTGTGCATCAATCGGCGCGAGGGCGGAAAAGCCCGCGAAATCGGCGTCTGGCGTCTCGCCGGGCCTTGCTTCGGTCCAAGAACCTACGTTCAGAGAATAGCCGAGCACAACCAGGGCTGCCAGCGCAGCCATGGTTAATGAGCTTGCCGTCACCTTCCACTTTGGGAATTTCACCGCATTCCTCCTGTTTCGATGCTTACAAGTTTGCAATCCATCCCCTCATGCGCATGGTCCTACCGAACGATTCACCTGAAACCACATCGCTTCAGGGGCTAAAACGGCTGCGGAAAAAATCGCCGGCACTTTGCATCCCTGATCCCCGCAGGGGATCAATTAAGTAGCCGGGGGCAACGCCCCCGGAACACGCACCCCCAACATAGTCCGACCCTGAAAGGGTCGGATGCAGACTGCGACATTCCGGTCGTGCGTCCCCCGGCCCAAGGTAATGCGACCCCTTCGGGGTCGGTAAAATAGGGTAGGGACGCGGTCCGTGGGCGGCGGGCACAACGCGCGTGCCCTTGCCCACGGCTACTCAAGGGTAACCCCTTTGGGGTTCCGACGGGAGCTGTAGCGGCGGTCTCTGACCGCCGGAACCTTTTGAATCGAAAGCCGGCGGTCAGAGACCGCCGCTACAACAGACCGAACTGAGTCACTCCCCTCCCCTCAGGCCATTTGACTTATACCACAAATCGATGAACACCCATAAACAGTGGACGCGCTCCACACTGAAAAGCCGCCGTTGAGATTGCATTCGGAGGAAGTCAGATGTATGTTGTCGGTCGGTCGAGATTTGAAAACGGTAGTGTTCGTTAATATCCATTGGAAATGCGGATGCTGTGCATATTGTGCCTACAGCATTGCTATTCTGCGAGGGGGCAGACGATGAACCCAGGTACGATTTATGGGATTGCGCGCTCGAAAGTCGCGAGAGGAGGGGCGTCAATCATTCCACGCGTCCGCCTGATCGGGATGCTGCTTGTGATGTTTGGTGCAATCGCCATGGCGGGGCCGGCCCGTCATTCGGCGGCTGAATCGCCCGCGACGATTGCCGCCGCCTTGCAGCCGTTCGTGGACAATCACACCCTGGCGGGGGCAGTGACGCTGGTGGCATCGCGTGACCGGGTGCTCAGCCTGGAGGCCATCGGGTACATGGACATCGCCGCGAACAAGCCGATGCGGACGGACGCGCTGTTCTGGATCGCCTCCCAGTCCAAAGCGATGACAGCCGCCGCTTTGATGATGCTGGTGGACGAGGGCAAGGTCAATGTGGACGATCCCGTGGAGAAATATCTGCCGGAGTTCAAAGGCCAGTGGGTGACGGTGGAGCAGGACTCGGAACACATCTTATTGAAGAGGCCGGCCCACCCCATCACCGTCAAGAATGTGCTGACCCACACCAGCGGACTGCCGTTCACCTCACCGTTGGAGGTGCCGACCCTCGACCTGCTGCCACTTGCCGCGCGCGTTCGGAGCTACGCCATGCTGCCGCTGGAATTCGAGCCGGATAGCAAGTACTCGTATTCCAACGCCGGGATCAATACCGCCGGCCGCATCATCGAGGTCGTCAGCGGAATGCCGTACGAACAGTTCATGGAGCAGCGCCTGTTCCAACCGCTGGGGATGAAGGACACCACCTTCTGGCCCAACCCCAAGCAAGTCCGGCGCCTCGCGAAGTCTTACAAACCGGACGCGGCCAAGACCGGCCTGGAGGAGACGACGATTACGCAACTCCGCTACCCGCTTACCGACCGCACCCGCCAGCCGATGCCCGCCGGCGGCCTTTTTTCAACCGCGTCGGACGTCGCCCGGTTTTGCCAGATGATGCTCAATGGGGGCACTCGGGACGGCAAGCGCTACCTCTCGGAGGCGTCCGTAAAGCAGATGACCAGTAGGCAAACTCCGGAGGCCCTCACCACAAGTTACGGGTTCGGCCTAAGTGTGGGCCAAGGAGAGTTCGGCCACGGCGGCGCATACTCCACGAACATGACCATCGATACCCAGCACGGCCTGATCTTCATCTGGATGGTCCAGCACGCGGGCTTTCCCGGCGCCGGCGCCAAGAGCCGTGACGCGTTCATGAAAGCGGCCAAGGCCGCTTTTGAAAAATAGCCCGCGAGAGGGTCGAGGTACAGAGTGCTGTAGCGGTTGTTTCTGACCCGGATTTCTCACCACGACTCTGGAAGGGCGGGGCTGAAGCCCCGCCCTTCCAACAGCGTCCAACCGTGGTGAGAAGTCCGGGCTAGGCGCCGGCTGTCTAAATTAGCGAACTTTTCGAGCGGTTCGTGCGGCTCTGCCGCCCCGCTGGCACACAGGCCCGGAGGGCCGACAGAGAATAGCCCACGGCGTGAGCCGTGGGGACTAGGGATAATCCCCAGGTTCCCCAGCCCCGGAGGGGCGACAGAGGCTCCTCACGGGTGGGGGCCATCGTCTGTCGCCCCTCCGGGGCTGCGGAAACTTAGCTTCAATGCTGACCCACGGCTTACGCCGTGGGCTATTGTCTGCCGCCGCTCCGCGGCTGTTCTGGGGAGCCTGAAGGCTCGACACGGAGGTCATGTCCTGCAATCTAGGGAGTGGAAAAATGCAGAAACTCCAGGGAAAGGCGGGGCCTTTCCTCACAGCGAGCGGCGAAGCCGCAGTTGGGGAGGCGACGAATTGAGTGTAATTTGGACAAGCCCGGTTATAAACCGCCGCTACAAAAGACCCAACTGCACCCCTTCCCGTCAGAGAATTTGCTCCAATTCTATAAATTGATTGAAAGCGAGTTTTCCCGTCGCCATGATCTCACTCACTTCCGTCTTGGAGACGGCCGACCCCAGTCTTTGCCGCGTGGCCACCCACGCGCCCGGCCCCGCCGGACTCCTACCGCTAACGGCCGAGATGCTGCTCACTCAACCTTCGGGAAATCTCTTCGGCTTGACCCAGAGCGCCGGCATGGGTTGGGACCCGGCAAGACTTCTTGATCCCGAATTTCTCATTCTCAGCACGCACGGCGGCCTGCGCGCGGCGAACGGAGAGGCCATCGCTCTCGGCTTGCACACGGGGCACTGGGAAGTGGGACTCCTGGTGGCGGAAGCGGCGCGGGAGTTGAAGGAGCTGCGTGCCGTTCCCTTTGCCGGCGCCTGCACGGACCCCTGCGATGGACGCACTCAGGGCACCACCGGCATGCTGGATTCGCTGCCGTTTCGCAACGATGCCGCTATCGTGCTCCGTCGTCTCATTCGTTCGCTGCCTACCGGCAAAGGTGTCATCGGCATTGCCACTTGCGATAAGGGTTTGCCCGCCATGATGATGGCGTTGGCATCATCAGGAAAAGCTCCAACCGTTCTGGTCCCTGGCGGCGTGACGCTTCTGCCGGAATCCGGCGAAGATGCGGGCAAGGTCCAAACCCTTGGCGCGCGCTTTGCTCAGGACCAGATTAGTGTCGAGTATGCCGCCGAGGTTGGCTGCCGTGCCTGCGCCACTCCCGGGGGCGGATGCCAGTTCCTCGGTACCGCGGCCACCTCGCAAGTTGTAGGCGAGGCGCTGGGACTGGCGCTGCCCCACACCGCGCTGGCGCCCTCTGGACAGCCTATTTGGCTCGATGCCGCCCGCCGTTCGGCCCGGGCTATCTTGCGCCTGCATCAATTGCAAATCGGCACTTCCGACGTCTTGACGCAGGCCGCGATCCGCAACGCCATGGTGGTCCACGCGGCCTTCGGCGGATCTACCAATCTTCTGCTGCATGTTCCCGCCATCGCGTTTGCGGCGAAATTAAACCGGCCTGTCGCTTCCGACTGGGCGGAGGTGAATCGCCAGGTGCCGCGCCTGGTGGATGCCCTGCCGAATGGACCGCGCAATTTTGCCACCGTCCAGGTTTTCCTTGCCGGCGGCGTACCCGAGGTGATGCTGCACCTGCGGCGGGCCGGCCTTCTCGATACCAGCGTCAAGACCGTCTCAGGAGAAACGCTCTCAACCTGCCTGGACTGGTGGCACGACAGCCCTCGCCGCCGCGAGTTACGCCGCTGCCTGCGGGCGCAGGACGGCATCGATCCGGACGACGTGATTATGACGCCCGATCAGGCCCGATCGAAAGGAATCGGCTCGACCATCTGTTTTCCCCTGGGCAACCTGGCGCCGGAGGGTTCCGTCATCAAGAGCACCGCCATCGATCCTTCGCTTATCGATGAGAACGACGTCTATCGTCATGCCGGTCCGGCCAGAGTCTTCACGACGGAAGCGGCCGCGATTCAGGCCATTAAGAACGGAGAAATGGCGCAAGGCGACGTGATCGTGCTCATCTGCGGCGGGCCGGCCGGCGCCGGCATGCAGGAGATCTATCAGATCACTTCCGCGCTAAAACAGCTTCCGCATTGCAAGCACGTCGCGGTTCTTACCGACGCGCGCTTCAGCGGCGTCTCGACTGGCGCCTGCATCGGTCATATCTCGCCCGAGGCGCTGGCTGGCGGAGCAATTGGAAAGGTTCAAGAGGGCGACCAGATCGAGATTGTGATCGACCGCCAACACTTGACTGGCTCTCTTCATCTTGTGGGCGACGTTCACGAACGGTTCGGCGCCGAGGAAGGCTCGCGCCGCCTGGCGCAGCGCGAGCCGCGTCCGGATTTGCGTCCGCATCCCTCCCTTCCTGAAGACACACGTCTGTGGGCGGCTTTGGTTCAGGCCAGCGGAGGCGTGTGGGGAGGCTGCGTCTACGACCCCGACAAAATTATTTCTTTACTAGAGAAACAGCAGCAGAACTCGACCGCCTAGCGCCACGGGCCCATACCGCAGGGGTAGGGGGCCTGAGGTCCGGGATTCGAGCTAGCCCGTCACTTTTCACTCGCCACTCGTCACTGTTCTTAGCACTTGTCACTGCTCTTTTGCGGCATCACCACAATTACTGCAAGGGACGTAGTACCAAGTGTAGCGCGAACATGTTCTGCAAGGTCCGCGGCTCTAAACTTCAGAATTACTCAATCTATCGGCGGGCACGAAAAGCCGCGGACCTACAAAACAGGCGCCACGCTTGCTGACTTTGGCTTGTATTCACCCGCTTGCCTTGGGCGTGCAAAATGAAATAGGATAAACGCAGTTATCCTATGTTTGACAGCTCCGGCCCTCTCCGCTAACTTAGGGCATGGTGCATGGAGGCTCCCCATGACGATCCATCTTCCCCCCCGGATCGAGCGCATCGTTAATAACGCCGTGCTCTCTGGCCAATAGCGCTCGGCCGAAGAGGTGCTCTCGGAAGCGGTCGCCGTTTGGCAGGCGCGGCAAATGGCGTTGGCAGAGCCGACAGAGTCAGAGCGGCAAGCGGCCATTGAGCGGCTCAAGAGCTTCGGCAAGACGCACAAGCTTTCCCTGAGGGGCATCACCATCAAGCAACTCCGCGACGAGGCGCGTCCGTGAGTTGGATTGTCCTGGATGCCTCCGTCACTCTATCCTGGTGTTTTCCTGATGAACAAACGCCCGCTGCTATGGGCGTGCTGGACTTGCTGAAGGCGGGAGACCAAGCCCTGGTGCCTGCCTTCTGGTGTTCCGAGGTTCTCAATTCCTTGCTCGCCGGCGAGAGGAAAGGGCGTATCTCTGCCGACCAAACACAAGCTTTCCTCGAAGATCTCCGCGCCTTGCGCCCCACACTCGACGATGTTTCGCTGGAGCGCGTGATCCATGACATTCAGGCACTCTGCCGCCAATATGCCCTGGCGTCCTGCGATGCTCTTTACGTGGAGCTGGCCATGCGGTCGGGGAGTCCCCTGGCGACGCTGGATAAGAATCAGCGGGACGCTGCTTTGGCGGTCGGAGTGACTTGCTTATGAGAGGCGCGGGTGGCACCGACTTCGCATTTCAAGTCGGCAACCGTTAAGAAGCTCTAAATTTCAGAATTGCTCAATTTATCGGAGGGCACGAAAAGCCGTGGACCTACAAAACAGGTCCGCGCTACGCTTGTTCCTGCGGGCAGATACCCATTGCGAATCTTTGTCATAGTCGAACCATCTTGAATTATATACTAATGATTAACTTGACGAATAAGATAGCCATTGGTATAATTACGCCTGAGGGCAGTTCGAACTGGATGAAAGGGCGCGACCTGTTCAAGGGCTTCGCGTAATCCATATTTAGTGTGGTGTCCCGGATAAGATTTGACAATGGCATGTTGCAATGGATTTTATTGCCCTCGCCCCTTTGGGGGAGAGGGTGGCGCGCATCCGGCGTAATCGCCAGCCGGGGCGGGCCGGGTGAGGGGGTCTCGCCTATTGTCAATTCTTACGTGGGACACCACATTAGGACAGTAGCCGGTAGATAGTAGGCAGTAGACAGCAGGCACAAGCAGTGCCCGGGCTCCCGGTTCCTGACTCCTGCGTGAATTCTCCATCCGGATGAGTTTATGAAAACACAGTATGTTAGCTGAGAAAGGGGGGATTTCGATGATCCGCGCAAAAAATCAAGTGTTTGAAAACAGGGAAGTTATGCTGATGAGGTTCGCGAGCGGGGAACTGCTTACTAAAGATGTTAAAAATGAAGAGTGCTCTGGATGAGTTATTGAAAACAAAGGTGAAAAATAAGTGCTCTGGATGAGTTGGTGAAAATACACGGTTTAGCCTTTAACGTTGTTGAGTCATTGAAAGAAAAGGGGATAGCTGTTGTTTTTGGCGAGAAGCCCTGCAAACTACCAATCCACGGAACGGCAGGGCAAGCTCCTTCGCGAGGCTCAGCAGAAACTCGACGCGTAAGTCTTTTCGTTCACCGTCGCTGAAACTGTCATTCTGCTCAGCCCTTTGCTGTTCGCGATTCCGTTGCTTGGTAGAGGTCGCGTCCCTGCACTAACGCTGCGATCTTGCGATCCACCACTGAACGATTCAGCATCCAAAAGCCGCAGTCGGGATGGACCCAGCCTACGCGCTCCGGGCCCAGGGCTTTTTCGGCCGCTTCAATCCGATGGGCAATCTCGTCGGCGGTTTCGACGCGGTTGATCTTCACATCCACGACGCCGATGCCGAGCTTGATTCGGGGCGTGATGTCCTTCAGCGCGTCAAGGTCTGCACTCGGCCGGTGAGCAATTTCCAGCACCAGGTGATCGGCATGCAGGGCGTTGAAGAATTCCAGGAGGGAAGCCCAGTGTCCCTGGCGAATCGTCTGGCCGCCGTAGTTGCCAAAGCAGAGGTGCACGGCCCGCTGGCACGAGACACTGTCGAGCAGCACGTTAATCGCCTTGGCCGCCATCAGAGCGTGCTCGGGATTTTCGACCAGGACGGCCTCATCAACTTGCAAGCACGCGCAAGGCAATCCTGCCACTTGCTCGCCCAGCGCCTTGGCAACGGCCATGGTCAAGGCTTCGAAGTCGTGGTAGTGCTGATCCAAGAGGAGCCGGGAAAGCATGTAGGGGCTGGTCACGGTGAATTTGAACGCGCCCCCAGCGACCTCGGCAGCAGTCGCGCAATCGGCCAGCAGGTTAAGTTTGCCCCCGCCAATCGCGCCGGTGACGACGCCCGCGGGGGCGCTGCGAAAAGTCACACCCGGCAGCCGGTAGTAGGCGTCCCAATCGGCCCGCCCAAGCTGCGTGCTGAGGCCGCTCATGGGCCGGAGGAAGTATTCGATCATCCCGTTGGTGTCGGGATGACTGATGTCGAACCGATAGAGTTCGCCATCCGTGGGCAGGTCGATGCCGGCCTGGCGCTGGATGTCAAAGACCACGCGCGTGGCGTCCAGACGAGCCTGCCGGCTCGGTGCGGCAGTAAGCCAGTCCGGTACGGGGTAAGACCCGACGGTAGTCGTAAGAATCTTGGGAATGGGAGCCACCTCCATAGCAAGCTTGATGATACAAAACTACTCGACGACGCCCAGGCCGGGTTTGGTCAGATCTCCCGTGCTCATGGTGCCGTCTTTGACGATGAAGATTCCCGGGAATCTAGTTTCCCACCCGCGGTTGCCCGCCGGCACAAAGTGCCCGGCGTTGGATTCGACGGCCGTGACCGTCGGCATGTGGGCAGCCATCCCCACGGAATGCACCAGAGACGCGCCGGGGCACGTGAGATCCTGGACGCACATGAACATCTTGTATTTCTGACAGACCGCGGCCAGGAGGACCGACTGCGTTTGACCCTTGCAGGTTTTCAGTGCTGCTCCCGAATAGCCCATCTCGCGGGCCAGCATGAGCATATCCAGACCGGTCAGCGACTCATCAATCACGACGGGCCGAAGTTTCGCGGCTTCGAACATCACATTTCCCCTGTCCTTCTCGAGGTCGCGTTTGGTGGGCTGTTCGATGTACTGGATTTTCTCGTAACCGGAGGGTGACTTTTCCTTGAGGCGGTGCAAGAAATCCAGCAGGTAAGCGACGTTGGGGCACTGCTCGTTGAAGTCGAGCGAGTAGACCCAATTCTTGATGCCGCGCCCCGTCTCTGTGTCGCTGGTGGTCCGGTCGATGCTGAGGATCCGCTCGAGGTCCCATGCCTGGTTATTGCCGGCGAGTTTGATCTTGATGTGCGTCAGGCCGTTGTAGCCGATCCATCCGCGCAGGCTCATGGGCAAGCCGTCGTCGATTCGCTCCTTGACCTCGGACTCTTCGATGGGGTCGGACTCGCCCACCGAGTGGTAAAGCGCCAGCCGGGGCTTGGGATCTCTCAACACGTACTGGTCAGGATATTCACCGCTGAACTCCCGGCCAAGATAGTGGCCCAGGTCGTAGGTCATGAAATCGCGGCCGTAGGTATGATAGGCGGAAACCCCATGCGCCTTTCCGAAGGCATCATGCAAAGCGGCGTCGAACGCGCTCGCGGTTACCAAGGTGCAGAGTTTGGGAATCGGTTCCGCCAGGTGCAGGTCTTCGGAAACTTCCTGCGCGGCTTTCAGGTATTCGGGTTCCAGGGCCACGTTGATATCGATGGGATGGGCGGGCTCAGGAAAGTCCGCCGTGATCTTCCTGATGCGCTCAGCATGGGCCTTCATTGCTCCCAGGGTAGTGTCAAAGGACATCTTGGCGGAAGGAAACGCCCAGGCGCTGACCAGCGGCATCGACCCGAAGCCGCGCGCCGAGCGGCCACTTAGCGTATGCACGGCACACCGGACATTCAGAACCGTCACCCGGTCAATCTCCCTGCCGCCGAATTTGTACGGCGTGCGGTAAGGAAAATCCTCGTAGTCGAGGGAAACTTCATCGATCCGGATGTCGGTGGGTTTGGGAATTTTGGCGCCCATGGCGCTCAGGGACCGGGAAGCAACGGGCAAGAGCGCCGGGGAAAACGAAGCCGCTTGGAGAAAAGCTCTCCGGCTGAGCGCGGAGCGTTTGCGTACTTGCTGATTTCTGTTGGCCGCCATTTGCCGATTCTCCGCGGGCTTCTCCGGGAAGCGCCCCTGGATATTGATACGCTACCATGACCAGGCCGCACCGCAATTCGACCTATTCCATGGTAGGGGCTTGCCCTGATTTGGCCCGGCGCCCTTGTCCCTCTAATCGGGAAAGGTTGCATTTTACCATTGAACGAGGAAGCGGTTCGCCGTTTCGCGCGACTCGGCGAACTCTTCTTCGATTAAGGCGCTCCGGGCAAATCAGGACGGCACCGCGGCCCGCGTAATGTTGACGCGGTTGCCCTGATGGTTCTCCTTGTGCGTCAGTCGCTCTGCCGAGAGCTCACACTGTACTTAACCGAATTGTACAGCAGGTCTAACACTCCAGTAACAATGGGAGCAGATGATCGTGCGGAAGTTCAACACAACCTTACCTCGGACATCCCACGCCTCGAAGTGGGGCCACTATAAGTGTGTAAGGACTTGGAGGTCAGCGAATGCAACGACCGCTTTCGCATGCAATCTGTGTTACTGCTCTCGTAGGGCTCACAGCCTTGGGACTGGTTGTTCAAGGATGGTCCCAGGTGCAGAACGCCAGTCTTACCGGGCTGGTTAGCGATCCCACCGGCGCCGTGGTCCATGCCGCGACGGTGACGGCCAGGAGTAACTCCACCAACCTGACTTACAAAACCAAGACCGATTCCTCCGGGTATTACCTTCTCGGGGGCTTGGCCATCGGCACCTACACGGTGACGGTGGAGATGACGGGCTTCAAGACAGCAATCCACGACAACGTGGTATTGGGCGTCGGCGAGAGCGGGCGCAATGACTTCCAGCTCACGCTGGGCGAAGTCACCCAGGTGGTCGAAGTCAAGACGGCGGTGACCGCGCTCCAAACCGAGTCGGCCCAGACCGGCGCGGATATCTCAAACACCGAAGTTCTGGATCTCCCCTTGGGCCGACGCAACTGGGACGACTTGCTGCTGTTGTCGTCGGGCGTGAGCGGGGACCGATATAGCGAACAGGGAAGCTCGACTGCCAGCGGGCGCACGGCCATCGTCGATGTGCACGGTGTGCGCTCGCTGCAAAACAACTTCCTCCTGGACGGGGTGGACAACAACTCGACCTCCGAAAACGTGCTGGAGTTAAGCGCGGAAACCGTCCACGTATCCGTGGATGCCATTCAGGAGTTCAGGCTGATCACCGATCCGTATTCGGCGGAATACGGACGCAGTCCGGGGGCAGCCATCGTCGTCGCCACCAAGGGCGGCACCGACAAGTTCCACGGCACGGGTTGGGAGTTTGTCCGGAATAACAAATTCGATTCCACAGACTTCTTCACCAACCGCTCCGGAGCGAAGAAGAGCAAGTACGACCTGAACCAGTTCGGGGGCAACATAGGGGGGCCGATCTTGAAAGACAAAGCCTTCTTCTTTTTCAACTACGAGGGCCAGCGTCTCGCGCAGGGGATACCAATTATCGGCAATGTTCCCACGGCCAGCGAGCGCATCGGCAATTTCTCCGCCGCGGAGGCCACCGCCAACAGAACTACGTATAAAACCATCTCCGACCCCGTGGGAGATTGCAAGGCGAAAGATCCCATCGCCATAAATGCCAAAAACAACTTCGTTAACAACGTAATTCCGACGATTTGCCTGGACACGGAATCGCAGAAATTCATCACTTACCTTCCCTTGTCCAACATTACTCCCGCGACCGGCGCGCTCAACGCCAACGATTACTATAATTCCCCGCCCTTGGTTGACAACAGTAACTCGTACAACAGTCGCGGTGACGTGGAAATCAAGACCAACAACCGTGCGTTCGTGCGTTATAGCATATTGCCTCGCTATCGGGATGCCCCTGGCGCCTTTTACCCTGCCATCATTGACGGCGCCAGTTCGTCGTCCATCGGAAAGTATTACCTCCATTCCCAAGGAGCGGCGCTGGGCGATGACTGGATCATCAGCCCGACGATGCTTAACGAGGTCCGCCTGGGCTGGAACCGAGCTCATTCACTGGAGACACAGAACCCGTTTGGAGAAAATACCTTGTCGTCCCTCGGCTGGTTGGGTGTTCCCGACAGCCCCGCTTATGACGGCGGCCTCCCGGGCATGACGGTTAGCGGAGGGGGCGGCATTTCGGCGGTAGGGGCAGGTGGCGCCAGGGCTCGTATGGGCTCGCCCGACTACACGCCCAAGCATGAGTACACCAATTCGTTCGAAGAGAGCGACACGATGGGCATTACCCGGGGTACGCACCAGTTCAAGTTCGGGGCGGACTTCCACGCGCCGATGCGGAATATCTATTTGGATGTCCCCGGCGTGCGTGGCTCCATGAGCTTTAACGGGCAATACACCGGAATTCCCTGGGCAGACTTTCTTATGGGCTATCCCTATAATGGCGAGTACACCGGTCAGACCATCGTAGACTCGCGTGAATGGATGATGTCCTATTTCTTTCAGGACGACTGGAAGGCTACCCCCAAGCTGAGCGTTAACTACGGCGTTCGCTATGACTATTCGCCCTGGGAGTACGAAGCGGCGAATCATATGAGCAATTTCAACCCGGCAACCGGCACATTGTTTTTCCCCTCGAACTCACCGTACGGCCGCGGCCTGGTGACGAACGACAAGGCCAACTGGGCGCCGCGCCTGGGGCTGGCGTACCATATCAAACCCAACTGGGTGATCCGCACCGGCTACGGCCGCTTCTATCAGCTTTTTGAGCGGCAGGGAAGCGAAGATCAGATGTATCTGGACCTGCCCTGGCATGTCACCAACTCGGGCAGCACTTCCAGCAGCACCGCTACCTTCAACAACATGCGGGTCGCGACGGGGATCAATCTCTCGATCGACCCGAGCGTCGTCAGTCCCACCACGGTCAATACCCACATTGTGGATCCGAATTCCCGGACGCCCAGCATCGATCAGTGGAACTTTGGCTTCCAGCGCATGTTCAATGGGAACATGGTTCTCACCGTCGATTACGTGGGCACGAAGGGAACGCACCTATCGTACCTGACAAACCTGAATCAGAATCCCTTCGTTAACGGCATCCCCACCGGGGTCGCTCCTTACCCGGCATTTGGTACTCTCGAGTTACGGGAGAATGGGGGCAACTCGACATATCAGGGCCTCGAAGTCTCACTCGAGAAGAAGTTGAGCCATGGGTTGCTATTCCGCGCTAACTACACTTGGTCGCACTCGATTGACTGGGATTGTGACGACCTCAACATTCTCGGCAGTCCTGTTGACCCGGATGACCATTACGCCTATAAGCAAATCAACCGGGGCAACAGCGACTTCGACTATCGGCACGTTGTGTCCATTAGCTACGTCTACCAGATTCCGGAAATCCGGGCGCTGCGCGACTCGACGGGCGGGGGATCTCGCGCCGTGCGCCAGGTTCTGCGTGACTGGCGCTTCAGCGGAATCACCACCGGGCGTACGGGGGAGCCGTTTAGCATCGAGGACAGCAACCTCAGTTCCAAGCTCGAGGGGCCACGCGGCGGATTGGAAACTGCATACGCCGACTGCTTGGGGAACGGTGCTCTGTCGGCCGGCCCCAGTCGATCTATCTACCACTGGTTCAATATCGCCGACTATGCGGCGCCTCCCATCGTGGAACTACCCAACTGCGGTCGCAACACTCTGTTCGGGCCGGACCTGATCCAGTTCGATATGAGCCTGAGCCGGAGCTTGCGTTTCGGCGAGAACCGTTCGCTCGAAATGCGCTGGGACGCGCTCAATTCGTTTAACAACACGCATTTCGGATATCCGGACCGCAATGTCACCGACGGCACGTTCGGCCAGATCAGCAGCCTGTCGGGCGACCCGAGAGTCATGCAGTTTGCGCTGAAGCTTTACTTTTAGCCCGGATTTCTTACCACGAGTCGGGAACGGCGGGCTTTACAGGCTGCGGAAAAACTCGAATGGGCTGTCATACTGAGCATCGACAGCCGTTCGGCTGCCCATGATAGGCAGAAACTCGGGCCGAGGAAGGGTAGCGCGGACCTGTTTTTTAGGTCCGCGGCTTTTCCTTGTCCATCGGGGACGTGCCGCGGACCTAAAAAACAGGTCCGCGCTACACGTGCTGAATCTCAAGTGTCGAGTTTCTGCAGAGGCCGCAGGCGGTCCTGAGCATCGCGAAGGAAGAATCTCGCATTGCCTTGAAAACGCTCAGAGCGAGATTCTTCGCTGCGCTCAGAATGACAGCAACTGGGCTCAGGATGACAGCATGGGAGCGCTTTTCCGCAGCCTATAAAGCCCCGGCCTTCCGGGAGCCTAAGATAATCGTGCCTATTAATGTAATTAGGCACCAGATGCAACTCCGGTCTCGCCGGTAGCGACGAGGATTCTGGGGAAAGTCCGTGGGAGTTCGAGAGCAAGGAAAGGGAGAGGTTCTCAGTGCAGGCCTTTCGTGAATCAACCATCCGCTGCAAGTTGGTAAGCATTCTCATGCTCACCAGCAGTGCAGCTTTGGTAGCGGCCGGTTTAGCATTTGGCGTTTACGATGCGGTCACCTTTCGCCATGCCATGGCGCGCGATCTTGCCAGCTTGGCTGAAATCATCGGCCAGAATGCCGCCTCGTCGTTGGCTTCGGGCGACCGCGGCGCCGCCGCTCAAGTCCTCTCCACGCTGCGCGCTAAACCTAACGTTATGGCCGCCAGGGCGTACGCGAAGGGGGGCGAGATCGTGGCGGAGTATTACCACGGCAATGTCCCCATCCCACTCCCCCCCAGAGTGTTGCCGGGGGAGCAAGGAATCTCCCGTCCCCACCGTCTGGCCTTGTTCCACCCCATCACCCGCAACGGGGATGTAGTGGGCACTGTCTATCTGGAATCCGATTTGAAGGAATGGGACAAACGGCTTTGGCGCAATGCTCTGATTGCCTTGATCGCGGCGCTGGCCTCATCCGGAGTGGCCTTTCTCCTTTCCCTCCGGCTGCAGCACCTCATTTCCGACCCGATTGTGCGCTTGCTCCAGACTTTCCACGCGGTCATGGCGACAGAGAAACCTTCTCTCTTTGCGCCCCAGGTGGGCAAGGACGAGCTGGACGTTTTGAGCAACGGCATCAGGGAGACGCTTTGCCACCTCGAGCAGCGTGACCATCAACTGCGCCAGCAACGGGAGGGTCTGGATTTGCAGATCGGCGCCCGCACGGCGGAACTACGCGCCCAGAATACCGAGCTGACCCAGGCGAAGACAGAAGCGGAACAGGCCTGCCGTGCCCAAAGTGAATTCCTGGCCAACATGAGCCACGAAATCCGTACGCCGATGAATGCCATCATGGGCATGACCGAACTCGCCCTGGACACCGATCTTGATCCCACCCGCCGGGAATACCTGGGGCTGGTGAAGTCTTCGGCGGAGTCGCTTCTGACCGTTATCAACGACATCCTGGATATCTCTAAAATCGAGGCGGGCAAGTTGGATATCGACCAGGCAGAATTCAACTTGCGCGACTGCCTGGGGGAGGCCCTGAAGACCCTCGCCTTGCGCGCGCATGAAAAGGATCTGGAGCTCGCCCTGCGGGTGCGGCCGGAGGTCCCGGACAACCTGGTGGGCGATCCAACTCGCATGCGGCAAGTCCTTTTCAATCTGGTGGGGAATTCCATCAAGTTTACCGAACGGGGAGAAGTCTCGGTCCAGGTGAGCGTCGAATCGCGCAATGCTGACGCGGCCACGCTGCACTTTGCCGTCGCTGACACCGGAATCGGCATCCCGCCGGAGAAAAGGAGAGTTATCTTTGAAGCCTTCGCGCAAGCCGATCATTCCACCAGCCGCCGTTATGGCGGGACGGGGCTCGGCTTGACCATCTCCTCCAGGCTGGTGGCCATCATGGGTGGGCGGATGTGGGTGGAAAGTGAAGTAGGCCAGGGAAGCACCTTCCACTTTACCCTGAAGCTCCAGCGGGGAAAGCACGCTGCCCCTGCGGGCGCGATGCCGGGCCCTGCCGTCCTCCAGGGCGTTGCCACCCTGGTGGTCGATGATAACTCCACCAACCGCCTGATGCTGGAGGAACTGCTCAGCCACTGGGGAATGAAACCGACGCTGGCCGAAAACGGAAGGCGCGGGATTGAAATTCTGGAACAGACGAACGCCGGGGGCGCAACCTACCCCCTGATCCTCCTCGATTGTGACATGCCGGATATGGATGGCTTCACTTTTGCCAAGCGCGTCAAGAGCGATCCCCGCTTTGAAGGCGCCATCATCATGATGCTGACCTCGGGAGGCCAACGGGGCGACGCGTTGCGTTGCCGTGACCTGCGGATTTCCGCTTACCTGGTCAAGCCCCTCCAGCAAACCGAACTCCAGGAAGCCATCCTCACGGTTCTGGGGCACAAGCCGGAACCCGCTGACCGGCAGCCCAACCTGGTCACTCGCCACTCGCTGCGCGAGGATCGGCGGCACCTGCGTATTCTGCTGGCGGAGGATAACCCGGTGAACCAGATGGTAGCTCGCCGCCTTCTGGAGAAAACAGGACACACGGTAATGGTGGTGGCGAACGGGCGCGATGCCGTCCTGATGCTGGAGGAGCAGGAATTTGGTTTGGTGTTGATGGACGTGCAGATGCCGGAAATGGACGGTTTTGAAGCCACCCGCGTCATCCGCGAAAAGGAGGCTTCCACCCCGAAGCACATTCCCATCATCGCCATGACGGCACACGCCATGAAGGGCGACCGGGAACGATGCCTGGCGGCGGGAATGGATGGATACATCGCCAAACCGATCCGTCCGGCGGAATTGGTGGCGGAGATCGAACGGTTCAGCCGGCGCCCGGAGCCAACTCCGCCCATGGCGCCGTCCCCCTCCACGGTTGACTGCATCGACTGGCAGGCAGCCTGGGCAAACCTGGAAGGAGATCGCAACCTGCTGAGTGAGTTGGCGCTTATGTTTTTAGACGACCTTCCCCAACAGATGGAGGCCATTCACCGCGCCGTCGACAGTAGGCAGAATCACGACCTGGAGCGCCTTGCCCACCGAATGAAAGGCTCGGTGGGAAACTTCGCGGCGAAGCCTGCCTTCGAGGCCGCCTTCCACCTGGAAAAAATCGCCCTCCAAGGGGATTTCAAATTAGTCCCACTCGCGGTGGACGCTCTCGAATATGAAATCCGGCGGCTCCAGGGCGCTTTGGAAGAATGGGCACACAAGCCTGCCGGGATTGACGGGGCAGGATCGCCCCTCGCCGCGCTACCTCCCCCGAACGCTTCGAGCTCAGGCCTGGTCTCGGGTCGCGGGTAGACCGGACTTCTAACCCGGATTTCTCGCCACGGGTTTGGAACGGCGGGGCTTCACGGGCTGCGGAAAAACCCCTTCCCGCGGACAACCACCCCGGCGCTCGGCGCGCCACCCCTCCTGAATCAGGAGGGGAGTTTGCCAAAGAATTCCCCTCCTCAGATGAGGAGGGGTGGCGCGCCGAGCGCCGGGGTGGTGCTGAGCAGGAGATTAGGAGATTAAAGGGTGGCGCTGACAAGGGGATAAAGTGGTGGTGCTGATATTGACAGTGCCAACGAGTTTTTCCGCAGCCTGTGAGGCCCCACCCTTCCGGTAACCCACTAGCCCGGATTTCTCACCACGCGGTTGGAAGGGCGGGGCTTCAGCCCCGCCGTTACAGGGCTACCCTGATTATTTCCGAGTCCCGAGTCCCGCGCCCCGCGCAGCTTGCGGCCGCAAGCTGCGCGGGGCGCGGGACGGACAGAGGGTGGTAGACGCGGTTTCGGCGGGGCTGAAGCCCCGCCCTTCCGGCAATCCCAAAGAGTATCCCGGCGTGGTGAGAAATACGGGTTGATTCCATTGGCCCGTCTGGCGAGCGAAGGGTTTCATTTCAAGATGTTTAGGAGCTTCTCGAAACTCGCAAGCACTTGGCGCGCGAGTTCTTCTTCGGACAGATTGTGAAGCCGGGCAAGCTCCTGGGTGACTCCGCGCACATAGGCCGGCTCATTGCGCTTGCCGCGGTAAGGCATCGGCGCGAGGTAGGGAGAGTCCGTTTCCGTCAGCAGGCGGTCCGGGGGAATGACGCGTGCGGCTTCCCGCAGGTTCTCAGCTTTCTTGAAGGTCAGATTCCCGGCGAAGGATATTAGGAAACCCCAATCCAAGAACGTGCGGGCGTCGTCGATGCTTCCGGTAAAACAGTGGAGGATTCCGCCCAAGCCCGTCGGCTTCCAGTGGGCCGCGGCAATCTCATTCAGGTCCGCCCAAGCGTCGCGGCAATGGATGATGATGGGGCGCTTGAGCTCGCGGGCAAGGTCCATTTGCCGGATCAGGACTTGTTTCTGAACGTCGCGCGGCGGATGATCGTAGTGGTAATCGAGGCCAATCTCGCCCACCGCTACCACTTTGGGATTCTGGGCGAGCTTGAGGATTTTCTCCGCGTGGGAATCCGTGAAGTTTTGCGCCTCGTGCGGGTGAACGCCCACCGAGGCGTAAATCCAATCGTGTCCCTCGGCGACAGCCAAAGGCGAGTCCAGACGATCGGCGCCCCCGCCTCCGCCCGCCACCAGGATGTAGCGAAGGCCGGCGGCACGGGCGCGGTCAATCACCGCCGCGCGGTCAGGGTCAAAATCGGAATCGTCAAGATGGGCGTGGGAATCAAGGAGGAATCGGGAGATCGGGTGATCGGGTGATCCGGTGATCTGAAAATCCGGCCCCGTGGTCATCGGATGATCTGTTGATCTGCTGGTTTGTTCTTTGTTCACCCGATCACCCGATCATCGGATCACCCGATTACCTCAGCCTCGCTCCATTCGGCACGTCCTCGCCAAAGGTGACCAGCACGGGCCGGCCTTGGTCGCCAATGGAGGCCGCCACGATCATGCCGTTGGATTCCACTCCCCGCAGTTTGCGCGGTTGGAGATTCGTCACCACCACCACTTTCATGCCGATCAGTTTCTCCGGCGCGTAGAACTCGGCAATGCCCGCGCAGACCTGGCGCACTTCCGTGCCAATATCCACGGTGAGCTTCAGCAGCTTCTTTGCCCCGGGGATGGGCTCCGCAGTCTTGATTTCGCCCGTGCGCATCTCCACCTTGGCGAAGTCTTCGATCGAGATTTTCGGCGTCTCGGCCGCGGCAGCGGGGCTAGGTGTTGGGGGCTGGGGGCCGGGGATTTGTGGCACGGCCGTCCCGGCCGTGTCTTCCTTCACGGGCGGGACGCCCGTGCCACTTGGGGATTCCGGGCTGGGGGTTCGGGACTCGGGCGCTGCTTCGGGTGCTTTTTCGGTATCCACGGATTTCAATGCCTCCTTGGGTTTGTCGCGATTGCGGTCAGCCTCAGCGAGGTCGGCTTGTTGGGGATTTGCTTGTAGGGGCGCTTCGCGAAGCGCCCCTACCGTCGGCTTACCTCGCTCACGGTCGCGCTCGGAGAATTCATCGAGCTTCGCCAGCGTTTTTTCTTTGTCGAGTCGCGGGAAAATGGGCTCGGGCTTGCCGACTTCCGTGCCGGGGTCGATGAATGCGATCTGGAACTTGCCATCAACCTTTAAAATGCCCTCTTCACTAACAGTTCGCGGATGCCCTAGCTGCTTCCAAAGCCGTTCGGTACTCGTGGGCATAACCGGGTGTAGCAGGACGCAAGCGGTTTGCAAAGTCTGGGTTGCTCTATACAAGGTGTCGCGCAACATGTCCTGGTCGCTAGACGAATCCGACTTCGCCAGGTCCCAAGGTTTTGTTTTCGAAATCAATTCGTCAGCTAGCGCGATGTCTATCCAAATGTTGCCAAGAGCTGAAGAGAATTCAAACTGGTCGAAGGCGTCAGCATGGACATAGTCGGTCAGGTGGCCTGACTCCCCTTTTGCGTTGGCCAATCCCTGACCGGTTGGGGTGGGCACTACTCCCTGGCAAAATTTGTGCAACATCGCCAGGGTTCTCGCCGCCAAATTCCCCAGCCCGTTTGCGAGGTCTGAGTTGTAGCGCCGTATCAGCCCCTCATACGAAAAGCTCATATCCTGCCCGAACGGCGCTTCGCGCAGCAGGTAATAGCGCAGCGCGTCATTGCCGGGCGCGCCGAAGGAATCGAGGGCGTCCACGATGGGCTCGGGATAAACGACGTTGCCCTTCGACTTCGACATCTTATCTTGCTCGTAGTAAATCCATCCATGCGCGAAGACACTGGTGGGGAGCATCTCGGGCTGGTTGGGGTAAGCGGCCATGATAAACGCCGGCCAATAGACGGCGTGGAACCGCAGGATGTCTTTACCAAGCATGTGGACGATTTCCGACTCACCCGGTTTGTTGCGCCAATATTTCTTGAACTCTGCACTCGGGCCGCCGTTTTCACCCTGTGCGTAGCCGATGCCGGTCATATAACTGGTAAGCGCGTCATACCAGACGTAAAACACCTGATGGGGATCATCCGGCCAGGGGATGCCCCACTTGAGGCGGCTACGGCTGACGGAAATGTCGCGCAACCCGCTTTTCACAAAGCTTTTGACTTCGTTCATGCGGTAAACGGGCTTCACAAAATCCGGACGGCTCTCATAGAGTTCAAGGAGCCGTTGCTCAAACGCCGACAGCTTGAAGAAATAGTTGTC
>JBEKQO010000029.1:0-51954 GCA_049519635.1 Terriglobia bacterium | reverse complement strand
TTCGACCTTCCTGGTTCTAGGTACCTTAGTGAACAGGGGATATCTGCAAAAGAACGCTGAGACCGGAAAGTACTATTTCGGCGTCAATCTCGTCAAGCTCAGTCGCAAGGTGCTCGAAAATTTAGATTTGCGTGATATTGCCAAACCTTCCCTCAACTCCTTGATGAAGAAAACCGGGCTTACGACCCACCTCGCCGTCCTGGCGGACAACACGGCTGTTCTTATTGATCGCGCTTGCCCTCGCGGATCGAGCGTTGGCGCCGACTGGATTGGCCGCACCCTTGATATCAATTGCACGGGAGTGGGAAAAGCTCTTGTAGCCTTTCTCTCCGAGGACCAGTTTAACCAATTGATCAGGTCCAAGACCTTTGCCCGGCACAACGACAATACCATTGTCACAATCAGGGGCTTGAAACGCGAGCTCGCCCGGGTGCGGGAACTGGGTTATGCCCTGGATGATGAAGAGGACGAAATTGGGCTGCGTTGTATTGGGGCTCCCATTTTTGATGCTGAACAGAAAACGGTCGCTGCCCTCAGCGTTGCCGGAACCACCGACGACATTCCCCTGGACCGTGTCCGGACTCTGGCCGCCACGCTGAAACAAACCGCCGCCGAAATATCGCGGCGTCTTCAATCCATGCGGGTATGAAACCAACCGCCAGCGGCGCTAGATCTTGAGGGACGATAGTCGTAGGTTGCAGCGGCTGCCCGCATTACGATGCCGTTGACGGGTCCGCTTGCTGCGGATAACAGGCAAAAGACCTTGCTGCTCCCCCAATCAGCGTTGATTTCGTTTTTTGTTCAATCTATTGAACGAACTCCTCAATTCCCATCGCAATCCGCTTGACGATTCCCATCGGCATTGTATCCTCGGGAATGTTCTGGAAGACTCACTCGGGCGAGTCATCCGTTCAGGCGCATCTGCCATAGTGAGACTGCGACATGTTTGGTTCGAGGGTTTCTTGTTTGCCAGGACATTGGGCTGCCTTTCAATTTGAACCCGCTGTCTGGGGCCCGGAAAATCAAGAATCTGGAGGAAACAATGAGTCACTCAAAGACGGTCATGCCGGGCAGAAGTTAGACCGAAGCGACAACGCTTCACCCCCCGAACACTCGACTCCAGATTTCGCTACCGGTACTCACCTTGGCACTGGTTTTCGTCCAAGGCAGTTAGGCAAGTATCCTCGGGACCATCTCTGGTATCGTAAAGGACCCGGGCGGGGCAGTGATCCCGGTGGCCAGCGAGGGGGCGTTGAATACACGGACAGGGTGTGGCAAGCCGCCGGCACCGGCGCGAGCGATTTTTGCTCGATCCCGGAGCAGGCGATGGGCGATTACAAAGTTAGAGTCGGAAGAACTGGCTTCCGGTCGCACGAGCAAACCGGTCTGGTGATCGACGTCAATACCGGGCTGTGTGTCGATGCCATGCTTGTGGTGGGCACGGTTTCGTAAGCGGTGACCGTCTCGATCACCGCCTAGCAGGTGGACAAAGCGAGTACCCAGCAGGTCGAGGTGATGGTCGGCAAGGACATGACGAGCCTTTCCCTGGACGGTTGCCGTTACGCGGATCTTCTGGCGCCTCAACCGGGGGTCGGCCCATAGCGAGTACACTACTCATGCCAATCCGGCCAGTTCGGCACGGCCAATCGACGGTCCTTTACGGGTCAGGCTGGAAAGATTTTGACATGGCGTTGGTAAAATATCTTCGTCTGACGGAATCGCGGGGTTTAGAATTTTGAGTGGAGTGCTTCAATATCTTCAATCATGTTCAGTTCATGACACCGAATGGGAACATTGACAACGGAACTTTTGGGCTGGTCACCGGGGCGTATGCGCCTCGCATCGGGCAGTTGGGACTGAAGTTATTCTTTTGATTTCGGTTAAGGTGCGTTCGAGGAAGACTCCGGAAGAGAGGCTGCGAAAATGAAAATCAGGCGAATCCAGGGGGGGCAGCAATTCCTGGTTCCTCTTATTTTGTGCGGATTCAATTTGCTGACCGCACACCCCTTCTATGGGCAATCGCTGGCAAGACCGGAGCCGTCTGATTGGTTTTCGGGCGATGCCCACGTCCATCGGGGTATTGGCTGCGGTCGCGCCAATGAAAAGGAAATGCTCACCTCGCAGCAGCTTCTGGAGATGATGAAGACGAATAATTTGGCCGTCATTTCCGTGCTCGGCGATATCGGAAATGGCGAAATCAAGTATGCCGAGAAAGATATTCCCCTCATGACCGGAAAGGACGATCCGGTATCGACCCCCGATCACATCGTGCATTGGGACGCCGAGTGGCACTACGATCCCCAAGGCGTCACGTTTGAAAGAAAGGTTATCGGTGGCCACTTAATCCTTCTGGGGTTGAAACAGGGCGGACAGCCATTCGCACAATATACCTACCCGATTTTCGAATGGGCGAAAGACCGCGGCGCGATTGGCGGGTACGCGCACATGCAGTATTTGCCTTTCGGCTTCTATCCGCCGCCCGACGGCATCCCCCAGTCGCTTGACTGCTGTGCGCCGCTGGAATACCCGGTGGAAACCGCGCTGGGAAGCTCCTCGTTCTTGATGGAGGACGTGCACGGAAGTGACTCAGCGATTCAGGCTTATTATCGAATCTTGAACTGCGGATTCCGGCCGGGCCTTATGGCCAGCACCGATTATTCGTGCAATTATCTCGAGCCCCTTGGGACGCTCCTGACCTACGTGCGGATTCCCGGCGGCAAGCTGACATACGACAAATGGATTGACGGCATAGCGCGGGGGCGAACCGTGGTTTCGCGAAACGCCCACAACGAATTCCTGGATCTAAAAGTAAACGATATGGCGCAGCCCGGCGATGAGGTCCCCCTCGCAGGGAAGGGACCGGTGCGGGTACGGGTGGAGTGGCGGTCCCTCCAGAACGCGGTGGGCAGAATTGAGTTGATCCAGAATGGATCCGTGGTGGGTTCCCAAACTGCCGAGGTAACTCCCGGTTCACCGGCGGTTTTCGAGACCACGCTCGACTTTCGGCAGAGTGGGTGGCTCGCGGCCCGGCGGATGGACTGGCAAAGTGGTCACCAGACTCATACCGCGGCGGTTTTCGTCGTTGTCAACCGACAACCCATCCGCGCCAGCGCCAATGATGCGGAATTCTTCGTAAAATGGATCGACAACCTGATCCAGCAGACCTCAGCGGGCGGAGCATGGAGCACCTATCTCTCCCATGACCGAGATGCAGCTCAAACTCGCTATCGAAAAGCCAGGGCGATATTTGAAGAAATAGTTCGCGAAGCACAAAGCCAGGCCGCGTCCAATCCATGAAGACGAAGCGGTGGCACGTTAAAGCGGTTCCGATTGGAACCAAGAAAGGGCAGCGGCGTCCATTAGCAACCTCGCGGGTGTTCGGCGCGTTTTCAAAGAGGGAGAAAAAATGAAGAAGGACATAACTCGTCGTGAACTGCTGGAGCAAATCGGCCAAATGACGCTGGCTGCCAGCCTTTCCGCCCTCCCCATGGGCGCGGAAGAGTCACCCGTTTTTTGCGGCCACAAGGTGATTTTAGACGATCAGAACAAGATCATTCCGTGGTCTGTGCCGGTTCAGAATGCTTACCACCACTTTCTCCGCTTGCGCTGGGACTTCATTAAGACCAAAGTGCCCAATTGCCCCGGCCCGCCTCCCCGATCGTCGTATCCGCAGTATTACTTCTATTGTGCGTATTGGGATAAGGATGGAGAACTCGACCCGGACACCTGGATGAACGATGTGGCAGAGAAAATCCCCAATTGGTTCGAATCGGCGCGATTATATTATGCCTACACGGGCGATTCCGCCATCATGAACATCGTAAAAAAACTCATGGACTACACGGTTGCTCATGGTACGAGCCCCTCCACCTTCGCCTGGCCGAATTTTCCCTATACCACGACGAACGCGGGTGACATGGAATTCCGCGGGTTTACAAGCTCCAAAAGATTTCTCCTGAACGAGACGCTTGTCGGTTACGCGGGGGATATGGGATTGGTGTATTATCGCATGTACCTCTACAGCGGTGACACGACTTACCTGGCTGCCGCCCTGAATGTGGCGAACAAGCTGGCCCTTGAGGTACGCCCCGGCACTTCCACCCAATCGGTCTGGCCTGACCGCGTGCTGATGGATAGCGGAAAGGTTACGTCTGAATACGGAGCGCACTGGGCCGGCTGTTACATGCTTCTTGACCAATTGATAACGTCGAACCGCGGCGATGTGAAAGCCTACGAGGATGCGCGTGAGAAGACCCGCAATTTCCTAATGCAATATCCCCTGAAGACGGGTTACTGGGCCGACGGGCATACGGATAACTCAGACTACGGCAACACCTACAAAAGCAATACGCCTGCCAGCAACTATGCTCTGGCTCTGTTCGATTATCCCGAATTGGATCCTGATTGGCGGACGGATGTTCCCAAGTTGATTAAGTGGACTGAAGATAATTTTATCTTTCGTTGCGCCCCTGGGGAGCCGGCGACTCAATGGGGAGCCCATATCGTGGGCGAACAGGATGGGTTTCTCCCCAAAATGGATTATCAAACCGCACGATACGCCGCGGAGTGCGCCCGGTGGTATGCGGTTTCGGGTGATGAAGCCTACAAGGAAAAAGCTTATCGATCTTTGAATTGGGTGACCTATTGCAATAAGCCGGATGGGGAAGCGATCGAAAGCCCGGTGAGCAAGCATATTTCCAACTGGTGGTCGGACTGCTACGGCGAGTGCCCCAGGATGTTTTACCCTGCATTCGCGGGGGTTCCCGAATGGGCGCCAGCAGGCGAAAACCATATTCTCTACTCGGACGCAGTGCTCAAGGATGTTTCCTACACTCCAAAGAAAGTCCAATACACTTCCACCCAGAGGCCAGGAATTGAATATCTGCGGCTGGCGTTTCGTCCCACTGGGATTACTCTTGCAGGTACCAGCCTCCCGTTGCGCGCTGACCTCGATGCCAAGGGCTACATTCTGCGAAGCCTCGGAAATGAAGATTATGCGGTGAATATCCGAAGGAAGGATGAAGGGCAGGTAATCATAGTGTGAGATTAATACCGCCGTGACCCCTCTCAGTATTCCATTCCGCAGGATTTGGCTGCGAGGCAGAGCTACGGTCCACATAGCTTACTGCGGGGAGTCCTTATCAGACCGCTTCGGCGCAGATGTACGGCCTAGAAGCTTAGATTCGTCAGCGAGCCGCTGCTGGACGTCCGGATCCCCGGGGCGTAACTGCCCAGCGGTTTGCAGATAAGCAAATGCCAAGTCATATTTCTTCTGACCTTCTTCGCGGTCGGCCAAGATCAGGGCTTCTTTGAACAGCAAATCCGCAGTGTCGTGATCCTGGGAGTTCAGAGCATGTGCGTGGCCGAGGACGCGATAGGCAGCCACATCCTCGCGCAGAGTGTAGAGCGTGGCCCCCAACAGAGCGTTGGATCCAAAAAAGTCAGGACGTAGCGCGACTGCCTTCTCCAGGGCGGCGCGCGCTTCCGGATAGCGTTTCAGCCGAAAGTAAGTCACGCCAAGGTCGTGCTGAATCTCAGAAGAATTCCGATCGAGGCGGCTGGCTTCCAGCAGCGGTTGCACCGCTTCCGCGTAATGCCCGTGCTGGCCGTATAGCATGCCGAGGGTAGTGAGCTTGTCCACATTGTTCCGATCAAAGAGCTGCTGACAAGCTGGCTGCGCTTCCTCCCACGGCTGGGTCTCGAGCAACTGGCTGCACACAACAGCCTGGCGGCAGCCCTCGTCGTAGCGCTGCCGCAACTGCGACGACAGTTCGAATTGCTTTTCGGCTTCCGCCTTCCGTCCCGTTTGCAGGTAGACTCGCGCCAGATGGTCGGGCACGCGATAATCGGACGGGTCTGCCTGCGCCGCTGCACGCAACCATTTTTCAGCCGGAGTGAATTCGCCTTGTTCGAGATAGGCTGTGGCAAGATAATAGGGAGTGTCGGGAAAGGGCGGCGCAGCCGTCAATCGGGAAAGCTTGCCGATCGCTGCGGCCGTGTCTCCGGCGCGGAGGTCAAGCCGGGCGAGATAGTACAACACGCGCGGGTCGTTCCCAGTCTCCTTCTGTAGATGCTCAAACTCCTCGCGCGAATTCTGCGTTTTCCCCATCGCGAACCAGCAGACGGCAAGTTGGTAGTGGGCGCGCACCAGTCCAGGTTTAAGCGCCAAGGCCTCCTGAAATTCCCTGGCGGCTTCCGCATACCTTTCATCCTTAACCAAGTCGTAACCGCGGCCGAGGTGCGATTCCGCCGTCTCTTCCGCCGACTCGGCATTATCCGCCTGAGCCGAAAACCCTCGCACTCCCACAGTTAGTTCCAGCCCCAGAAGAAAGGCAAAAGCGGCCGTAAGGACCCGGGAAGTCCCCGGCAGATTTTTCTCCATATCCTGATTCCCCGTGGGTCACCCAGATATCAAGACAACCAATTTATTACTACAACCAGGGCGTAAAAGGTGGGGCATGGATCCTCTGCCGTTCAATGATGGACAGGATTCCGGGACGGGTCAAAGTCCGGCTGTGGATCCTCCTGGGATAGCTTCGTCAATTCGATCTCGCGCCGAGCAGCCGCATTGGTAATTTCCGATTTCTTCTTGGCCAGTTCCTGGAACCTGGCCATCTCTACATCGGCTTCTTTTGAGCGGCCGAGTTGCCGATAAGCGTTGGCCAGGTGGTAGTGAACAGAGTCTTCCTCGGGAGCGAGGCGCTCCACCTGCTGAAACTGCTGGACCGCCTTCCCCGGCTCTTCCAAGCGTAACAACGCTCGTCCATAAGCCAGTCGAGCCTGCACCAAGTCAGGGTTCAGGTTTAAGGCCCGCTCCAGATAAGCGCACGCGGAGTGAGGATCCGCGCGCATGGCGATTTCACCCAGTTTCCACAAGGCCAGCGAATCATTGGCATTCAGTTTGAGCTCGCCTTGAAACTCCTGGATGGCGTCATCGGGCTTTCCGGAATTGGCGTATATGCTTCCCAGCGCATAATGAATACCCAACGCTACGGAATTGGTACGGAGGGCTTCTTTGTAAAAACGGGCAGCCGCGTCATCGTCGCCGCGGGTTTCGGCATCCTGCGCGAGTAAGAGGAACAACAGATAGGATTGGGGTGCGGCAGCGCCAAGCCGATCGAAGTCCCCCAACATAAGCTTCATGTGCGCAACCCCCAGGTTGTAGAGCACCGTGGGATCGTTGGGGCTGGATTTGACCAACTTCTCAAGCGTCTGGGCGGCGCCCTCATAATCGCGCATCTGAATCTGGGCTTTCCCCAGGTAGAGTTGCACGTTCTTATCGGCGGGGCTCAAGCGTAGAGCGGTTCGAAATGCCGTAACCGCGTTCCGCGGTTCGTACAATTCATAATAGGCGAGGCCCTGAACAAACCATCCCCCTGGCTCATTGGGAGCCAGCATCACGGCCTTTTCTAACACTTGGACAGCGTCGCGGTACTTATGTTCTGCCAGGTAAACGATCCCCAGGTTGTGATAGGCATTGGACATTTCTGGCGACTGGCGAATCAATTCCAAGTATTTCTTTTCCGCTTCGGGCAAATCCCCGCGGGCTTTTGCCGCCTGGGCATCCTTGAAGAGGTCTTGTGGCGTGTCCTGCCCGCGCGCTGGGGGCTGCGGAACAAGGCAGACCAGAACCAGCAATCTCGACAAAACGGCGATAAGCTCGAAGCTCCTGAAGGGCGCGCACCTCCCCAGGCGAAAGTCAGTGGGCATTAAAGACCCCAGGTTATCGAGACGTGGGGCGGTTTGAAGCAAAAGGGTCACGCCCCCCCCGAAGGGGAACAATATCATTAGCCGTTGGTGAAACCTACGGGAAGGAAACCCGGACCAGGGCATCGTCAAAGTCTAATGCGGTTGAAAGGGACCCCTCACCTGCCCTCCTCCGTCGGGCACCCTCTCCCCTTGGAGAGGGCTGTGATTTTGATTCCTCTCCCTCGCCCTTGGGGAGAGGGGGAACCGCAAGGCGGAGGATGAGGGGTTTCTTCGCGGGTGATGCATTCATGGCCATGGAGGTATCTGGCGCCCGCAACTTTGACGGAACCCTGAATTCCGGACCTCGCCCTTCATTCAGCCTTGGTTGACCTCCCCACCAGGGTAAAAACGGCCTCCGCGGGCAGTTTGATTTCCGCGTACCCGTCCCTCACCGGCACCGTCATCACTTTCTGGCAGTCTAATTCGCGAGTTGTTTCATAAAGGTCCCAGACTGCGGTTTCCCCGGCGGCGGTCGGCGGCAACTCGACTCGGAAGTTGTTCGGGCCGCCTTCTTTCACCCCCACCACCACCAGCGCATCCGGCGAGGGGCCCTGGAAGGCGGATATTGTCAGCCCGGGCGCTTCGGTCGTGGCCGCGATTCTTCGCCAACCGGGTCGGACGAAGTGGTAAAGCTGCCGCGTGGCGTAATAGCTCTTCTTGGGCGAATAAACGTGGCTGGCGCTGCGAAACAGCCCATAATAACAGAGCCGCCTTGCGCACTCTTCATAGTCGTCAAAAGCATCGAAAAAGAAGAGTGCCCTGGCGCCTTGATTGAGCGCCGTCAGGGCGCGCTGGTTGGCGCGTAGGGAAAAATTCTTCCATTGATTTTCAAAGGTCTTGTCCTGGTCGTTCAGATCGCCATATTCCGTAAGCCAGACGGGAACTTGAGAGTACTTGCTGGATTTAACGCGCTCAACCTGCTGGCCGATGGAATTTTCGCCGTAGGTGTGAAAGGTGAAAACGCCCACTTGTTTCATCAATTCTTCATCTTTCAGAATGGGATCGGTATAATCATTCGTGATTACGGCATTATCCGCCACGGCCAACCGGATGTCCCCCAGCCCTTCCTTCTTGAGCAGCCGCGCTACAGCGTCCAGAACCTTGGGAGCCTCGTCGGGATCGATTCTCGGACCTTCCGGCGGGTAGCAGTCGGTTTCGTTGAAGGGACTGAAGTACTCGAAGTCGAGATGCGCCTGGATGCGCGCGTACTCCACCATCGAGACCACTTCCTCGGCGAACTCGGGGTACATGGCGGGACTCAAGTGTCCCTGCCGGTCGGCGGGTACATTCTCCTGGCACACCTTGTGACGCGGTGGAGGTGCTTTGTCGTCGGTCATCCAGGCAGGGACTGGCCCCATCAGCGCCACCATCGGGCGGATGCCCCGGGAGTTCAGATAGCGCAGACCGTTCCAGCTCGCCTCAAAAATCGGAGTGGAGTAACGGTCGTTGTAGTACTCCCAATTCATGACGTTGGGGTCGTTGTTGTCATTGGTTTCCTCCCAGTTGCTGTATACCAGATAAGCGACCACGCGGAACATCGTGACCCCCAGGTCGTCAATCAGCATGTCAAACATCGCCTTCTGATCGTTCCGGAAGTAGGGCCCGGTGTAATTCATGCCGAATCCCTGGATTTCCTGGTACTCCTGGTTGGGATTAATCTGGATCTTCGCGTTCCCTTGTTGATCCTGCGCGCGGGCCGGTGCGACTATCCACAAGATCGCCAATAACAGGAAGCAAGCTGTTCGGTTCTTAGTCATACGCTTCTCCTGAGTTACGACGAATGTTTGAGCTGACTTTAGATTTGAAGGCTTCGGGTCACTCCGCACAAAAGAACCGGCGGGGATTGTCCACCAGAATAGTATCAATCTCTCTCTGAGTAAATCCCGATTTCAAAAGCTTGGGAACAGCGTCCGTCATCATGTAGGCGTAAGTCCGCCGTCCGGCATCGGGATCGGCATCCGGCCGGTCAGCGCCTTCAAAGATCTTCTTTCCATTCTGCCAACGCCAGTTGCAGTCCATCGAGAAAAACATCCGGTTGATAAAACCCGCGTCGATGATCGCGCGCCAAAGAAAAACCAGGTCCCGCCACGGGGTATAAGTCTCCTGCCCGAAAGTGTCAAATTCCATGTACCCGCCGTCCTTGGCCATCGAAGTCAATTCCTCTACCAACTGTTCACGGGTCAGTTTGCCGTGCAGCCCCATATCCACGTGCGAGATGAAAACTCGCTGGGGATTAGCCCCGGTCTGAACTAGCAAATCGAACTGCTCGCGCGGCCCGGCGCCATCATGGGTAGCAATCGGCACACCGGTCGCTTTCTGAACCCGGGCCGCAGCGCGAAAGACCTTTCTCTCCCAGTCAGTGAGGGGACTCGATTCGCCCGCAATCTTCATAATTCCGGCTCGAATCTTTGTACCGCCGATGCCCTCAGTTACATCCCGGAGCATCAGGTCTTCCATCTTTTTTTCATCCTCCATTTCCGCCAACCGCTTGGGAATTTTGGCGCGCCGGTAGAAACCTGTAGAGGGAACAATCTTCACGCGCGTCCGCTGGGCGATCTGTTGATAGAGGTCAATGGGCCGGTGAGGAGTAAGGTCCACCAGGGTTTCAATCCCCACGCGGGCGGCGTCATTAAGAAGTGATACGGCGAACTCGACTGATTCCGCACGCTTGTCGTCCGGGATCGGCGTATACCCCTGATCATCGAGTCGCGGGCCACCGAACCAGAGGATATGCTCATGCATCAGGGTCCTTCCTAGCGAATTGCACCGGACAGGCCCCTTCATCGTCGAGACCATCATGGTTTTCGGCTGACTGGGTCCGGACAGGGCGGCGGCTAAAGGGGCAACACCGAGTTTAATGGACGGAAAGAAGAGGGCCGAACCGGCTAGACAGCCCTTGGCAAAAGTCCGCCGTGATATCCTTTTTGGGCTTTCTAACTTCTTAGCGGATTGGGGCATCCGGGGTTTGCTCATAGCGAGGCTTCCGAGGGCGTCCCATGGAAGAAACCCTCTAACCATCAAGGACAAGAGCAGTGTCTCTACACTGCCGGGGCCCCCGAGAGCTTTACCCTCTTGGGCATACCAAACCAAGGTTCGAATAACTAACATCGATACCCGTTTGGTTTGTTCGCGCGGCTGCCACCGCTTACCAATGCAACTTCATTGCGAATTCCATGGCCCGTGGATCGGTCTGGACATTCGTGATGCGACCAAAAGTGCAGCCATCCTGGTGAACCGCATCGGTACTCCCGTCGGGGAGGGGCGGCAAGCACCAGCCGGTGTTAGGGAGGCCGGGATTCTGATGGTTGAGGGCGTTAAACATCTCCCAGCGAAACTCGATATATTTGGCTTCCGATAAATGGAAATTCTTCGCGAGGGCGGAATCGATGTTCCAGAATCCGGGTGACCGCAGGCTGCCCATCCGCGGGCCCATGGTACCGTACAGGTAGGCCCGCGGATCGTTCGGATCGTAGTTGGCCCAGAAGCTCTGGTCGCTTCCGTACGCAGGCTCGAACGCCGCAGGGTTCATCCAATCGTTCACGCTGCGGCCCCCGGGGACCGCATTGGGATTGCCGATCAGATTACACCGGCTCGTAAGCTGGTCGGCGGGGCAGGTGATCCCCAGCGGCACGCCGCTCTCGGCATTGAAATTACCAGTCAGCTTCCAGCCGCCAACGATGCCGTTGACAATCCGGCTGGAACTCGCCAGGGCTTTGCCCTTTCCGAAAGGCAGCTCATAGCTGGCGGCGATGTTCAGCATCTGCGGCATGTCCTCCGCCCCCACGGCCCGGTCAACTTTCTTGTCGTCGGGGTTCTGGTAAGAACCGAAGAGCGCTCCCTGGAGGGCTCCGCCGCGTCCACCGATCTGTCCGTTGCGGGACCAGTGGAGGGGGTCCGTGACCAGCGTGAAGGGCTGCGACACGTCGGGATTTGCCATTGTCTTGCTCCACGTATAGGCGACGATGAAGTTCAGCCCGTGCGCGTATCGCTTCTGAACTTTGGCGTTGAGCCCACTGTAAGTGCTGGCGCCCTCGAATGCCGTCGAATCCTGAAGCGACTGTATTGCCCCATAGAACGGATAGGGCTTCAATAGGATGCTGAGGGGAAGAGTGACATTGCCATTGTTGTCCACTCCCGTAAGGCCCTGCTGCCCATAGACACTCGCCAACAGGGACGCTGTCTGCCCGGAGTAAAACTGGTTAATGGGAGCGTTGCCGTTCACAGCGGTCTTGTATTGAATGAGATCCGAAGTGTGAATGTAGTTGTAGTTTTTGAAACTCTCCCCCATCAGGTGTGTGCCGTGGGTCCCCACGTAACCCACACTCACCAGCATATTCCCCGGCAGTTCCCGCTGCACGTCCAGCGACCAGCTTTCAATCATAGGATCGTGGGAGGGTTTGTCAACAAACTCCACATAGCTGGTACCGAGGAACGGATCATAACTTTGAGCCGGGAATGAATTGGTATACGGCGGGTCTGACAGGGTTGCCTTGTTCGTGGTGGTATCACTCAAGGGCCACGCGATACACTGGCCGGCAAGTCCCCCGCACTGCGGATAGAAACTTCCGACCCAATCGAAGTTTTGCGCCCAGCCCTCCATATTGTTGGAAGATTGACCGGGAGCATTGAGGGAGTCGAAGGCATCCGTGTAAATGAGGTCGTATCCTCCCCGGATGACAGTTTTTCGATCAGAAAAGGGCGACCAGGAAAAGTTGATGCGAGGGGCAATGTCATCCTTGTTCGCGGGAGCGATGTTGCCCCCTTTGGGAAACCCCGGCTGGCCTTCATAGATGAGATCGCCGGGAAGTCCGGTGGTGGCGTTGGCGCAACCCAAGCAGAAATTGGACATGGGATGGTTGCGGATCTTGAAGAGCCCATTGATGTCGTAGCGAAGTCCGAAGTTCAAAGTGAAATTGGGCTTGATGCGAAAGTCATCCTGTGCAAAAAACGCCCAGTAACGGTAGCTGTTGTAGGGTTTATTTTGAATTCCCGTTATGGAAGCCCCGGGCGCACTGGAAACGGCGCCCAGCATGAACTGTTCCAGACCCTCGCCCCCCAAGCCCGAGGTCGGATCCTGGACCAACCCCCCGCTGAAATTGAAAGCGGTTGGATAGGGTCCATCGTAGGCAGAATGCTCGAGGCGGTAGGTCACCCCAGCCTTAAAGGTATGCTTTCCCGCTACCTTTGTGATGTTGTCAAGAAGATTATAGGACTCGGCCATGGTGATCATGTTAACCCACTGAGTAGGGCCGAAGGTGATGGACTCACCTCCAGGGACTGACATACTCCAGTTGGGAGTGGGGCTTTGGGGGTCATGCGGGATCTGAAGGGGCGCGAGAATTTGCTCCACTCCGGACTCGTCGGTAATACTGTTCGGATACGGTTGATTCGGGTGCGAATTGAGAAATTGACGCGTAAAACTCACGCGGAATTCGTTGACGAGCGTGGGGGCGAAGGTGTAAGTGTTGCCAAAACCGATGTTGGTGTTCGCAAAGTCCACAGGAAATTGTCCGCCCCATCCCGTGGCGTCATTGGGGAATGTCGCCCCTGTCCACGGAACCCGGTAATTGTTATATTTACCAGGGCTGAAAAGGACTTCGGCAAAATAACTGCTCTTCTCGCTCCATCGGTGGTCGATTTTGATGGAGAAGTTCTCGGGATCCTGGCTGCTGCCTACGGTCCCCAAATAGTTGTCGCAGATTCGTGTCAGGCCGCCACTCGCCAACGGACAACCGCTTAAGGGGTCCAGGTAATTCGGCAAGGGGAACGATTTGATGAAGAACATCGCTGTGGGGTCGAGCATATTCGTAGGAATCTGGGTGCTGAAATTGCATGAACTCCCGCCCGCTTCTACAGAGCTATTCAGACAACCACTTGCACCGAAGGGATTTCCCGTAGCCGGCGTCCCGAAGGCCGTGCGCTGGAAAAGACCCGTCGAGGGGTCAGGCCCCACCGTACTGTAAGGGTTCCACAACCCATTGGTCACCACGTTGGGGTCTTCGCTGAAATCCCCCGTCCGCTCCAGGGCGGTGGGCACGCTGAAGGCTTTCTGGCCCAGCAAATGCAAGATCGTGAAGTCGCCAGAGAAGAAGAAAAACGTACGATTTTTTCCGTCGTAAATGTGGGGAAGGATGATGGGGCCTCCCAGGGACCCACCGAAATTGTTGAACCGAAGTTGCCGGTCCTTGATGATGTTTCCTAACGCATCGATGGAAGTGAAGGGGTTGCGCGCGTTGGTAGCGTCGTTGCGGACATATTCATAAACGTTGCCATGCAGCGCATTGGTTCCGGACTTTAGAACCACATTGAAGACGCCTCCCCCGGTGCGGCCGTATTCGGCGCTTAAGGACGTGGTTACGGCCTGAAATTCCTGGACGGCATCTGGGGATGGGTTGACCGCGGCATTCTCCGCAAAGCCGGAAAGATTCAGGTTCCCGTCCAGATACCAGGCATTATCCCCCCCTTGTCCGCCATTCACGGCGATGTCGGAGCCGATCAGGTGCGTAGGGTCAGGAAAAGTCCCGAATTGGCTATTGAACCCGAAGTTGCTTCCGGGCGGACCGCCCACTTGGGCTGCGCCGGGAATGAGGAAAACCAATTGCTGGATGTCGCGGCCCTGAAGAGGTAGTTCCTCCACCGTGCGGTCAGAAAGTGTTGTGCTGAAATTGGATGGTGCGGTTTCAACTAAGGCCGCCGCGGCATTGACTTCCACGGATTGAAGCGCTGCTCCCAGCACCAGTGAGGTGTCCACTCGCATCGCTTGGCCCGCAAACAAATCGATATTGGAGATGTCAACCGGCCGGAATCCGGCGGTTTCAAAGTGGACCTTGTATTTTCCGGGAACAAGGTCTGCAACCCGGAAATAGCCTTCGGTGTTGGTCTTCACGGTGGCGGAAACATTCGTGTCCGTATTCGTAATCTTCACGTTGACTGCGGGGACAATGGCCCCCTGTGGATCATTTACGATTCCTTCGATTACGCCGCGGTTGAGTTGCGCGTTGAGGTTTAGTGTGGAGAGCAATACGAAGAGACCCAAAAGGCACCAAGGACGGCGACAAGAAATCATTTTCAACCTCCTGATTAGCAGGCCCCCGAACAAACAACACCACCCAAAACCTCAAAGTGTGCGATTCCCGCGATAATAGACCGGCCCGACTGAATGTCAAGCAATTTGCGGAAGGACGGTTGCACATTGTTCAATAGGTTGAACAAAAAGCGCGGCGGCCGGGGATTCCAGATTGCCTTGGATGCTTCCGCATCACATTCTTGTTTCTAACAAATCAGGAGGGATTGACGGGGTCAGATTAAGACCGTTCGAAGGGACCGTCGGGCCTTTGGTATCCGGTTCACCGAAATGACACAAGGCCCTTGACACCAACGCCCCTCCGAAGGTCATTATATGGGCTCATTTTGGGGCCATGACGGGCTTTCGATTTTCTCCGTGGACCGGACGGACTAAACTCGGCTGGGGGATGAATCCCTGCTATCAAATTGACGAAATTTTCGAGGGGGCAACGCGGTTCTGCCGCTGGTGACCCCCGGTGTGAATGTTCCACAAAGCCGCCTGCCCGCTGAAGGAGGTACGATTGCCCCATGCGATGCCCATGCCTTACGCCCAAAGGTCAGAGCATGGTTTGGCTGCTCCTTTGGGTCTTGGGCGTCGGGGCCTGCCTCCACGGTGGGCAGAAGGCAGAACGAACTCACACCGAGCGTTTCGCTCCCCCAGCCGAGAAGTTACGTTCGGCCGAGCGTGAAGCCGAGACGCGGGTACGGGCAAACCCTAACAATGCGAAGGCGTGGCTGGACCTCGGCATGGCGCATCTAAGACTTGCTCAAGTTGACCGCGCTGTTGGGGATTTCCGCCGGGCCGCTACTCTGGCGCCTTCGCTGGGGGAGCCGCAATCTGACCTGGCGTATGCTCTATGGATGCGTGGCAATATTGATGGCGCCATGGAGGCAGCGCGGAAAGCTCTGGCGCTGGATCCAAACAATCCTTCCGCGCTCCGATATGCCGGGCGTTTGCTCCTCCTTCATGGTGGTGACCGGAGTGAAGCCATAGAACATTTGGAGAAAGCAGCGCAGATAAACCCCGAGGAGACCGACGCGCATTTTGACTTGGTCATGGCCTATCGTGCCGCTGGAGACACGTCAAACGCCTGGGCTCAACTACGGTTGCTCCAAACCGAATTCCCTGAGGAGGACCCGCGAATCCTGTATGTGCAAGGGGCCCTGATCTCTGACCAGGGAAGGTCATCTTTGGCCATCGCCTTTTTTCGCCGGGCGCTCGCCGGTGACCCGCATCTGCCGGGCGCCCGCGAAGCCTTGGGGATCGAACTGGCCCAAAGCAGGCATTGGGGGGAGGCACTTGACCTGCTGGATTCCGCGGCCAAGGATAACCCGAGGTCCTTTCGGTTGACTTATGCTTACGCGCTCACCCTGATGAACACTCAACACTTGGTGGAAGCGGAAGCAGCGGCGCGGCGGGCCATCGACCTGAATCCCGAGTCCTCCGAAGCACGGGCGCTGCTGGGTCAGGTACAGGTTCGTTTGACATCTGGAGGAGGGAAACAGCCATGATCCTTCGCGCCCTACGCCTCGCCGGTCTTGCAGTTTTGGGCATGGCAGGTTTTCTGCCTGTCATCAGCCCACACATGACCCCGGCTCAAACCCCTGCGCCCTCCCTGCAACCTTGGGCAGAAGTGGGGCTGGCGCTAATCCGCCAATGCTTCGAGCAGGATCGAACCGCCGAGGCGTTGGAAGCCGCGGACAAGTTTGCTTGGGAAAATGCCGGCCATCCCGAGGCCCTTATGCAGCTCGCCGGGCTGCTGGCGATTCATGCGCAGGATGAACGAGCTGCGGCGGTGTTTGGCAGGGTCAACGACCTTCGCCCTCATTCGCCCGAGGTCCTCTACAATCTGGGCGTTGCGCTATACCACTGTCAAAAATTGGATAAAGCCGCCGCAGCCTTGGCGGAATCCGCCGATCTGGACGAAAGGCCTGCCGAAACGCATTATTCGCTCGCCCTCATTGCGGCGGAGCGCGGTGATCATGAAAACTCCATCATAGAACTCCGGCACGCAACCGAACGTGCCCCGCGCCATGCCAACTACTATGCGGTTTTGGGAGAGGAGTTTTCCCAGGTCGGGTACTGGCAGGGAGCCGCGGCCGCGTTCCGCCGCGCGACGGAAATTGAGCCCGCGGACGCCACGCATTTCTTGCACCTGGGTGATGCTCTTATTCACCTCAAAAACCTGGATGAGGCAATCCGCGTATTCCAGCAGGCGGAACGCTTGGATTCTCGCCTCCCCCATATCGACTACCTGATCGGATTTGCGTACCAAAACAACGGGGAGTTAGAGAAGGCCGGTGAGTTCTACCAGCGGCAGTTGACGATCGACCCGAACCATTTGGAATCCCTGGTCGGCGCGGGCGTGGTGGCCGTGGAACAAAGCCGCTTCAACGATGCGGAGAAATTTCTTCGTTTGGCGCTCGCGAACGACCCCGACCACGTGCAGGCGAACTATGAGTTAGGTCTCCTATGGTTTAAAACCCACCGATATGATCAGGCTATTGAGGTATTCAAGCATGTGCTCGGGCTCAGGCCGGACCACACTCAGTCGGAATACTACCTGTACCTGGCATTATCCCGGTCCCATGAAGATGCGGCAGCCAATTCCGCCCTGGCCGCATGGAAAAAGCTGGAAGCGCTTGATCGCAAGGTTCGAAGTGAAGAAGTCGCCTATGAGACGGCTCGGGAGGCCGCTTGGACGGGCGCGCCGGCGCCACCCCCTTGAACACGGCCCGGCGATTCCGATTTTGTCCAAGCGGGGGCCCCTGCCGGCGGCTCACCACCCTGCTGCTAAAGATAAAACGCTGTGAGCGGCAGATGGAAGCATTAGAAAAAACCGCGGCTTTCCACGATGTACCAGAAAAAAAAGAGGTTAGGCGTATAGAATAAAAAAGGCCTGAAAGCTCTACCTCATTCAAATAAAGATAGTTAGCTTGGAATAAGGGAGACGGGGCGCAAAAAGGGGCGCAGCTTTCCACTCCGGCCATGCAGGTGTTTCTCTACCGAATCGCGTTCCGCGCTCCGCGTATAATGGAGCTGGTCCACAGGCAAGTGACCCATATTACAAATTCCTCTTAAGGAGAATTCTCATGGCTAAGATGAAGGCGGCGCAAGTGACCCGGGCGGGAGGGCCGATCGAATTGGTTGAGCGTGAGGTGCCGCAGCCGGGCACCGGCGAGGTCCGCATTCGCGTGCAGGCTTGTGGCATTTGCCACAGCGATGCGTTTACGAAGGAAGGCGCTTGGCCCGGCATCCGATACCCACGCGTGCCGGGCCATGAAATCGCCGGTGTCGTTGATGAGGTTGGCGCGGGGGTATCCGGCTGGGTGAAGGGCCAGCGGGTGGGTGTGGGATGGTATGGCGGCCACTGCGGCCATTGCCGCGCCTGCCGCCGTGGGGAATTCGTTAACTGCGAGTATCTTCCGGTTCCCGGGATTACATACGACGGTGGCTACGAGGAGTATATGGTGGCCCCCGCAGATGCGTTGGCGCTCATGCCGGACGGGATTTCCATGGAAGAAGCCGCTCCGTTGCTATGTGCGGGCATCACCACGTACAATGCGCTTCGGCACAGTGGCGCCCGGCCGGGCGACCTGGTGGCGATACAAGGGGTGGGCGGGTTGGGGCACTTGGGCATTCAATTTGCGAACAAATTTGGCTATAAGGTGGCAGCCGTCAGCCGCGGGGCGGACAACGCCGTCTTGGCAAAAAAGCTCGGTGCCCACCATTACATCGATAGCCAAGCCTCCAACCCCTCGCAAGAATTGAAAAAGCTGGGGGGCGCGCGGGTGATTCTGACCACCGCACCCAGCGGCAAAGCCATGACCGCACTCTTCGATGGTCTGGGGACGAATGGCCAGATGGTGGTAGTGGGCGCGAGCATGGAGCCCATCCAAGTGACGCCCATCCAGTTAATCATGGGGCGCAGGAGCCTTCAGGGATGGCCCTCCGGTACGTCAGCGGATTCCGAGGATACGCTTAATTTCGCGGCCCTTACCGGCATACGGCCCATGATCGAAAAGTTTCCCCTGGATCGCGCCCCCGAAGCTTACGAAAGGATGGTCAGCGGGAAGGCGGAATATCGCGTGGTCCTTACGATGTCCGCGGCTTAGTATAAAGTGGAATGCCTCAACTCCTCGGGGTCTCAATTCCCCGATTTTAATTCGTGGTTTGCACTACGGACAACAAAGGGATGACCGTGCTACGGTACGGGGTTAGGCATTTCTTGTCTAAGGACTGAGCTTGAGCGACAGACGAACGCAATCCAGGCGCCAGGGGGGCCGGAAGCGCATGGACCGCAGGGTAGGTGACCGAAGGGCCGACGGAGTTCCGCCCGCGCCCGATACTCCTGCCAGGCACGACACCGGCAAACGCCGGCGCGCCACAGATCACAAGGCTTCTTCATTACCCCCAAGTCCGAAATCGCCCCGGAAGTCTCCCGCCAAGCCCCGCCACCTGTGATTGACGGCCAGGGCGGCCACAGGGCGCCGCGGCGTGCAAACGGTGCTCGCTGCCTACTGCTTTCTGCCTACTGCCTGCCGCTCCGAAGTCCCACCCTTCCAGACGAGAGGTGAAAAATCCTGTCCTGCTTCCAGAGTCGCCACCGAGGCTCATCGTCATGGGCTACCATTTCTCCCCGAAAGGGGAGCGGGGGCTCATTGCGAACTTGCCTTGACGAGGGGGGAGCCACGCACTAGACTCTGTAGACCTTGGGAGGTGTAACATGGCAACTTCAGCTCAATCAGAACGGATTCATAAGGCGCTTAACACGTTTGTAATCGAACTCCCGTCCTGGGGGTTCTCTAACACCGGCACGCGTTTTGGAAAATTCATCCAGGCCTCCGCCGCCACGACCACGGAAGAGAAGTTGGCCGATGCGGGGCAGGTGCATCATTACACGGGCTGCTGTCCCAGCGTGGCAACGCACGTCCTTTGGGATTTCCCTGAGGGCCTCAAGAGCACGCCGGCGGTGATGGCCTCGGCGGCAAAGGTAGGTGTTCGCCTCGGCGCGATCAACCCCAATGTTTTCCAGGACCAGATTTACAAGAATGGGTCGCTGGGCAATCCCGACCCGGAAATTCGCCAGGCCGCGCTCAATCACATTCTGGAAAGTATCGAGATTGGGAAGCAAACGGGCAGCCAAGACGTCTCGCTCTGGTTCGCCGACGGTTCGAGCTATCCGGGAACAGCTTCCATTCGCCATCGGAAGCAGTGGTTTGCGGAGGGCTTGCGAGCGGCGCATGCCCACCTTTCCCCCAAGCAGCGTCTGCTGGTGGAATACAAGCCTTTCGAGCCGTATTTCTACCACACGGACTTGGGCGATTGGGGCATGGCGCTGATTCAATCGCGCTACGCCGGGCCCCAGGCGAAGGTATTGGTGGATACGGGGCACCATTACCAGGCTCAGAATATCGAACAGATTGTAGCGTGGTTGCTGAGCGAAGACATGCTGGGTGGTTTCCACTTCAACGACCGCCGTTACGCGGACGACGACTTGACTTTCGGTTCCATTGATCCTTATCAGGTTTTTCGCATTTTCAACGAAGTGATCGGTTATGAACAGGAGACCGGCAAGCGCGCCGACATCGCCTACATGATCGACCAGAGCCATAACCTGAAGGACAAGGTCGAGGAAATGATCCAAACCGCGGTCACGGCACAGGAACTTTACTCCAAAGCCGTGCTGGTCGATCACGAAAAGCTGACCCATTACCAGATGAAGGGTGCATTGATCGACGCCGAGGAGTGCCTGAAGGCGGCTTTTGCCAGCGATGTGCGCCCGGCCATCAAGGAATGGCGGCACAGCAAGGGATTGGCGGAGGATCCGATGCAAGCCTTCCGCGCCTCCGGCTACTCAGAGCGGGCGGAGAAGGAGCGCGGGGCGAAAAACAAAGGGGCCGTGGCAAGCTACGCGTGATGACCGGGGGCCTTTGCGGGCCATGGGTCAACACCGATCAACGGAACCGGCAATCAGGAAGTGCGTAAAATCAAGACGGAAAGATGCCTGGCAAGCCTCTGGTCCTTGCTACTACTTTCTTCCGGCGAAGGATAAGCAGGTTAGCGTGTTGATCTGGGGCGGAGGGGGACGATTCCCAATGCCATGACGAAGGATCAACGCCTCCAACGCCACTGCCGCAGGCGCCAAGGCGCGAAAACGACAGGTGACATGATTCCCGCTTGCCGCGGCGTGGAGGAGGCGTATTCCTGCGATGAACATTGGCCGAAATGTGGCGGCGGTTGACCTGGGTGCGGAAAGCGGCCGCCTGGTGCTCTGCCGCTGGAACGGCAGCGAAGGAACTCTGGAGGAAATCCACCGCTTCCCCAACGGCCCTCAGCATGTGGACAACCACCTGGTGTGGGATGTCGAGCGCTTATGGAGTGAAATCCAGAAGGGCCTGTCCAAAGCGGCCACTAAGACGGAGGGCCACCTTGATAGCGTGGGGGTGGATGGATGGGGAGTTGATTACACCTTGCTTGATGCCGAGGGAAATCGCATTGGCCACGCCTTTTGCTATCGCGATGCCCGCAACGTGCCCGCCATGGAGAAGACTTTCACTAAGATTTCTCCAGACCGATTGTACGAAATCACCGGAATTCAGTTACTACCCTTCAATACCGTTTACCAGTTGGTTGCGCACGTGGCGGAATTCCCCGAAGAGTGGGAGCGGGCAGCCTGCTGGTTAACCCTTCCGGAGTATTTCCAATACCGGCTGACGGGCGTGGCGGCGGCGGAGTACACGGAAGCCAGCACCACGCAGTTGCTGGACGTGCGAGCGAGATCCTGGTCCCGAGAACTTACCTCCGCGCTGGGCCTCGATTTGGAGAAATTCCCGCCTATCGTGCAAGCCGGTACGGCATTGGGAAAGTTGCGCACGGAAGTCAGCGAGGAAGTGGGCTTGGCCGGCACGCAAGTGATTGCACCCGCGTGCCATGATACGGGTTCGGCGGTGGCCGGCATTCCCTTTCCGCACGAGGGAATGGCTTTCATCAGCTCGGGGACGTGGTCGCTCGTGGGCACCGTCCTTCTCGATCCCGTGGTGAGCGTTAGCGAGCAGGGCAAACTCTTCACCAATGAAGGTGGGGTGGCGGGTAGCATCAGGTTCCTCCAGAACGTCATCGGGCTTTGGCTTCTTCAGGAATGCCTGCGGGAATGGAACGGCCAAGGGTTACACCTGACTGCGGCGGATTTGGCCCGGCAATGTTTAGAGACTCCAGCCGAGGGGCCGTACTTCCAAGCGGGTGCGACCACTTATCTCGCTCCCGGTAACATGGTGGAACGCATCAACGCCGGGTTGCGCGCCGCGGGCTTCGCGGAGGAGAGACGGCCGCCCGAATTGTCCGCGATCATTTTTCGCAGTCTCGCGCGCCGTTACGCGGATGTGGTGCGCGAACTCGAGAGGCTTTCCGGCAAGTCCATCCAGCGCATCTGCATCGTGGGGGGCGGCGTGAAGAATGAGGCGCTGAATCGCTTGACGGAACAGGTAACGGGGATTGAAGTTGTACGCGGCCCAAGCGAATCCACGGCGGCAGGCAATATCGCGGTGCAGATCGCCGCCCTGGAAAAAGCCGTGTCGCTTGAGCAAATCCAGGAAATCAGCGCCAAGTTGAAGTTTGGCACTGCTACTTAATCCGCCGGCCCTGCGGAGACTGGCCGGGAAGGAGAAAGGTTTTGATTAACTCGCCATCGCCGCAGACGGTCATCCCGGAAAAGGATTTATACCATGCGCCTTCCGGGACCTCAGGCTCCGTGTCCAGCCAGCGAGCGAGCAGATCGAGTTGGGAGGCAGGGATTTTACGCTCCTGAATACGGGTGAGCAGGTGCTGGAAGAGTGCGGGAGGAAGATGGTGCCGGCGTATCTTAGGCATGGTTCACCATCGCAGAGGCCCAGCGCGGCCTTGGGCCGCAACCAAATCGTGCATCTATTCCAAGTCTAATAATGCCAAGAATAGCATAACGCATCTAGAAAAACAAAGGATTTGTGGTGTCGCCATGCAGGGGGATTTTATAAGTCAGATTCCATAAAAGCCCCGGGTGATAGTTTCGCGCAGGCGCGCGGCCTCGCTTGGGTTCTTTGTGTTGGCAAGCTTCTTGGCCAGTAACCCGAGTTCCTCCGGGCTCAAGCGATGACCTTTGGCTTTCAGTGAAGCGAGTTCCGGAGTCTCAAGCTCAACCTCTTCTCCTGTGGGCTTGCGAGCAATCACCCTCGCCCCCGTCACGGCTTGGCGGACGAACCAGTGGTAGACTGCCAGAGAATTCTTGATCACGTCGGTCTTCTTCGACTGGGTGAGCTGTGCGACCTGGTCCACTAACTCGGACTCGCTCTTGGTGAGCACCGGCTGGATTCTGGCCATTACGTAGACTCCTCTTTTCTTACTCAAATATGCATCATATTTGAGCAGAAATCAAGACTGCGCGAACAAGGAGCGGACATGATACTTGAGGTAGGCGTATTAAATGTTGTGCCCGGTGAGGAATCAGCCTTTGAGCAAGCGCTGCAAATCGCGAAGCCGCTGATTGCCGCCACGCCGGGTTTCGAGTCCATAAAGGTTCACCGATGTATCGAGACTCCGAATCGTTATTTGCTGCTCGTTACCTGGAGAACCCTTGAGGATCACACCGTTGGGTTCCGGCAATCGGATCGGTTTCCAGAATGGCGCAAACTCCTTCACCACTTTTATGATCCGCCCCCCGTTATTGAACATTATGGAGACTCGGTTTTGCAAAAGAATTCAAACTGAGACACTGCAATAAGGCTGGTAGTGGGTCAATTTGATGGCGCACCGGCTAGTTTGCCTCGCCAAATGGCGGCCTAAAGACCCCGCGACTTGACCTTGAAGTTGATTTCCGCTAGCGTTGCAGGTTAGTGAGATCATGGGAAAACCGCGTGTAGCTCTCTTTATCACCTGCCTTGCTGACCAGTTTTTCCCCCAAGTCGGCGAATGCGTGGTGAAAATCCTCCGGCGGTTGGACATGGAAGTCACGTTCAACCCCGCGCAGACGTGTTGCGGCCAGCCGGCGTTCAACACCGGCTATCGGGACGAGGCGCGGAGTGTGGCGTCAAAGGTCCTGGAGCTTTTTGATGACGCCGATTATGTGGTGGCGCCGTCGGGTTCCTGCACGGCGATGGTGCGGGTTTTCTATCCTGAACTCTTCGCTGATGACCCGGCGCTGCTGCGCAAGTCCCAGGACTTGCAAAAGCGCTTTTTTGAATTCTCGGAGTTCCTGGTCAAGGTATTGAAGGTGGATGATCTGGGCGCGCGCTTTCCCCACCGGGTGACCTATCACGATTCCTGCCACCTGTTGCGCGAACTCGGTGTGGACGAAGCGCCGCGCAAGCTGCTGCGCAAGGTGCAGGGCATTGATTTGGTGGAAATGACCGACTACAAGCTTTGCTGTGGATTTGGGGGCACGTTTTCGGTGAAATTTCCGGAAGTCTCGGTGCCCATGGGGCAGGACAAGATTCGCGTTGCCACCGAGACCGGGGCTGAATACCTGGTGGCTGCTGACGGCGGCTGCTTGATGCATCTGGCCGGCCTGATCCACCGACAGGGATTGCCGCTCAAGACGATGCATTTAGCGGAGATTTTGGCGACGCAAGATAAATAATGGAGATCGGGTCATTGGACCATCGGGTCACCGGGCCATTTAAAGCTGTCCGTGGTCCGTTGTCAGTCGTCAGTGGCTTAATGCTTTCGATCTCCGCGTATCTATTCCAACGGACAACCGACCGCGGACAACTGACAGCTTTTCAACGACCGATGGCCAGATGACCCGATGACTCAATCCCCGGAAGGTCACAGTAACGAAATTCACAAGATTGGAAGCGAAACCATCGCCAATCCGCGCTTGGCGGAGGCCTACCGCTCTTCCACCGTCCGCTTGTTTACGCACCGGCTGAACGCGATCGGCGAGGTTCCCGGCTTCGAGCGCCTCCGCGATGCGGGACGCGCGGTGAAGCGCCACACCATCGAGAACCTCGATTACTACCTCACCCAGTTCGCCGACAGCGTGGAACGCAACGGTGGCAAGATGCACTGGGCCCCCACGGCCGCCGACGTTTGCAGGATTGTAGTGGAGATCGTGCAGCAATCAGCGGCGCGGGAAGTGGTGAAAGCCAAGACCATGGTCGGCGAGGAAGTGGAACTGAACCACGCACTCGAAGCGGTGGGAATTCGCGCCATTGAGACCGATTTGGGCGAATTCATTATTCAGTTGGCAGGGGATCGGCCCGCACACATCGTGGCCCCCGCCATCCACAAAACCCGCGAGGACGTCTCTGATTTGTTTGTGGAACACGTTAAATCCGAGCCCACGATCGTGCCCGAGGAACTCACCGCCATTGCCCGCCGGGCGTTGCGCGAAATGTTCCAGAAGGCCGGCGTGGGAGTAAGCGGCGCCAATTTCGCCGTGGCTGAGACGGGAACTGTGGTCACGGTTGAGAACGAAGGGAACATCCGCATGTGCACCACCGTTCCGCGGGTGCACATCGCGTTGGTCGGGATCGAGAAGCTTATCCCCCGGCTCGCCGACCTGGGGATTTTTCTGCGGCTGCTCGGCCGCTCCGGGACCGGCCAAAAGCTTACCAGCTACACTTCACTCCTGACCGGGCCGCGCCGTGAGGGGGAAGATGGTCCGCAGGAAATGCACGTGGTAATGGTGGACAATGGCCGCACCAAGTCGTTGGCCGATCCCAAGATGCGCGAGATGCTGTATTGCATTCGCTGTGGGGCGTGCCTGAACACTTGTCCGGTTTATCGCAAGATTGGCGGGCACGCTTACGGGGGGGTTTATAGCGGCCCCATCGGGGCGCTGGTCACCCCGGAGATTGTCGGCATCGCCCAAGCTCGGGAATTGCCTTTTGCCTCCTCACTGTGTGGAGCCTGCCGGGAAGTTTGCCCCGTGAAAATCAACATTCCCGACCTCCTCCTGCATTTGCGCGCCGAGGCGCAGGAACACGCTCCCCAACACTCACAGGCGCTGCTTTCGGAGCGGCTGATGTTCCGGCTGTGGGCTTGGGGAATGCGCCATCCCGCCGTGTATGCGCTGGGCAGCCGGTTCGCTCGCTGGGGGCAAGTCCTGCTGGCGCGCCAGGGATGGATTCGCAAAATTCCGGCGTACCCTGCCTCGCAATGGACCAAGGAGCGGGACTTTCCCGCGCTTGCGCCGGAGGCCTTTCACGATCGCTGGAAGAAGCTCTAGCGCCCGGTGATTAAGTGCCGCGGCAGGACCGCCCGCTGCCTCCCGTCAACTTGCGGTGTGCAGAGGGGAGTAAGGGGCACGTAGGCGAGTTGATGAAAGAAATGGTAGCGCCGACCTTTAGGTCGGCAGGTCTGTTGGGATCCCGTTGTGCTGACCTAACGGTCAGCGCTACATGATGCTTGAAACCGATTTTGCCACCGAGAGGAGACCTTAACAGTGAGACTGGTAACTTTTGAATCCGGGAAAGAATCCCGTTTGGGAGTGGTGCAAGGCGAATTCGTCGTGGATGTGGCCGCGGCCTTTAGCTTGATTGCCAAAGGCCTGATTGCCAATGCCAAGCTGGCAGGGGCGGCGGAGGTGCTGCGTAAGCTGGGCAGGCCGCCGCGAGACATGATGGAACTTCTGGGGCTCGGAGAAAGATATCGTAAAGCGCTGGGAGTCATTGTGGCACGCGCCGGTGAGGTACACAAGAAGGTCCCCAAGGGCTTATTCACCCCGTTGCGCAGCGCCAAGCTGCGCGCGCCCATCGCGCACCCGCAAAAGATCACTTGCATCGGCCTCAATTACGCCGACCACGCGCGCGAGGGCGGTCAGGAGCCTCCTTCCGCGCCGATTTTTTTCCTGAAATCCCACAATACCATCTGCGGGCCTGGCGATCCCATCAAGCTACCTCCCAACTCCACCCAGGTGGATTACGAGGCGGAATTCGCCGTAGTGATGGGCAAGCGCGGGAGCCGTATCTCTGAGAGCGATGCTCACAAATATATTGCCGGCTACACAATCTTACATGACGTCAGTGCGCGCGACATGCAGTTTAGCGACAAACAGTGGTACCGGGGGAAGAGTTGCGACACCTTCGCCCCGACGGGTCCGTGGATTGTAACTCCGGATGAAGTACCTGATCCCAACAACCTGCGGATATCCTTGACGCTCAATGGCGAAACCCTTCAGGATTCCAACACGAGCAACCTGATCTTCAAGGTTCCCTTCCTGATCAGCTATCTCTCCCAATCGGTCACCTGGGAGGTGGGGGATTTGATCTCTACCGGTACGCCTCCCGGCGTGGGATTTGCTCGAACCCCCCCGATTTTCTTGAAAGCCGGCGACACGGTGAGCGTGACGGTGGAGGGGATCGGAACCCTCACCAATCCGGTTATCGGAGCGTAGGGGGGAGAACTACAGTCCCTCGTGCGTTTGACCTGTGTTTCGCATGGAAGTATCCTGATCACATGTCAACGATGGTCCAGATCCGAAACGTACCTTCCGACCTGCATCGAGAGATCAAGGCGCGAGCAGCGCTCGAAGGCACCTCGCTCTCAGATTTTCTGCTCCGAGAGATACGCCAGTCGCTGGAGCGGCCGACTCTTGATGAGATCCGGAGGCGCCTCGCCGGGCGTCGGCCGGTTCGGCCGCGTCCCACCCCCGTGGCCGCCGCACGCGCCGAGAGGAATAAACATTGATCGTCGTTGACGCTTCAGTGATCCTTGAGGTTCTGCTCCAGACACCGGTGGCATCACGTGTGAGCCGCCGTATCTTTGCCGCCGGTGAGACGCTGCACGCTCCTCACCTTCTCGATGTCGAAATCGCCCAGGTCCTGCGCCGCTACTTTCGCTTCGGGGTGATGTCCGCCGGCCGGGGCGCCGAGGCTCTCAAAGATCTCTCCGACTTGCCGCTCAATCGCTATCCCCACTTCATCCTTCTTCCCCGCATCTGGCAAATGCGGCATAACGTAACAGCCTATGACGCGGCTTATCTGGCTCTCGCTGAGGTGCTTGACTCCCCGCTGGTGACGCGCGACCGTGCCCTCGCCTCGGTGGGCGCCAGGGTACGAGTGGACGTCCTATGAATAACTAGTGGAGGCACCCTTATGCCGCTCCCCGATTTCAAGAACGAACCTTTGAGCGATTTCAAAAACAATCCTGCCCATCGCCGCCGAATGGAGTATGCGCTGGAGGAAATACGCGAGGAGTTGGGCCGCGAACACGATCTGGTGATCGGTGGCCAGCGCATCAAAACCCAGGAGAAACTTAACTCTTATAATCCCAGCCGCCCGGACCAGGTGGTAGGAGTGTTTTCCCAGGCCGACGCGGCGCTGGCGGACCGTGCGGTGCGCAGCGCCGACGAGGCTTTCAAGACCTGGAGCCGCACGCCCGTGCAGAAGCGCGTGGACCTGCTGCTGAGGACCTCCAAGATTTTATTGGAGCGCAAGTATTACTACGAAGCCCGGCTGGTTTACGAGGTCGGAAAAACGTGGCCGGAAGCGGACGCAGATGTGGCGGAGGCCATCGATTTCATTGAGTTTTACGCCCGCGCCGCACTGCGCTTAGCGGGACCGCAGCCTCTCACTCCGGTTCCCGGAGAGAGGAACCTCCTGCGCTACATTCCCCTCGGCGCGGGCATTGTGATTCCACCCTGGAACTTTCCCCTGGCGATTCTGGTGGGAATGACCATGGCGTCGATCGTGACCGGCAACACGGTGGTGATGAAGCCCTCGAGTGACGCCCCGGCCATCGCCTACAAGTTTTTTGAGGCCCTGGAGGAAGCGGGTATGCCCCCCGGCGTGGTAAATTTCCTGCCCTGCCCAGGGGGCGTGGTGGGAGATACTCTGGTTGGGCACCCCCGCACCCGCTTCGTGGCTTTCACGGGATCCAAGGATGTCGGCCTGCACATTAATGAGTTGGCGGCCAAGACCGCGCCCGGACAAGTTTGGGTAAAACGTGTCATTGCGGAGATGGGAGGCAAGGACTCAATTGTGGTGGATAGCGATGCGGACCTGGATGAGGCAGTCGAAGGTGTGGTGGCCTCGGCCTTTGGGTATCAAGGCCAGAAGTGCTCCGCCTGCTCGCGAGCTATCGTCGTGCGGCCGGTCTACGATGATTTCCTGCAAAAACTCCGCCAGCGCGTGGAGCAGATTACGGTGGGCCCCGCCGAGCGTGCGGAAAACTATATGGGCCCCGTCATCAACGCCAAAGCCAAGAAAGCGATCTTGCAATACATCGAGGTGGGAAAGACCGAGGGCCGCCTGGTTGCCGGCGGCGGTGAATCCGCCGGGGCGGGGTTCTTTATTCAGCCGACGGTGATCGCCGATGTTTCCCCTAGCGCGCGCATCGCCCAGGAAGAAATTTTCGGGCCGGTCCTGGCGGTGATCAGTGCCGGCAGTTTTGATGAGGCCTTGGCCATCGCCAATAACACGGATTACGGACTGACAGGCGCCGTTTATACCAATGACCGGCGCAAGCTGGAAAAAGCCACGGAAGAATTTTTCGTGGGAAACCTCTATCTCAATAGAAAATGCACGGGGGCACTGGTGGGCGCCCACCCCTTCGGAGGTTTCAACATGTCAGGGACGGATTCCAAGGCGGGTGGCAACGACTACCTGCTGCTCTTTACCCAGGCCAAAACCGTCGCGGAAAAGATGACCTTTTGAACGTGGTATAGGGTTGCAGTGTTGTCGTTTTATTTATTGTTCACGGCAATTACTGATAATCACATTGTTATCTTTCCTGCTTGCATTCTTGCCTTATTTTCGTATAATTAGGAGCGCAGGGGAGTTTGCCCGGTCTCGCGCATCATTTTTCAGGGTCTAACGGTTCTGTGTGGAAAACATGAGAAATTTGCCGAATATCGAACGAGTCGGCCCGCAGGCGCGTATTCAAGCGGAGCTTATGCGGCTGGAATCGCAGAAGAGGGAATTCTGGACTCTCATCATCTTTGCGGGTGTCGTTCTTATCCTGGGAGTTTTATCTTTCTTTTTCCCCCGCCACTTCTGGTATGACGGCGGCTTGCATCTCAGTCTCTCCCCCCAGGTTCTTTTCGTCATCATGGTGGCTACCGTGCTGGCCTCTCTCGTTTACGTCCGCCGGGACATCGAGGTCCGAGGGCTTCGGCTGACCAACCTCCAGCAGTACATGGCCTCGCAACAGGAGCAGGCCGCCAGTATGATCGACGCGGTGACCAACGTATTCACCCGCGGCTTCCTGCGCGAACTCCTGGCAGGCGAGATCTCCCGCGCCGAGCGCACCAACCGGAGCCTGGCGCTCATCATGTGCGACCTGAACAACTTCAAGCAAGTCAACGATCGCTACGGCCACCTGATGGGCGACTACGTGCTTTCGCAGATTGCCACCATTTTGAAATCCTGTGTGCGTGGATCCGATTATATCATCCGTTATGGGGGAGATGAGTTCCTCCTCCTGCTCCCTGAAACTGACGAGAAGGGAGGGGAGGTTGTGCGCGAGCGCATCCATATCAAGGTCGCCGAATGGGACCAAAGCAGCCGGGTGGGTGACTTGCCGATCTCCGTCAGCTTGGGCTTGTACCTCCACGTGACAGGCCAAGCGCCAGATAAGGATGTCGCGGAAGCCGATGCTCGCATGTACGCCGAAAAGCAAGCTAACAAAAACCGTCCCGTGACCAACGCCTTGCCCCAGCCGCAGAAAATCTAATCGCTGCAATCCTGAATCTGCCTTCGGCCTCGTGGCCGAACTCGACCCTTTGGTTATCTCCCCTTCGGAAAGCATGACCCGCGATAGCCGTAAGCGCGTGAAAAACTTGTGGGCTGGAAAGGTTACGCGTCAGGGCGCCGTCAAAGTCTAATGGGATTGAAAGTGACCCCTCATCTGCCCTCCTCCGTCGGGCACCCTCTCCCCTGCGAGAGGGCTGTGATTTGATTTCTCTCCCTCTCCCTTGGGAAGAGGCGGGACCGCAAGGCGGGGGGCGAGGGATTTCTCCGCCGGTGGTGCGTTCATGGCTATAGAGGTATGCGACGTCCGCGACTTTGGCGAAACCCTGGCTACGCTTATTGTTTCTGGTTTTATTCGCCCTCGTGCTATAACTTCTTGCCCAACCTCTTGAATTCCCCGCCCAGTCCTTTGCCGACCTTGTATGTTCCCTTTCCGGTACCCACGGCTACGTTCTTGCCCATCCCGCCGACTCCCTTGCCAAGTGACGCTCCAGCGCCCGAGAAATTCCCATGTGCCAGATTCGCGACACTCCCCGCCGTACCCTTAGCTAAGGCCCCGGTGCCTTTGGCGACGCCCTTGCCAATGTCCTCTCCACCCTTTCCAATTTGTTTTCCCGGGGCTGCTTCTCCCTTTACTGGGGAAGTGGTTTTCTGGGTCTCCGCCAAGGTCGGGGTTGGGCGCGATTGGCTCCAGCCGCATACCCCAAATGCCAATGTGCCTGCCAAGAAACATATTAGCCGGAATCCACGTCTCATCGTTTTACTCCTGTGCGTCTGGCGTCCCCGCGTCATAAACATCAGTCCCAAAGAATATGATGCAACATCTCTCCCGAGGTTTGCTCCCCCTCGTGTCCAGCATTACCATAATTGGATTGTAAGCCTCGCCTGCATTTCTCACCTCGCTTGTACCGGGCTGATGGAAGGGCGGGGCTTCACAGGCTGCGGAAAACGCTCCCCTGCTGTCATCCTGAGCCCGTTCGCTGTCATTCTGAGCCAGGCGAAGAATCTCGCCCCGAGTATTGTTAAGGCAATGAGAGATTCTTCCTTCGCGATGCTCAGGACCGCCTACGGCTCCTCTGCAGAAACTCGACGCGTAAGTCCTTGGAATTCAGCAGGCGTAGCGCAAACCTGTTTTTTAGGTCCGTGGCACGTCCCCGATGGACAAGGAAAAGCCGCGTACCTAAAAAACAGGTCTGCGCTACCCTTCCTCGGCCCGAGTTTCTGCCCATCCTGGGCAGCCGAACGTCTGTCAATGCTCAGAATGACAGTATTGACGAGTTTTTCCGCAGCCTGTGAAGCCCCGCCCTTCCAAAAGCATGGTGAGAAATTCGGGTTGGCAAATGGGGGGGCGGACCGTATTTGGCAAATCGCAAGAATTGCAGTGGCTCACGGGCTAGGCACGAGGAGCGCCGATTCCCGTCGTTTAGCAGTGAAATCCAACCCAAACGAAGGGTGCGGAGATGTGCCGGTAATGGCGAAGGGGAGAACCGTGACGGACTTCTGTTTCAGGAACGGACTGACGGCCTTCAATACCAGCGCTTTGAATCCCGACGTGGTGTCAGACAGCTTTCCGTCGGTGTACAAAATTCCATGGAGATCAACTTTTCGGTCCAACAGGTTGTAGGTGCCTTGAATCTGCGCCCGCGTGCCGGGAGCGCTGAAAGAGACGTTGGATAGAGTTGCGACGCCATTTTTCACCGCGACCTGCCCGCTCAACTGCGAGAGCACCGTTTCCGGGTCTTCGGCTTGCTCCTTCATATCCTCGCCGCGCGCACTTTGGGTTAAGGCATTTACGGGATGCTGGATGTCTGGGTTCGTGAAGCGTTCGCCGGCAATGCCGCAGTTGCCGTCAAGATCCAGCTTCCGCAAAAATCCCTGAGGCCCCGGCGGCACCTGTACTTTCGCCCGCAGGTTGATACTGCCGGTCATCCACGGGCGTTTCTCGTCCGTAATGAGAAACAACAAATCCTCAATGCGGCCTCCATTCACGGTCATCTCCAGCCGAACGGTTTTTCCGTGCTCGCCGCTGCGCCCGGCTACGCTACCCTTCGACGTCACCGTGGTCCGCTGAAAGTGCGAGTCCGCGCTCTGAAGAGAGGTGTCTCCATTCGTCCCGTCCACAACCGCCTGGAATTTCGAATCCAGGTGAACGGTGTGGCTGCTTCCGGATAAGCGGAAGTCAGGCACGTCGATTTCGCCGTTGGTATCGATATGGCCGATGGTACCGCTAAACTTCCCTTGGGACGATAGGATGCCGGAAATACCCTCGAATACCGCCAGGTTCGCATGCTGATAAGTGTAGGAACCTGTCACCGGAGTACTGCCGGGGTCATTCTCATTCCAGGGGCCGATCTTACCCTCCGACCGGATTTCCCCTGGCGGCTCGGTATTTAACAACGCTGCATGGTAAGGAATGACCCCTTTCTCAGCGACATTGTCCAACGTCAACCGATGAACCTTAAGAATGAAGGGTTCCTGGCCCGGCCGCCGGGGCATAAACTCCAACAGAGCGCCGTCCGTCTCGATCTCGCCAATCGTGATGGTGGCGCCCGTGGTGCTGGTCGTCAACGGCATCACACTCGACGGCTGGCCGCTCGGCCCCGGCGGCGGTATTAGCACGTGCAACCCCTTCACCTCGACCTCGTCCACACTCTTATGAATCCGTAAAAGGCCATTGTAGCTTCCGCGAATGATCAGCGTCTGGACCGTGATCAAAGGCGGCAGGTCCTTGCGTTGCCGGTGCAGTAAACTGACCCCTTCTGCCACGCACCCCGGCGGAAAAAAGGTTTTGCGGAAGCTGCGGATCTGGACGTTACGGGCGAATCGGTCCTGGAGCGCCTTGGTAACCGCCTGCTGTGTGTAGGGCCATTTGCAGGCCAACACAATCACCACGATGCCGGCGATGACGATGAGCGAGGCTCCAACGACCAGCCACCAGCGTCCTCGCGCCCACCATGCTCCTGGCGTGTGGACCTTTCCCGCGCCGCGGCGTTTGGAAATCGTGAAACTCTTCCCCGTCACTTCAATAACGCTCCCATGTATTTAGACTTCTTGAACCCAGTATCCTTATACCGTGTGGGGAGTCTGCGGATCAGCCTAGTATTGCTCGTACGTCTGGTCAAAAGTGCTCGTTCTCTTTTTGCCGCCGCGCCCAATGCGCGTCGCCGTGGAAAACCCGTCCGCCGTTAAAATCGGCGGCCTTCCAGCCGCGACGGGCACTGCACCGCCCGGCAGGCGCCTTGGGAGACTACCTCTCGACGATTTGTTTAGAATTTTCGTCTAGACCCTGGATCGTGAATTATTGCCTTATCGTTGGGCTATCAAATAGGCTCCCGTGTGCCTTGACAAATCCCGTGATTGTGTTTATACTAGCGTAGGAGACTGGCAACGGGCCGAAGGCAGCGGGCGGCAGACTAACCGCGGGGGCTTTCTCCTGAACACGTTCTGGATCCGGATGAGTTGATGAAAACACAGTAAGTTAAATGAGAATTGGGGGAATCTCGATGATCGGCGCAATAAATCAAGTGCTTGAAAACAAGGAAGTTGTGCCGGTGGAACTCGGGACGGAGGCGCTGACCCAAAAGATGTTAAAAATGAAGAGTCCCCTGGATGAGTTATTGAAAACAAAGGGGAAAAAAAGATGCTCTGGATGAGTTGATGAAAATAAACGACTTACGCGATAAAGCTTATGACTCGTTGAAAGGAAAGGGGATAACCCGGATTCCCCACTAATCTGGAGCCCTTTTGAGGGCTGGGGGAAAGGCGGGGCTGAACAGCCTGCGGAAAAGCCCGACAATGCTCTCATCCTGAGGCCGTTCGCTGTCATTCTGAGCATTGACAGCCTTACAGTTGCCCGTGATCGGTGAAAACTCGGACCGAGGAAGAGTAGCGCGGACCTGTCTTTTAGGTCCGCGGCTTTTCCTTGTCCATCGGGGACGAGCCGCGGACCTAAAAAACAGGTCCGCGCTACACCCGCGAATGACAAGGAGTTACGCGTCGAGTTTCTGCGGAGCGCAGCGAAGAATCTCGCTCTCCCGCTCAGGGTAAACTACGCGAAGGATCTCGCTTTGAGAATTTTCAAGGCAATGCGAGATTCTTCCTTCGCAAGGCTCAGGACCGCCGCTGCTCCTCAGAATGACAGCGCCTTTGGGTTTTCCGAAACCGTTAATGCCCCATCCTTCCCATATCGTCGTGAGAAATGCTGGCAGAGCGAGATCCTTCGCTGCTGCTCAGGATGACAGCGCCATGGGCGGCGGAATCGCCGGCTGCCCAGGTTTTATAACTTTGACTTTTGCGTTTTGCTTTTTGACTTGCTCTTACCGATCCGGAGGCGCGGGATGACAAGAGCAGAGACAAGTGACGGGTGGCGAGTGACAATTAAAAGGCAAGGTCCGAAGGCGTGGAGGTCTGACAATCTAACGCCGCGTGACACACTAGCCCGCTCCGGCCATCGACATTTTCACGTGAGAAGATGAATCCATTCGCTAAATTCGAAAATCGCAAAATCACTCAATCACCCGATCTCGCGATGACCCGCTCACTTCACCACTTCCCATTTTTCGTACCCGAAGTCCCAGACATCCAGACTGAGTTTATCGTCAACCACCTCACCCAGCACATACTCCCCGGCCTCCAAGGGTTGGAAAGGTTTCAGGGTATAGATGTTGGGCGCCACCTGCTTACGTTCCAGCGACACCATGGTGCGCTCTTCGGTGGCTTTGCCGCTTTTCCCTCGGCTAGTTTCCACATCCTCGACCACGCGCGATTCTTTTCCCGGTTTCAGGCGTACCAATTCGAGTTTCGCGCCAAGGCCGCCGGCGGATTGGACGTAAAAGACCGGCAACGGATCGTTCAACCGAATCGTCGCTTTGGCGCCGTCGAGGACCACGAGCGAACGGGTTTTCACCACCGGCAGGGGAACGGCCAGCACCATGGCGGCCCGCCTTCTGTCGGTGACCGGTTCGGCCACCGACTGCGCCAGTCGCACCAGGCGGCGTCCGTCAACGGTGAAGATTCCATCGTCCCCCGGAAGGCGCATGCCGGGGGCCACTTCCATCCCCTGGTCCGGGGGCTTGTAAAAGCGCTCCTGTTCGACTTCCTTGGCTTCCTCGAGTTGCTTTTTCTCCGTGGCTTTGGTCTCTTCCTGCGCGCGCTTGGTGGCGTCAAAATCCACCAAGGATGTGGGTATCTCTTCCCACTCCGAGCGCTCGATGCTGAAATAGCGCACGCGGTCGCCGTGAACTTCGTAGCTGGAAACCATCTGGTAACTGCCGTCTTTCATGCAGAGCTTGAGAGTAGCCCACGCCACGCGCGGCGCCGCCAGCACACTCAGCAAAAGCGCAGCGGCAAGCAGACAGCGGCTTGGCAAGGGAGAAAGCATGTTAGCACCCACGCCGGGTTAGATGCGAACGGAAGGAGGAACGCACACACCCCCTTGGCCCGCTTCGTCATTATAGGCGCGAACGGCCTGGACGCGAACAGGCAGACATATGGCCAAGTACCAACATCAGGTGTTTTTAGCCTTAAGGGAAGCCCCTCACCCGCCGCACTTCCGCGTATGATGGGCGGCATGATCGCGATAGTGCCGCGCGGGCCCAGTTTCTTTCCAGCTATCTGTGGGTATGCCTTTGTGAGTCGGATTGCATCTTCTCTCTATGGGCCCCGGCGCCCTTTGAGGCATAAGATTACCTTCAAAAGGCGGGGCGCCCCATCATTGGAAAAAATTGGGGTAGTAGTACAATAAAGTTATTGGGCAATCGGCCCGTATACTTGAAACTATAGAGAGCGGTAAAAGTTGTGACGGGGCTCGAAGCCTGCCCTGGCGCATGGTAGGACAGGCTTCGAGCGCCACTACAAATCATGTCGCTCTGTATAGACGCGGCCGTCCTTTGATTTCGCGGCCGCATAAGTTTTGGACTCAGGGCTAACAGGTTCAAGCTTGATGGAGAACAACCCTTCGCGCCTCCCGGGCGCAGCCAAGTGGCTTCTTATCCTCGGTCTCTTCCTCGTCGCGAACAGCGCCTATCTGGCCGCGTTCGGCGATCCTTCGCTATTGTATGTGGCCAACGCACTCCTCCATCCCTTGCTGGGGATCATCGCCGGAATTCTGATGGTGATCTTTCTCGTCCGCAAACCCCAATTTTTCGCATATGCAGAGGCTGTGGCGGTCTCTGACCGCCGCTCGAGCACGGCCGGAAGGCTCACGGGCTTTTTCCTCACCCTGGCCGCAGTTTGCGGCGTTTACCTTCTATTTGTTGGAATGACCCGCCCGCACAGCCTGGCGCTTTACGTACACGTGGGGGCCTCGATCGCCGGGTTGTTCTTCTTATTGGTAGTCTTGCATGTGCGCGCCCACGAAGCATGCGCCCGGCCCGCTCAAAAGCAAGCCTGGCGTTGGGCCGCAGCGGTGGCGGTTATCTCGGCGCTCTTTTATGGCGGAGTGGCGAGTTACCATCGCCTCCGCCCCAACCCGCAATACCTGATCCGCAATCCGGACACGCCGCCACTCAGCATGGAGGGAGAAGGCGGCGGACCCACGAGTCTGCTGTTCCCGAGTTCCGCCACCACCACTGACGGCAAGCCCATCACCTCGCAGTTCTTCATGGATTCGGAATCCTGCAAACCCTGCCACGCGGATATTTACAATCAATGGCAAAGCTCGATGCACCACATGGCATCGTTCAACAACCAGTGGTACCGCAAATCCATCGAGTACATGCAGGACGTCAACGGCATCAAGCCCTCGATGTGGTGTGCCGGTTGCCACGACCACGCCATCGCCTTTGCCGACAAGATGCAGAAGCACCCCATCCGCGAAATCCTCCACACGCGAGAGGCGCAGAATGGCCTGGGCTGCATGTCGTGCCATTCGATTGTGCACGTCAACAACACCATGGGGCAGGGCGGTTACGTGATGGATTACCCGCCGCTTGATTCGTTGGCCTCCAGCAAAAACCCTCTGCTGGTCGCCCTGCACAATTACGCTGTCAAACTCGATCCCAAGCCGCATCGCAATGCTTTCTTGAAGCCGTTCCATCGTGACCCGAAGTTGCTTCCCGAGTTCTGCTCCGTGTGCCACAAGGTTCACCTGGACGTTCCGGTGAACAACTATCGCTGGATTCGCGGCTTCAACGATTACGACAACTGGCAGGCCAGCGGCGTTTCGGGCCAGGGGGCGCGCTCGTTTTACTATCCCCCCAAGCCGCAAAATTGCGGGGACTGCCACATGCCTTTGGTGCCTTCGCAGGATTTCGGCAACATCCACGGCTTCGTGCACTCGCACCGTTTTGCCGCCGCCAACACCGCGGTGCCAACCTCCTACGGCGACCAAGGGCAAGTGGCCGCCGTGGAGGATTTCCTAAAAGGCGTCGTGAGCGTCGATATCTTCGCCCTGGCGCAGGAGCCCGCGGAAAACCCGGAAGAAGTTACGGCGGCGAAGCGGGGGGAAGGGCCCCAGCTTTCCAGCACCTTTGCGGTGGGGGAAGAATCCTCCGCCGGACTTGCCGGCGCCGGAGTGAGCGGCTTGCCGGTTGCCCCGCTCATCGCGCCGTTGGGCCGAGTTCAGGCCAGCGTGCGCCGCGGCGACACGGTGCGCGTGGAAGTGGTGGTCCGCACGCGCAAGGTTGGCCACTTCTTTCCGGGCGGAACCGTGGACGCTTTCGATTGCTGGGTGGAGCTCCAAGCGCGCGATAATCACGGCCGCATTATTTTCTGGAGCGGCGCGGGCGCGGACAACGGCCACGGACCTGTCGAGCCTGGGGCGCACTTTTATCGCTCGCTGCAACTCGACGCGCACGGCAATCCCATCAACAAGCGCAACGCCTGGTCTACGCGCGCCACCATGTATGCGCACCTGATTCCTCCCGGCGCCGCCGACACTTCTCATTACCGCTTGAAGATTCCCCAGGATTGTGGTGACGTGATTACGCTGACCGCCAAGCTCAACTATCGCAAGTTTTCCTGGTGGAATACCCGGTGGGCCTTTGCCGGCGTCCGCGATCCTGCCGAACCCCATCCCGATGTCGCCAAGGACCATGACGACGGGCATTGGGTTTTTCAAGGCGATCTCGCCGGTGTTTCCGCCAACCCCCGGCAAATTCCCGACGTGCCGACGGTGGTGATGAGCCAGAACACCGTCACGATTCCAGTGGTGGCAAAAACCGCGCCGCCGTTCGCGGAAAATCTGGCGTTCAATCCTAAAGACCGCGAACGCTGGAACGACTATGGCATCGGTCTGCTGCTGCAGGGCGATTTGAAGGGGGCGGAGCGGGCGTTTGAAACCGTAACGAAACTCGAACCGCAATATGCCGACGGATGGGTGAACATCGCGCGCGCGCGGATTCAAGAAGGCAACATCGAGGCCGCGAAGCCGGTTCTGGAACGCGCCCTCGCCGTGAATCCTGACCTGGCCAGCGCGCACTATTTCCGAGGGCTCGCGTTCAAGGCGGACGGGCAGTATCCCCAGGCCTTCGATGAATTCTCGAAGGCCGCGGCGCAATACCCGCGCGACCGAGTGGTGCGCAACCAGATGGGCCGCGTGCTCTTCCTCCAGCGCAAATATCGCGAGGCCGTTGAACAACTCGAGAAGACGCTCGCCGTCGATCCCGAAGACCTCGAAGCGCACTACAATCTCATGCTCTGTTATCGCGGCTTGAATAACGACGACCTGGCCACCCGCGAGGAAAAGCTCTACATGCGCTTCAAGGCGGATGAATCCTCGCTCGCCATCACGGGTCCCTTCAAGCTCACGCACCCCGATGACAACAATGAAGCGCAGCCCGTGCATGAGCATGTGTCGGTAGCGCTGGGGACAGCTAAGGACAGTAGGCAGTATGCAGAAGGCAGTAGGCAGCGAGCGGCGGCCAGTATGCGGAAAGCAGAAAGCGGTAAGCAGCAAGCAAATAACAGCCGGCAGTATGTAGAGAGCAGGAAGCAGGCCGCAGAGAATAGGAGACAGCATACGACGATTGGCGATTTGGCTCAGGATGCCGTGCCATAACCATGTTGGGATCGGTGCCGGCTGCCGTTGAAACCCCGCAGGGGTTAGTGCGGAAAGCCTCTGGCTTTCCGGCTCAGTCCGCTCCCTTTCTCCTCCTCCGCGCCGTCTGCCCCGATGCCTCGGGGCAGACGGCGCGGAGGGGGTTGGTCAAGTGACAGACGCGACGGAAAGGCGAAGCCTTTCCGCACAGCGAGCGGCGGAGGCGCAGTTTGTGCCGCGGGTGGCGCCGACATTACCTTCTATGTCAGCGACCGTTAAGTAGCCAAGACGGCAAGCCCTAGAACGATGGACCGACAGGCTGCGCGTGCTGCCGGACCGCATACATGAAAAGCAATGTATGCGCCACCCGCGCGCGAGAATATAGCGCAGGCGGGAAAGGGGGGGAAGTAGGAGAATAGAAACCGATGCATAGAATTCATCGCTTTCGAATCAAAGTGAAGTTCCTGGTTTATGAATGGGTCCCAATAATCGTAGTTGCCTTGGTGGCAGCGGCCATCTATGTTCCGATCCACTATTACAAAACCTCGAATTGGCCAGCGCCTGTCTCTGTGATCGGTGGACTACTTACGATTGCGTATACTCTCCAAAAGCATCAGCTAGAAGAAGTGCGTTTGTTCCGCGAGCTATTCGGCGAGTTCAATAAAAGGTTCGACAGGTTGAACAAGGATCTGAATCGGATTCGCCTAGAAAATGTGGAAGATCAATTAGAAAAAGAGGACATCGACACCCTCTATAAGTACTTCAATCTTTGTGCTGAAGAGTATTTATATTACACGAAGGGGTACATCTACCCCCAAGTTTAGAGCGCTTGGTGGAATGGCATGATTGTGTTTTGTCGGAATCCGCGCATTAGAAGGATTTGGTCGGACGAGCTGAATACGAACGCGTACTACGGCTTTCCACTTCCATGCTGACAGGGCACGCGGCGCGGAGTTGCGCTTGAGCCACGGTAGTGGCGACATCCGTTCAGAGTTCGGACGACCCCCGCGATAGCACAAATGTAGATGAACATTGGGCTCTCCAGAACAGAACCAACGCGAAGAAATACTTTCCCCTCACCCCCTTGGGGGAGAGGGTGGCTCGCAACCGGCGCTCTCGCCAGCCGGGGCGGGACGGGTGAGGGGGTCAAGACTGTCGCGAATAAACCAAGCCCGTAATTCCTTGTCTACATAGCAAGGATATTGGGGGGACGGGTTTTCACTTTTGCACTTTGCCTATTGCAATTTGCCGTTAGACTTGCTCTTAATGCTCTGGCGAGTCGTGCCCGTGTTGATGCCGACCCCCTCACCCACCGCCTTGCGGTCCCCCCTCTCCCCCAAGGGGGCGAGGGAAAAAAATTCTTGGTTTTCGGGCGCGAGCCTCGGCAGATAACTTCGATAACTATGACCTTTCACCGTTCGTCTCCCACACCCACAAGGCTTGCAATCGGGCTGGTGGTTCTCAGCGGCCTTCTCGTGCCTCTGTTCCGGCATTCTCTCGCCTCCCCTGCCTCGGCGTCGGGGCCCGCGCCCGCCGCCGATACGGGTGTTCACTACACAGACATCACCCAACAAGCCGGGATTAACTTTGTCCATAACACCGGCGCCTTCGGCAAGAAATTCCTGCCGGAAACCATGGGCGCGGGCTGCGCCTTTATCGATTACGACAATGACGGCAATCCTGACATTCTGCTGATCAACGGCGCGGATTTTCCCGGCCACAAAGCGCGCCGCACGACGATGAAGCTTTACCGCAACAACGGCAACGGCACGTTCACGGACGTTACCGCGAAGGCGGGGCTGGACGTGGAAATGTACGGCATGGGCGTTGCCGTGGGCGATTACGACAACGACGGGTGGGACGATCTTTACGTAACCGGCCTCGGCGAAGCCCGTCTTTTCCACAACGAGCACGGCCACTTCAAGGACGTAACGCAAGCGGCGGGCGTCAATAACGCGGGCTTTGGAGCCAGCGCCGCCTGGGTGGATTACGACCGGGACGGCAAGCTCGATCTTTTCGTGACCAACTACGTGAAGTGGCAGGAGAAGGACGACCTGTACTGCTCACTCGACGGACGCCACAAGTCCTATTGCACGCCGGAAGCCTACAAGGGCGATACCTGCCGGCTGTTCCACAACCTGGGCAACGGGCGCTTTGAGGACGTCACCCAAAAGGCGGGCATCTACGACCCCACCAGCAAATCTCTGGGCGTGGCGGTGGTCGATTACGACCGCGACGGCTGGCCGGACCTCGCCGTCTCCAACGACACCGAGCGCAACAAGCTCTACCACAACAACCGTAACGGTACCTTTACCGAACAAGCCGTGCAGGCGGGCATTGCCTTCAGCGAAGACGGCATCGCGCGCGGGGCAATGGGCATCGACGCTGTCGATTTCGACCGCTCCGGTTATCCCAGCCTGGCGATCGGCAATTTCTCGAACCAAATGCTGGGCCTCTACCATAACGAGGGGAACCGCTTCTTCATCGACATCGCACCTTCTTCCAGCCTGGGGCGCGCCAGCCTGCTCTCACTCTCGTTCGGCATCTTCTTCTTTGATTACGACCTCGATGGCCGCGAGGATATCTTCGTGGCCAACGGACACATCGAGCCCGACATTAACCGCATCCAGCCCCAGGTCGCTTACACCCAACTTCCCCTGGTGTTCCATAACGAAGGCAATGATCGGTTTCAGGAAACCGGCAAGGCGTTGGGCTTTACACGGAAATTCGTGGCGCGCGGCGCGGCGCACGCGGATATCGATAACGACGGCGCGCCCGACGTGCTCTTGACCAACAACGGCGGCCCGGCTTACCTTTTTCACAACGTCGGCGGCAGCCGCAATAACGCCATCCGCATCAAGACCGTGGGCACGCGCTCGAACCGCGACGGCATTGGGGCCGAAGTGCACGTCCACTCCGCCGCCGGCGAAAACTGGCAGACCGTCCACTCCGGCTCAAGCTACTGCTCCCAGAGCGAACTGACCCTGACTTTTGGTTTGGCACAGGAAGCAGAGGCGCAGACCGTCGAGATTATCTGGCCCAGCGGCCAACACGACACACTCAAGAACCTTAAAGCCAACAACACATACACTATCCAGGAAGGCGGCAAAATCCTCTCGTCGCGGCCGTTCAAGCGGTAGGTTGGCAATTACGAATTACGAATTAAGAATGCCGTCACAGATCTTCACTCGTATTTCTTAATTCGTAATTCATGATTTCCCTTCGTCTTTGTGGTTTTTTGGATGGATGCGATAATGCGGCAAAGTTCTTCGGCATCGGCGTGTATATTGTTGAATTGGGACGGTGTCAGATAATCCGTATCCTTCAAAAGACGAAGCCAGTAGGATGTTTCACGTGCCTCTTTGTAGGCAACGGACATTTTTGAAACAAAGTCGGCTCGGGACTGTCCTCCGATGGCTTCTTCAACATTGGCACCAATGCCGGTCCCGCAACGCAAGACCTGCTTAGATAAAACGAATCCCTTCTTTTCCACACACAAATGCTGGTAGAGCCTCACGATTCGCAAAGCGAACGCATAGCTTTTGCTTTGGATGACATTGTCACTCTTCATCGCTTCATACCTTTGACGAATTACAAATCATGAACTAGAGCGATTCCAATTCATAATTCGTAATTCGTAATTTCCTTCTCCCCTCTACGAGCCCGTGTCCAATTCCAAACACAGGTTGACGACGGCGCCTTCGATGGCCAGCAGCTTCGCCTTTGTCGCTCGGCCCCCATGCGCGGAGAAGCCTCCGGGCTTGCCGTGGGCGGCCATGACCCGGTGGCAGGGGATGATGAGAGGGATGGGATTCCTGCCCAGAGCGCGTCCCACGGCTCGGGCGGCGGCCGGCCGGCCCAAGGCGTTGGCAAGGTCGGCGTAGGTGATGGTCTTTCCGGCTGGGATTTTGCGAGCCGCCTCGCACACCTTCTGCACAAAGGGACCTGCCGAATCCAAGTCCACAGGGATTTTCCGAAAGTCCTGAGGTTCGCCCTGGAGATGCTTGAGCACTCTCTCGATGACGTCGGCAATCTGTGGTGGAGGGACGCTCGCTTGGCGCGCGCCGGAATTTTGCGCAATCCTCGTTTCGGTCAACTCCCTTGTAGCTTCAGGAAGTTGCAGTAGGGTCACAGCATAAGGAGTGGCATTGTTCTGGCCTTCACTCCACGCGATCCCACACCAACCCAGGGGTGTATCGAAGAGGCAATAGGATGACTGCGTCATGGAGTTACCTCAGACTTGGCGCGCGCCGGACGGCCAAGCGGCTCACGCACAGCTATCTTCCACCAGGATGGCGTGGGCTTCGCGGGGGCCGTGGACACCGCGGATCAGGATTTGCTCGATATCGGCCGTTCGGCTGGGGCCAGTGACGAACACCACGGAGCGGCTGGCGGTGGAGCGGTCCTGGGAGTTTGAAATCTGGAGCTTGGCAAGAACTTCATCGAGCGAGCCGACTAGTTGGCTCCGCCGGTAGAGGGCAACGTGGATGGGTGGGGCAAGCGAGGCCACCTGGACTCGTTCGGTGGCGCTGCTCAACACCAAGGTCCCGCTTTCCGCCAACACGAAATCGACACCGGTGATACCGGCGCCAGCTCCGAAACTGGCGGTGGTGAAGTCCGGGAGGGAATTCGTTCCCGGCCCCCCCGGCCCGGAAGCCCAGGATGTTACGGACTTATTGATAGCCGTGAGCTGTTCAGCAACGCGCAGTTCGGCCAGCAAAGGGTTCCCGGAAAGAGCAACGACGTTGGATTCCGCCCGCGCCAGGATCTTTTCGAAGACGGCCTCCAACTCCTCCCTATTCGCCACACGATAGGCAACTCCCGCCACTTTCTCCCATTCGGCCTCGAACTTGGCCAGATAGTCTTCCGGCGCCAGCGGAGGCATTACCCCTGTAAGGTCGAGGGGGGGCAACGGGGTCAAAGGGGAGTTGGTAGTGGGCCGCCCCAGCGCCTTCCGAACTCGACCCAGCATTTCCTCACGCGCGGTCATGGGAAAATCTCCACTATTCGATTCTGACTTCAAACTTCCGCTTCCGATTATAGCATGCCTGGCGGTGTCTCTAACGCATTGATACATAAGGAAATAAAAAAGTTTGAAAAAACTTCAAAAAATTGTGCAACCTTGGTATCATCTGGATCATCCGAATCCACGGGCAGACCTTAAATTGAAAGGTTCTCCTAGAAAGAATTGGGAAGGACGAATGAGCATGCGTACAGTGGTGAAGACTCCAAAAAAGACGTATCGAAGTCTCTTGCTGAAGAAGCGCGACGAGATTCTGGCTTCCACGCGGAGTGAACCTGAGGCCCTATCTGCCAGGGTGCAGTCTCCTGATGCGGTGGAGTTCGCCGTCAGGACCGTTGAGAGCCGAACCTTGAAGGAAATTGAGAGAGCGCTTGCACGTTGTGCCGGAGGAACTTACGGCGTGTGCGAAGCGTGTGGCGAAGATATTTCCCCCAATCGCCTCAAGGCTATCCCCTGGGCACGTTACTGCGTCACTTGCCAGGAACTGCGCTCGCGGAACTAAGGGCTTCGTCTCCAAATGCCAGTCATGATCACCTTGCCAAGAGGGCAACCTCTCGGCAAGGTGCATCTTTCAGCATCCGGTTCGGCTTTCCGTCCACCGCCGACCTAGAGTGGACGTGTGTCCGCTCCATCCGGGGGGAATGCACCAGTAATCCCTGAGGGCTGGAGATCCCTCGGCCCTCGTAATTCACGCCGGGAGAGGAGATTACTCCTCGCGTGTCACGTGTTCAGCAATCTCAAACTTCCCGGGCTGAAATCCGGCCCGCAAAGCCGCATCGTATGCCAACAGTTGGACGTAGACGTTGTCCACCAGGGTTCCCAACCCCAGCCGAAGGGGTTCCACCCGAACCAGCCGCATGTTCATGGGATCGCCAAAGGGCATGTCGGTGAAGAGCAGCACTCGCCCGCTCGATTTCCGGATGTCACCGGCGAGTTTCAGGAGCAGTTTCCCGGTTTTTCCCTGGCGGGCAAAAAGGACGTAGCGATGGTTCGGGTTGATGATCTCCATCGGTCCATGGCGGAATTGCGCCGCGCTGATGGGTTCGGCCGCCAGCCGGGCGACTTCCTTCAGCATCAGCGCTCCCTGGTAAGCGGTCGCGAGATCCGCCCCACGTGACATCAGCGCCACGTACGGTGGACGGTTGAAAAATTCCACAATGGGCGGTATCAGGACCTCGCGCCGCTCCAAGATCTTCTCCTCGATTTCCGCCGCGCGCATCACTTCCTGGGTAAGGGGGCTGAGTGCTTTGCCCGCAATCGCAAAGGCCAAATACATCAGCACAGCCACGGAACAGGTGTAGGTCTTGGTGCTGACAGCAACCTGCTCACCGGCCATCATGGGCAGAAGCAGACTCCCGCGCTTTGCCAGGGGGCTGGCCTCCACATTTGTCACGGCCAACACACGAGCCTTGGCGGGCAAACTTTCCAGTAAGCGCAGCACCTCTGCGGTTTGGCCCGACTGGGAGACCACCACCAGCAAGGTGTCGGGTCGTAAGACCTTTAGATGATGATGCACCAGTTCAGCCGTTTCCCACACCAGGGCGCGCACACCCTGTTCCGTCAAATAGGCTTGCGCCGGGTACGCCGCGAAAAGTGACGAGCCCATCCCGGTGAATACCACCGTGGGAGGCCAATGCGGCGCCAGGCTCCGCAAGACCCTCGCAGGGATAGCCCCCGGGCTGGCATAGAATTTCCGCAGGCCGGAAAGCGCGGCGGGCTGTTGAGAGATTTCCTCCAAAAGTTCCGTCATACTCTGGACCACCCGGCGTCCTGGGTGAAATGTTTTCCGTCCGGCATCGACTCCTCCGCCTTTGCCCATTCGCTGCAAGGTGATTCTACCACTGCCCCGAGCTTTTCGAGCTAGTTCCTGCTGCGCGCGTGTTGATTCCCAGTCCTCTCCCGAGGGGAGAGGGTACCCGACGGAGGAGGGTGGGTGAGGGGTCATTTCACTCGATTCGGCTCGCTCCTGTCAGTGACCTGGATTGTCCCGCTCGCGGGATTGACTCTCGGACGGAGAAGCGAGGTCGGGTGCTAACCCCCTGGTTGTCGCCGCAGGAGAGCGGCGGAAGTAACCCCTCATCCTGCCTCCTCCGTCGGCCACCTTCTCCCCTGAGAGAAGGTTATTAGGCTAGCGCTCTCTCTAGATTTGATCCAAGTGAAGACGCATAGCCGTCCGCCATTCTACCTCGCCCAACCCTTGGCGCGTTCCACGGCGCGTTCCCAGCCCGCGTACAAGTCCTCGCGGCGGGAGACGTCCATGCTGGGCTCGAAGCGGTGACCCAACTGAAGATGCGCCGCAAGCTCCCGCTCATCCTGCCAGAAACCCGTGGCGAGGCCTGCGAGGTAGGCAGCCCCCAACGCCGTGGATTCCGTTGTCGTCGAACGTTCCACGGGGATTCCCAGGATGTCCGCCTGAAACTGGCAGAGAAAATCATTGCGCGCCGCGCCGCCATCCACGCGCAGAACCGCCGGGCGTAAACCGGAGTCGCGCGCCATGGCGTCCACAACTCCGCGTGTCTGATAGGCAATGGACTCCAGTGCCGCTCGCACCAAATGCGCTCGGTTGGCCCCACGCGTGATGCCGGTAATGGTGCCGCGGGCGTAAGCGTCCCAGTGCGGCGCGCCCAGGCCCACGAAGGCGGGAACCAGGTAAACCCCGTGCGTGTCGGGCACAGAGCGCGCCAAGCCTTCACTTTCCGCGGCGTCAGTGAGCAACTTCATTTCATCGCGCAGCCATTGGATGGCCGCGCCGGCAATGAAGACGCTGCCCTCCAGCGCGTATACCGTGCGGCCTTGCCGCCCCCAAGCCACGGTTGCCAGCAACCCGGACTCAGAACGCGGAATTTCCGTGCCCGTATTCATCAGCAAGAAGCAACCCGTCCCGTAAGTATTCTTCACCATGCCATGCCGGAAACATTGCTGACCGAAAAGGGAAGCCTGTTGGTCGCCGACCACACCGGCGATGGCGACGGGGGCGCCGAACAAGAGGGTTTCGCCAAAGAAGGTGCTCGAGGGTCTAACCTCCGGCAGGAGCGACGCGGGAATGGCGAAGTAGTCCAGGATTTGCTGGTCCCAAGCAAGCGTGTGCAGGTTAAAGAGGAGTGTCCGCGAGGCATTGGAAACATCCGTAGCGTGCACGCGCCCGCGCGTGAGTTGCCAGACAAGCCAGGTGTCAATGGTTCCACAGGCAAGTTCGCCCCGCTGCGCCCTCTCGCGGGCGCCGGGGACGTTCTCCAGCAGCCACGCGATCTTGGTTCCGGAAAAATACGCGTCGGTTACGAGGCCGGTCTTTTCGCGAAGGGTGCGGTCGAAACCCTCAGCGCGGATGCGATCGCAAGCCGCCGCCGTCCGCCGGCATTGCCACACGATGGCCTTGTATAGCGGCTCGCCCGTCACGCGGTCCCACAGCAGCACCGTCTCACGCTGATTGGTGATGCCGAGCGCCGCCAAATCCTGGGGGCCCACCTGCGCTTCTTCCAGAACCTTCTCCGCTACCGCGAGCTGCGACTGCCAAATTTCCGTCGCATCGTGTTCCACCCAGCCCGGCTGCGGATAATACTGCTTGACTTCCTGGCTGGCGGAAGCGCGTGCGCGGCCCGCGTGGTCAAACAGAATGGCGCGGGAACTCGTGGTTCCCTGATCCAACGCTAGGACGTATTGGGGCATGTGCGATCCTCATTAAGGGCGAGCCTTGCTTCCCGCTCCGCCCCTCAGCTATATGCGCCCCTTCACTCACCTCGATAGGCTTGCATGGGGGGGATTGCCACGACCGACTCGGGTCGAACGCCCGGTTCCAGATCGAGGGGCTGCTGGGAAGCGCGCAGATCGTTGGCAGCGATGGAAATGTTTTCGGTCTGCTTTCCTTCCAGGCGAAGGTACACTTGGTTTCCTTCCGGCGCGCGATTGGCTTCCAGCCAGGCGTCACGCGTGTCGCGCAGGACGATCACGGGATTACTGTTGGGCGCGGCGAAATCCGAAACGCGAACGTTTGCGGCGTCCTCACAAACGAGGGCTGGCCGCAAATCCTCGTGCTCGAAGGCCAACTGGGTATTGAGCAGCCGCAGGTTCTTTACGTGGCGGCAATAAAACCCCGAGGCGGGCAATACTCCAAACATTTTGTACTCAGGGTAGTTGGTCGAAAATTCCGGGATCACCCGCGAGGCATCGGCTGGGGTTCCACCACCTTGAAATTGGATTCGAATATTGGCTAGGGTGAGGTTTTCTATCGGGCGTTCCGGCAGGCCGGCGATGGCGCAGCCCACCGCGTCGGCTCCGGTGGCTTGAATGTTACTAAGCATCACATTGCGGAAGAAGCCCAGACCGGGCGTGGGGGCACCTGCATAAGCGGGCCGCGCCCGGTTCCCCAGGCGCAGGAAAATGGGGCAATTAACGTTGCGCATCAGAATGTTTGAAACGGTCACGTTTTCCAGCCTGCTGCCATCTACGCTCTCCAGCGCGATGCCCGCCAGGTGCGTGTCATAAACCGTGCAGTTAGTAATCGCAATGTTTTGAAATTCCCCCACGCTTTCCGTCCCGAGTTTCAGGGCATTGCACAGGCTGCTGAGCACGCAATTGGTCACCACCACATCGCGGCAGGGGCGGTCCAGGGTACTTTTCAGCACAATGGCATCATCTCCGGAATAAATCTCGCAGCCGGAAATGCGGACCTTTTCGCAAGCATCGATATCGATGCCGTCGTTATTGGCATTGCAGCGGCTATGAACCGTGAGGCCCTGAATGGAAACATCTTCGCAGGCCAGGTAGTGCTGCACCCACATGGGGGAATCCAGAAGTGTGAGGTCGGACACCTGGACATGGCGGCAGTTCACCATTCGAATCAGAAATGGCCGGTCTCCATAATGGTGGACACGCTTAAAACTTGCGCCCAGTCCGTTGAGGGTTCCGCTCCCCTGCAAGGACACATCTTCCAAATTCTCTCCATAGAGCAGACTTTGGTTGGCATAATTATCCGTGTAGCTGCGAAGTGCCGGTTGGACGGGAGGGTAGTCCCCCAGGTTCGCGCTCCCCAGCAGTACGGCACCCACTTCGAAATGAAGGGATACATGACTCCTGAGGGTTAGCGTTCCCGAGAGGTAAGTCCCCGGAGGGAAATAAACGACTCCCCCGGACTGACCAGCGGCATCGATGGCGGATTGGAGGGCCTTTGTATCCAAGGCTTGGCCGTTCGCCGCCGCCCCGAAGTCTTGCACATTGAAGACCCCTTGCGGACGAGTGGGAGACTTGGATTTGGCCCCGGCAGCGGTTACCGAAGCTAACCCGCCTCCCATCAGGCAAACCCCGAGAAAGGATCGGCGACCTTTTCCATCTGTCATAATGCCTCCTTGCAAGTCGGCCTGAGTTGCTGAGCCGATACGGGCAATGCAGCGGCCTTCAAGAGATATTGATTATCATTCGGACATGGCGACGCAACAACTCACCCGAGTTTTAAGCGCAAGTGGGTATTGCCGCTGCCATCAACCTCACTGACACCTGGCGCTCATTAGGTCTACGGGCAGCCCACCTCGGCCCAGGTTGCTACCGCACCACCTGCAACGGAGTCCAGTTGCCGGTGAGGTTGCCGTTCGGGTTGAAGTTCGGATCATCGCTCATGACGTACTGATTCGAACCATTCAGCCAGGCGTGGTCGAACTGGTTGCTGAGCTCGAACGTCGCACCACTCGACGGATCGCGGAAGGTCTGCACGCTGCGGATGATCTGACTCTCGCCATAAGCAGCATGATTGGCGCCGGCCTCACTGTTCGCGACGACGCCGTTGATGGTCTGCGCAACGTGGAGCTGAAACTGGTGAATCATCTCCGACTGCTTCGCCAACTCCTGCTGCTTCGTTTGATACAGAGTTGCGACAACCCCGTTGCTCATCTTCTGCCATTCCGGCTCGGGGCGAATGGTGCTCGCCATCAACTTGAAGAGCCTGTCGTTCGAATCGAGCTTGCCTTTGGGCGCCCGGTAAAACGTGACCATGACGGCGTGCCAATCGTAGGCTGCGCCATGGCCGCCGGTCGGGATGGAGCGCACGACGATGGCCGCTGAAATCCATTCCTCAACGGGCTGGCCTTGGTCGTCGTCGTAGGCGAGCCGCGCGCGGGCGGCATCCGTACGAATCCCACTCGCATTGCCGCCCGCAGCGGTGGGGGGCAGTCCGAGCCGGTGCCGGACGATCTGGTCAAGTTCCGGAAAGGGGTCAATCGAAACCACCGTCTTACCCTTGCGATACTTCGCGATGAGGTCCTGGCGGATGAACTCCGCCGCCTGGATCGGCGCCCGCACCGGGCAAGGCTTCATCCCCGAACGCGTGTCCCGCTGGTTCTGCATCTGCATCTGGCTCTGCCCGGCGGGATCATCCATGTACTGCCACGTGTACTGGGGAAGCATCTGGAACTCAATGGAGTTGTCGGCGCTTTTCGCGTCTCCGATGACGGCGAACGAATCGGCGAAACACCCGCCCTCGGCACCGCCGAAAGTTACCCAGCCTTTGAATTGCCACGCCGTCGGGATCATCAAGTCGTAGGCCGGTTTTCCCTTACCCATACCTTGGTCGATGATCTGGACCTGCTTCATCAGGAAATAGCGCGCGGCCGGACCGGAGGCAACGGTAGGCGAAGGGTGGCTCTCTCGTTGCGCGGCAGGAGTCGACGGGGCGCTGACCGTAGAGCCGGTATCGGGCTGCGCGACTGGCCCTGGCGCGGGACCAGCGGTAGAACCGACGCCTCCTCTCGATGGCTGCATCGCGCTGACGATGGCCTGCTTGCAGCGGTCCGAGACTTCCTCTTTGTGCTGCTTGAGGCAGGCGATAACTCTTCCCCCGCCTTGCGGCACATGGGAGCACAGCTTCTGCACGTCTGCCGCGCACGCGGTGCGGGGGTCGTCCGAGACCTGCGGTGACGCGGTCTGCGCGGATAACAGTTGGGGTCGAAGCAGGCCGCCGACCAGCGCTGCGAGCGCCACGGCGGCCGCGCAGATGAACACCTTTGTTGACTTCGACATCATGGGCCTCCCATCTCAGTGCCGTAGCGAAACGTAAGCGTCCCAAACGATTGCCGGCTCATAGGGGATCAGAACCCGTCGTAAACTCGTCTGGCACGACCGCTGTCGCGTACCTCACCTGATGCAGGGTGCGGTTCGGTCCGTAGTCTGGGCCGGAATTGTTTTCTTGGTTCCGCTGCTTTTGCCATTATACAGCAGGTAGCGAACTCATGTCCGTCAGCCCGTCCGTGGCCGGGTCTGATGGTCGGCCGCACGGAAATTACGCCGAATTGGTCGTAGAAGAACATACTCGCTCGTCACACTGCAAGCCATTGCCGGTCAGGAGCATACGCTGGGTTTTAGGGATTCGGCCTGAAAAGTGTGCGTCCAGCGAAGGCTGGCATGAACAGTGGGTGAAAGTCCCACCGGGGTAAAAGTTCAAAGCCCCGTAGCTTGAATAGCAGGAAGGAAGGAAACTGAAAATCCTGAA
>JBEKQO010000028.1:0-54083 GCA_049519635.1 Terriglobia bacterium | reverse complement strand
TACGTTTAGCGCCAACACTTTTCACATACGCGGTTGTAGTAAATTTTTGACCCATGGGTTCCGTAACGCCCCCCCCACCCCCCGCGTTGCGGCCCCCCCCCCCCCGGGGGGGCGGGGGGGGACCGCAAGGCGGTGGGTGAGGGGGCCTTTCCGGAACAGATGGATCAATAATTTCCTCCAACCTCTTATGTGAACAGTGTTGGCGCTAACGGTCTGTGCTACAGGATAAGTAAGCACTTAAATCAAAACTGCTCTAACCTTACCGGGTACGAATTCATCGCAACTCTAACCGTGCCGTCAAAACCACGTCCAGGTGGAAAGGCCGCAGGGCCGGAGTGCGGGCCCTGCGCTACCACGCTGGCGCATGCCTGATACCGTTCGCATCCCACCACTTGTTCATGACCGCCTTTCTACGTGCATAGGCTGCAATTTGTAGCCCATTTTCTTCTTGACGGCGACCCTGTCCAGGTGTATGCTAGATGCTGAGGCCAGGGATTGGCGCCGGGCGGACGGTAGGCAGTAAGCAGCAGGCAATAGGCCGAGTGCCAAGCGCGTTCGTCCTCCTGGCGCGCACCTTTCGAGCGGAATGGACGCGAGGTTCCCATGTCACTGGTTATCAAGGCCGATATGTTATTGAAACTAAATAGCGTTATCGATGATCTGAGGAATTTACCCCGCCCCGCTCAACTTCTTAACTTATTCAATTTAAATCAGTTGTCGGATAGCGGGACCTCAGAAAGGTAAGGTCGGCAAAGACATAAAAAATTTGTACATTCAAAGCCGGAATGTTATTGAAAACAAATGGTCGTCAAACCTCGAATTCTCGCATGGCCGATGAGTTATTGAAAATAAACATGTTACTTGTTTTTGCCGATGAGTTATTGAAAGTAAATGAGATAGCATAGATTTCGACCCCAAAAATCTCAAAAATTCCACTCTGCCCCCGCTACACCGATAACTTACAGAAAATACACCACTTATATATTCGAGGTCGGCCCGGTTGCCGATATGTTGATGAAATGCTTGGAGATAGACGCATTCCTGGGGGCAGGGCGGATTTGGTCCTCAACTCGTTCGCAGGCGACCCACTCGTCCGGCGCTCGCGCCACCTGATCTTCCGGCCGGGACGGTGGATTCGGGGAGGATGTTCGACCGCTGCGGGGTCGAAGGCGTGGGCTTGCGGGCTCAAGGTGACGGCTCGCCGGGCCGGCCGCGTTACTTGTCAAAATAGGGATGTTGGGAGAGGGGCAACCGGGGCAGTTCGCCGGTCGCGGGTTTTAGGGTAAGGTCTTCAAAGAGAAGCGAGGGGGCGACGAAGGAAACCAGCGGCGCCCCGGTCTGTCCTGGATATATACGCCCACCTAATGCCGCATAGGGAATACTGTAAATGGTTAAATCGCGCGAGGCGGCGGCAAGGTCCTTAAATGCGCCGTCATCCAAACCATCGAACTGGCCCAGGCGCATCAATTCCTCGTGGCCGTCAGGGTAAACTTTATCGACCTCGCGACCGACCGACCGCACGACCACTCCAAATTCCTTGTTGCGCTGCCGCACCATGCTGAGCAACTGGTCTTTCAACTCCTGCTCGCTCGCCCCCTCCGTGACCGTGAAGATCAAATTGCTGGGCTGAGGGCCAAAGGTGCGAAAGCTTCCCGTGCTTTGGGAAATGCCGGAAATGGGATCACGCGCGATGAGCAGGGTCTTGAGAAAGCCCTTGTCCACCAGCGTCGTGGGTCGCGCGCGGACGCCTTCGTCGTCAACCGCGTAGCTGCCCGCCAGCGGTGTTCCCTGGTAGGAGGTTTGCGTGGGGTCATCGACAACGCTCAGGAAGCTGGGCAGCACGCGCGCCCCCAGCCGGTCCTGAAGTTTGCTCACACCCTGGGCGGCATAAGCTTCCATCTGGGGATTGTCGGACGCCGGCGCGCGCATGGCGAGCAGCTTGGGAACGAAGACCTGGCTAAAGGCCTCCGCGCCGGCGGCGCCCTCGAAAAGCACCGGCCCGTTGTAGCGGTCCACCACGGGGGCTCGCCGAACCCGCGTCAGGCGGTCCGCCATGGCGCCAATTTTTACCGCCAGATCGGACTCCTGGGGAAGAGCTTCCAGCGAGCGCGCCGAAACCATCACCCAGTCCGGCAGCGTGGTCCCGTCGAGAGCTTGGGACTGCGCCACAGCTACTAATGTTGCCCCGGAGGTTTCCTCCGTCGCCGTGCTCCCTTCGCTATTGAGGTACCAGGAGCGGACGTCGGCGATCCCCAGGCTGACCGAGGAGGTATAGATTTCCGGCGATTGGCGGAAGATAAGGGAAAGCTTGCGCACCAGAGCTTCGGCTTGGGCAAGGTCCATCTTGATCGGCGCAAAAGGCGCGAGCGCTGTCGCCGGCTGCTCCTGGCTGAAGTCGGAAAGGTTCTCGCGCGCCTTCCGATTCTCGAGCGCGGCGCGCTTGCGGGAAAGCATCTCCAAAGCCTCTTTGTAAGCCGTGTCGGTGGCCAGCCAAATTTGCCGGCGCAATTCCTGGTAGTCGTCGTCGAGGGGAAGCAGGACGTTTTCGGTCAGCCCGTTGGCCTCGGGCGGGTAGGTCATGAAATTGCTATTGTCGCGCTGATAGTCGCCCACCCGCACTTGCACCGTCAGGTAGCGGTTGCGCGAGAGGGCGCCGGAAAGCAGTGCGCCGAAGGTGGCGCCGGCGTCAAGAGAAGCCCGGTCCTGCACGCGATAGGAGATGAAGTAAGGTTTTTCAAGCTGCTCGAGCTGCAATTGCTTCATGGAGCGATCCAACTCGTCGCGCATCGCCTTCAGCACCACATCGTCCGCCGCCGGGGCCGCCGCCGGCAGCAACAATGCCGCCAGCACCAGAAATCCGAGACCCCGGGAAACCGTTTTCTGCATCGACGTGCTCCTCAAATTCTTCTACCCTCGCCCCCTTGGGCGGAGGGAAGAAGGGTCCTTGGAGTTTTGTTCACTTATGGTACTCGGCTAAACCCGGCCGCTCCAAAAAGCAGCCCGCCTCTCGCTCACTGCCTACTGCCTACCGCCTACTGTCCGCTTTGGACCCCGGACACCGGACCTTGGACTCTCCTACCGAATGGGGGCGGGAAGAATGGGCGCCCGCGCGGTGGATTTCTCCTTCTTCGCCACTTCGATTTGCGAGACGAGCAGATCGGGAGAAGATGCTGACACGGGCACTGATCCTGATTCCGCGCCGCAGACCCCATTGAATGTGGCCACGTCGGCGTCGCCGGCAACGATCTTGCTAAAGGCCGTCAGCGGCGTGCCGATCAGGTTGACTCCGCGTACCAATTCCTCGCGCCCGTCGGGATAAATGCGATAGACCATGATCGGCAGCACGTTAAAGGCGTTGGGAGTAAACCGGCTGGTCAACGTGAATCCACCCTGAATATCATCGAAAAAGAGGCCGAATTTTAGGTTTTGTTTCTTTATCTCTTCAATCAGCTTCTGCTTGAGTTCGGCGCTCGACAAGGGGTGATCGACCATCACAATCAGATTCGATTGGCGAGCCACGGGAGCATTTCCCTGTTGCCTGCGCCCATGGCCGTTGGAGTGCGGAAACCCTTCGATGGGCGAACGCGACATCAAAAAGTTCTGGAAGACGCCGTGGTCAAGCACCACCACCCGCTGCCCTTTCACCCCTTCGTTGTCGAAGTCGTAAAAGCCCGCCAGTTCCGCCGCGCCCAAGCGCTGCAAGGTGGGATCGGAAACAACGGAGAAGTTTTCCGGGAGAAGCTTCTCCCCTACCATTTTCTTGAACGTCTGCCCTTCGTTTTCGTCCTTTTGCCGATGGCCTTCAATACGGTGGCCGAACACTTCGTGGAAGAAAACCCCGCTGGCGCGGCCGGAGAGGATCGCCGGACCGGTGTAGGGATCAACAATCGGCGCCGCCCGCAGAGCTTGCAAGTCTTTGATCATCTGATCGACGGTCTTCAGCACCACCTGGTCGGACGGCAATCCCTCCGGAACGGAGGAATAGAAGGATTCATATCGCGGCAGGTCCATCCCATCGTCCGCCTTCATCTGCGCCGACAGGTAAAGGTAATAAATGGGGCGGGAGACCTCGACCTCTGATCCGTCACTGTTCACATACCAGCGGGTCTCAATATCCGCGAGGAAGTTGGCGCTGGCGGAGTAGATGTCGCCGTAGCGGGCAAAGGGCGCCGTATACTTCCGCACCTTCTCTTCCCAAGCCTTTTGGTCAACGTTCATCACCCGGGGTTTATCAAAATGCCGGGCGGCGGGCTCCGGAGAGAAGTCATCAGACTTATCTTCCTGTGCCACCTTTACCTGAACCTCGGTTTTGATCGCGGCAAGTTGCTCCACCGCTTGCTTGTATTTGAGGTCCGTGTGATACCAGAGCACGCTGCGCAGCGCATCGGGGTCCGGCTCAATGGGAACGTAGATGGGCGCAGAGGCTTCGCCGGCCTCTCCCCGCGTCCCATGCGTGTTGTCCAAATGAGGTGTCCCCACGCGCAGGTCGATATCCAACTGACGGCTGCGGCTCTGCTGGCTAGCTTCGAGTTTACCAAACGTGCCTGAGACGCTGACCACTTGATCGTCGGTGATTTCGTAGCTGAGGAAATAAGGTTGGACCGGCTCGGCTTTAAAAGCCCGCTGCGAGCGCGCCAGTTCCGCCTTCATGGCCCCCAGGATGATCGCGGTTTCGGCATCCTGGGCTTTGAGGATGGGCGCAAGAAGGGCGAGCAGTAGAGCAGTGGCAATCCGTATTCGCAAGTGTAAGCCATGCCTCCGGGGATGCAACATCGTACGGCATGCGAACCCCGGCGTCAACCGCGTCCTGCTGCCAAGTATTTCCGCCGGTCGTCACGGCGTTGAGTATACTTTGGGGGTGGGGAAGAGCAAACACCCTCGTTCTCGTAGGGGGAAGCGCCCCGTCAGCGGACGCTCTCAGAGGCATGGCCGGAACCGTGCGAAACTGCCCCCCCCAACTTTTCGCGTCTGGCTGGGCTCGGGCGATCCATGGGCCGAAGTCCGGCGATCCGCGCCGGCCTTTCTGATCTCCATCTCGATTCACTTTGTCGCCGTGTTGGTTCTATGCAGCCTCCCCTTCGCAGCTATGGAGTTCAGGTTCACGGGGCCCGAATTGGCAATGATGTCGGATCATCCCCACATGGTCACATACGCGTTTCGACATTTGACCTTGCCGAGCTATCTTCCGGTGATCAATCCATCCGGGCAACTAAGAACTCCCGGACACGAGGCGAAACCCGGCGCGCACCCGCCCTTGGGCAGCAGCCATTTTGATCCACGCATCACGATCGTTTCCAACCCGCCCCATCCGGACAATGTTCGCCTGACGATAACGAACGAGAATCCTCCTTCGGATTTCAGGCCCCCCATAGATTCAAAGGTTCCTGATCTGATTTCCGGAGGCCCGTCGCTGACTCCGGAGGCCGCTAAATTCTCCCTGCCGCCGCCGGAAAGGGCAGATAACTCAACGCCGAAAAAACCGGATGCGACTCCTCCTCCCAAGGCCCTGGAAACCCGGGATTTGGCGCCACCACTAAGGCCCGCCGCGCCCTTCCAACCATCCCCACCGCGGGAGTTGGTGTCAAAGCTTTTCGGCATTCCTGCACCCCATCTTGAGGTTCCATCCCCGCCACCGGCAAAGGATGCGACTCCACCTGCCGCCGAGACTGCTCCCCCGCCGGCACAGCCCACCCGGCAGGAATCTTCGCATCCCGCCGCTGAGGCGCCCCCACCCCAGCCCCCCGACAACAAATCTGGAACCGCCTCCCCGAGCGACACGCAGAAGCCTGCCGGGGGACCCAAGATAATGGCGCTGAGTGTGGATCCGGTTCCGCTGAAGGACCTTACGGCCATACCTGCGGGAGTAACCGCGGGAGCTTTTTCCATCAGCCCTTCCGGCACCATGCAGGGGGCCCCTGGTGGAGCGCCAGGCGCGCCACCTGATGCCGGCAAGGGAGACCAAGGCCCGGCGGCTGATGACCCTGTGCCGGCCGGAAACGGAAGCGGAAGCACCGGCGGTGGGGGGCAGAGTCGTTCCACCCCGACCTCCTCCGCGAGCCCCATGATTAGTGTATCAGGGCGCGCTGGGGCCACGGGGATTTCGGCGGGAACGCTGGCGCCGCTCAAAGCGGAAGATCTGGTTTATCCAGTGTATCCGGAAACTTTGAAAGCCCGTACGCCTAGTATTGTAGTCAGCAGCGGTTCCTGGGGCGGAGGCGGGCTGCGAGTATACGGCGTGCTGCACGGTGGTAAAATCTACACGGTATACTTTTCCATGCCCGGGAAGAACTGGATTTTACAGTACTGCACCCGCGAGATTCCCGCGCCGGTGGACACCGCCTCGCGCGTTGTGCAGATTCACATCCAGCCGCCGGTGGCGCCTCCCGCGCCGGTTGAGCTATTCGACTTTCACCGCCCCATATCGCCGCCGGACCCTGCCAATTCCCTGATCATTTTGCATGGGATCATGCATGAGGACGGTTCGGTGAGCGATCTTGCCGTTCTTCAGGGTCTTGATGCGATGAGCGACGCCGCAGCGTGTGCCGCCTTTTCGCGCTGGAAGTTTAAGCCCGCCCAACGTGCCGGAACCCCCGTGGCACTCGAAATTCTCGTGGGTATACCGTGACCCGGATTTCTCCCCACGGGCCTGCTAGGGCTGGGCTTTAGAGCTTGCGGAGAAATTCGCAGCGCTGTCATTCTGAGAAGCACCGGCGACGAAGAATCTCGCATTGCCTTGAAAATACTCAGCGCGAGATCCTTCGCGTAGTTTACCCTGAGCGGGCAGAGCGAGCGCGGACCTGTTTTTTAGGTCCGCGGCACGTCCCCGATGGACAAGGAAAAGCCGCGGACCTAAAAAACAGGTCCGCGCTACCCTTCCTCGGCCCGAGTTTCTGCCCATCCTGGGCAGCCGAACGGCTGTCATTGCTCAGAATGACAGCGCTTTCGAGTTTGTCCGCAAGCTCTTGAGCCCCGCGGGTGCCGCCCTAAAGGGCGGCGCTACGTTTTCCACCCCGTTGCTGAACACTCGATGAGCAATTATGGCCAGCCATGTGAGCAATACGGGCTAGTCAATCCTTCCATCTGCTTCTATAACTTATTGTGGCTGCTTAGGTAAACCCTCGGGACGCGCCCTGGGCTTGTCCTATGGCCTGATGTGGAAAGGACGCAGGTCCGGCCCCATCCCGGAATTCTCACCAGGGGTTTGGAACGGCTGACCAGGCGGCGGAAAAACCTTGGCAATTTCGAAATGGATCATTACGGAGGCGGGAAGTGATAGACAAGCATAGAGGGAGCCAGACGGAAGTGTCGGCGGAATTGCGTGCTGAAGCCCGGCCCGGCGCCATGCACGCGCATGCGCTTGCTCGCGATGATCGAGGCGACGCGCTCATTGAGTTCGCTTTGCTTGTACCGATCCTGTTCAGCGTCCTTCTCGGCATCATCGTGTTCGGGATCGCTTTCAATAACTATGTGACGCTGACGAATGCCACGAACCTCGGTGCGGAGGCTCTTTCCATTAGCCGCGGGCAGACCACCAACCCCTGCACGACGGCTAGCGCGGCGGTTTACGCCGCCGCGCCGAGGCTCACTCAGGCAAATCTCAAGTTCGCAATTGAGGTGAATGGAGCTTATGTTGCGGGTTCGGCCGCGACTCCCGTCGCCTCGCCCACGTGCGCTACGGCGACACTCGTGGCGACCCAGACGGCCTCGGTAACGGTCCAATATCCGTGCAACGTCAAGGTGTTCAGTTACGATCCTGCGCCCGGATGCACCCTGACGGCGCAAACGGCGGAGGCTATCCAATGAACCTTAACAACCCATCAAGAGTGCGCCGCGGGCGCGACCGGCAGCGCGGGCAGGTGATCGTGCTGGTCCCCATCATCCTCGTCGCCCTTCTCGGCGCGGCCGCTTTCGGAATCGACATGGGCAATCTCTATTCCTGCCAGCAGGAGCTCAATGCTGCCACCCAGGCGGCGGCGTTAGCGGGAGGGGCGGCACTGCTCAATCCGAACCTCTCAGCAACCACCGTGGCGACGCAGTATAGCGCCGTAGCAGGAAATTTGAACGCCCATGCCAATCTGCAAAACGTTGCGATGGTGTCCGGGTACCCTAAATTGACGTGCCTGACCACCACCGGAGTCCCCTGTTTAGCTCCTGCGAACTCGCCTGCTTCGGCGGCGGTAAACGCCATTATCGTGGAGGAGCAAGCGACTGTGAATTTCTTCTTCGCCAGGGCTTTCGGCGTCAAATCGGTCACCATCTCGGCAACCGCGTATGCAAGTATGCCGGGCGGAACGTTGGGCACGTACAAACCCTACAACATTATGTTGGTCCTCGACACCACGTCTTCGATGACGACTAACGACGCGGACTGCGGTAACATCACCCAAGAAGCGTGCGCGTTGGGCGGCGCCCGGACCCTGCTGAGCGAACTCGACCCCTGCGCCACGAACCTAACAACCTGCCCAAGCCCCAACACGAACCCGGTCGATGAGTTCGGCCTTTTTGTGTTCCCAGGGCTGTGCAGTTCAACTAATGCCGGGGTCACTACCGCAAACTGCCCCACGGCCACGTCTTTGACAACCCCTCCGGTCGCGAACACAAGATATGCACCGGATGATTACGGTTGCACCAGCACGAACCCTCCCATCGCATCGTACAACAATAACCCCGCGTACCTGATCCTTCCGCTGCAAAACAACTACCGCACTTCCGACGCGAGTGCGGCGCTGAACACCGCCGCCGACATCGTGATTGCGGCGGGGGGAGGATGTTCCGCCGGTGTGCAGGCTCCCGGCGGCAAGGGAACCTTTTACGCGGGCGCAATCATTGCGGCACAAAGCTACCTCGCCGCGAACACAAGGGCGAATGTGCAGAACGTGATGATCCTTCTCAGCGATGGCGACGCAACTGCCTCGGCCAGCGACCTGTCGGGGACGGCGACGAGTTATCCAGCCTCCAATGAGTGCAACCAGGCGGTTACCGCGGCGGGTAACGCTAAGACAGCCGGAACCTTGATTTACTCGGTCTCCTACGGCTCGGAGACCACGGGATGCAACACTGTCCCGGAGAGCCCAGCTCTCACCCCCTGTCAGACGATGCAGGACATTGCCTCCCTGCCCAATGGAACTACGTCTGCCCCATCGCAGTATTTCTTCTCCCAGGCCCCGTCGGGCACGGGAGTCACCGTATGCACCGGCGCACGAGCAAGTTCTTCCCTGAGCCAGGCCTTTCAGATCATCGCGGGGGATCTCACGGTGGCCCGGGTGATCCCTAACGGCACGCTGTAGACGCACCCGAGGAGATGGAGGGCGAGGATTTTTTCACCGGCGGGCGGCGGCCTCCGCGTAATATTTCCACCGGCATTACCGGCCTCAAAAATAGCCCGGTCGGTTGTAACGCGTTTGAAGCGGATTTGCTTTCGCCCAGTTCTTCCAAGGAGAACAACATCTTCGGTCGTATGACTCGTTTGGTCCGGCCACGCGGGATGAAGCTTCCCTCCCGGCAACCTGCGCGAGGCAGGGAGGCAGGCAATAATCAAAAAGGCCTGGTAACGGCGGGGCTGAAAAGGCTGCGGGAAAACCCTAGAATGCAGTCATTCTGAGCCAGGCGAAGAATCTCGCTCTGCCCGCTCAGGGTAAACTATGCGAAGGATCTCGCTCTGATTATTTTCAAGGCAATGCAAGATTCTTCGTCGCCGCTGCTCCTCAGAATGACAGCGCTTTCGAGCAGGCGTAGCGCGGACCTGTTTTTTAGGTCCGCGGCTCGTCCCCGATGGGGTTGAATGCGCCACCCCCGGTGTCCAGCCGAAGATAGGGTAAAGATCAGATCCCCCAGGGGGAGTGCGATGAAGAAGTTTTGGATTTGGTGGTGAGTTGCGACGAGGAAAGTAACGTCAACAATTATAAATGCCCTCTTACGTGACCGGACGTAGAAAGGACGCGGGTCAGGCCCTAGTGGAAGTTGCGCTAGGTCTGGTCGTTATCTTGAGCTTTCTGGGCCTGGGGTTTGACTTTGGATACCTGCGTTACATGAAGCGGCGGCTACAGATGGTGGCGGATGCCTCCGCCCTCGCCGGGGCGAAGGAGATCAGTTACTGCGGGGGCACCAGCAACTGCAGTGCGCTTACGACGGCTGCCCAGGATGGCCTGACGGAGAACGGCTTCGCGGGGAGCACCCTGGTGACGAGCTGTGCCGGCAGCACGGGTAAGTTGAGTATCATGGTCAACAATCCTCCCTGCTTTTTGGGCGCGGCTGACCCCCACCAAGGCAATGCGAATTATGTTGAGACGGTTGTCGCCGCGAAAATACCGGTCTTTTTTGCCAGGATTTTTGGTTACACGTCGGTCAGCGTTACGGCCCGAGGGGAAGCCGCGTTGGGGAGCTCTTCCAACTGCCTCTACACGCTTGACCCGACAGATTCGGGCGCCGTGAACGTGAACAATGGCTCCGCGCTGCAACTCCCCGCTTGTAGTATGTACGTAAACTCCATCAGCACATCTGCCGTGACGGTCTCGGGGGGAAGTAAGATTACTGCTTCGTCGATCGACATCGTCGGCGGAGATAGCGTCACCAACGGTGGCAGCATCTCTCCCACGCCGACGACGGGTGTTGCTGCGGCGGTTGACCCTCTGGCCTATCTCCCCAAGCCAACCGTCGGAACATGTACCACGACGGGGCTAGACACGCTGTCCGATGTCACGAAGACCCTTAGTCCAGGCACCTATTGCGGGGGCATCTCGATAACCAACGCATCGAACATTACCTTTGCAACAGGCACCTACGTTTTGGATGGCGGCGGCATCAATATCACGGGTGGGTCAACCGTGACCGGTTCAAATGTCACGTTCTTTCTTACCGGGACTATAACCTACCCGTACGGACCTGTTAGCATTTCCAATGGAGCTACTGTCACATTGATAGCTCCCACAAGTGGGACCTACGTTGGCATCCTGTTCTACCAGGATCCGACCGCGTATGGGGCCACTTCCAGCAGCGCCAGCAGCTTTGCCGGAGTCACTGGTTCAATTTTTCAGGGAGCCCTCTACTTCCCCACGACGCCTATCGTATATTCCGGTGGTAGCTCGTCTCAATATACGATCATTGACGTATACTCAATAACCATCAGTGGCGGAGCGGTTCTTAACAGCGACTATTCATCCCTGGCTGGCGGATCACCCATCAAGGGTGCGGGCGCCATGTTGGTGGAATGAGCAGGAATCTTAGAACCGAGGTCACCCGGGGTGTCTTTCCGATTGAGTCGGCAAATGAGGCCTCACATCACGGCCCAGCCGGGCTTGCCCTTTCACCCTCCCAGGGGGTTTGTCCAGATCTTCGATGTTGACAGAACTATTAATCGCACCAATACTAGTCAAACGTAAAATCGGCTCCTAAAATGGAGTAGGGTGAATAGTGCAACCCCAAGTGATTTGCAATAGCCGTCTCCCATGTTCACACCAAGAAAGGACGCCGGCCAGGCCGTGGTTTTAGCCGCGCTGGGTATGGTCGTTATCTTGGGCTTTCTGGGCCTGGGCCTGGACCTTGGGTACTTGCGCTCTATGAAGCGGCAAGTGCAAAAGGCTGCTGACGCCGCGGCGGTTGCGGCGGCGGTGGAGATAACATACTGTGGCGGTACAAACAGTTGCAGCGCGCTCACCACGGCGGCGCAGTCCGCGCTGACGGAGAACGGCCTCACGCCAAGCACGCTCGCCACCAATTGCGGCGCCAGCAGCAACAACCTCGTGATTACGGTCAACAATCCTCCCTGTTACCTGGGAGCATCTGACCCGCACAAAGGCGACGCGCATTATGTGGAAGTGGTGGTTTCACAGGTTGAACCGTTGATGTTCACCAAGGTTTTTGGGGTAAAAAACGCCACCCTTACGGCGCGGTCAGAGGCCGCGCTGGGAAGCGGCAACAACTGTATTTTCGCGCTCGATCCCACGGATTCGGGCACGCTTGCGGTTGATTTCCTAGCTTCGGTGAATTCCCAATGCGGCATTGTGGATGAGTCGAGCAGCAGTTCTGCCATGACCTGCTTTCTTGGTGTAATCACCGGCTCCCAAATCGGCATCGTGGGGGGAGCCTCCGACTTTATTTGCTCGGTAAGCCCAGCCCCCAAGACAGGCATTGCGGTACCCTCTCCGGCGGATCCTTTGGCCTATATCCCCGCACCCACGGTGGGGGCCTGCGGCACGAGCACTAAGAGCCCCTACACGGGTTACAGCGGGTCAACGGCCGGACTGGTGTTGAATGGAACGGCGGCGCTCAATCCGGGCGTCTATTGCGGTGGAATCGAGATCAATAGCGGCGCCAACGTTACGCTTAATTCTGGCACCTACATTCTGACTTCCGCCACGAGCACGGGCGGCACATCCTACGGCCTGACCGTCGACATCGGAGGGCTGGCCACCGGCACCGGCGTCACTTTTTACAACACCGTGACGGCAGGCAAGACGGCAGGCCCCATTCAGTTCAATTTCACCTCGTTTACGGCCGGGAATGGGATCAGCTTTATCGCGCCTACTTCCGGGACTTACGAGGGGATCTTGTTTTTTCAGGATTCTGCGAACACCAGCCAGGCGCAGATTATTGGCAGCAGTAGTTACAACACCGTCCTGCAAGGGGCGTACTACTTTCCCACGGCCAAGGTCTTATTCGCGTTTGACGGGCCCATCCAATACAATATCCTCGATGCTTGGCAGATTGAGTTCGCTGCTTTGACCTTTGCCGGAAGCACTTTCAATACCACCGGCTTCTCCAACAATTTCTCTTCTCTGGCGAACGGATCGCCCGTTAAGGGAACGGGTGGCGTATTGGTGGAGTGAGGATGCAGCGAAGACTATACCGGCGCGTAAAATCTCCGGCGCGGTGGCGCCAAGCGGCGATTCGCTTCGTTACCTGGGCGGCGCGCGAGCGCGGGGCAAGCCTGGTGGAGTTTGCCCTGATGCTCCCCTTCTTGTCGTTGTTATTCCTGGGGGTGATTGACTTTGGCCGCGCCTTCTATATAGACGTCGAAGTCTCCAACGCCGCTTATACTGGCGCCCTTTATGGCACTCAAAACCACACTGACACCACCGGAATGCAGAACGCCGCCACCGGTGACGCTCCCGACGTTGCAGGCATAAGCGCCGTGGCAAGCTACGGATGCGAGTGTTCCGACGGCACCAAGACCGTGGCCAGTTGCGCTACCCAACCGGTGTGCACCGTCAATGTGGTGAACTACGTGAAAGTCACGACCTCGGCCACCTACAAACCGATGTTCCCCTGGCCGGGGATTCCCGCTTCCATTGCCATGCAAGGATCGGCGAAGCTCCGTCAAGTCGGCGGATGGAAGGGCGGGGCTTCAGCCCCGCCGCAGAACTCAGGAGGGGTTTAGGGGCTTTAGCCCCTGAAGCGAGCTTGCTTCAGGGCCTAAAGGCCAATTCAACCTTCCACTTTGCGACGGCGGGCCTAAAGCCCCGCCCTTCCGAGGGCCATGATTAATATCGCTTTCTAATGCAACTAGGCACTAGGGGGCGGGGGCAGAATAACCGACATGCGTAACTCAAAACGTGAAACTCCAAACTCGGAATTCGTTGCCGGCATTGCGAGTTTCGAATCTCGAATTTCGAGTTTCGTGTTGCGAGCCGCAGGTGAACAGGGCAGCGCGCTGGTGGAATATGCCATCGTGCTCACCATGGTGGTGACGTTTCTCTTCGGCATTATGGATTTTTCCCGATTTCTCTACACGTATCACTTTGTCGGTGAGGTCGCTCGCGAGGGGTCACGGTATGCGGTGGTGCGCGGGTCGACCTTTGCAGGCACGGCCTGCGCCTCGACCGCCACTTTTGCTTGTGATGCCACGAATACGAATGTTCAGAGTTACGTCCAAGCCCTGACACCGCCGGGAATTACTCCCGGCTCTTTGACGGTCACCACAACCTGGCCGGGTACTGCGCCCACCGGCGCGGCGACCGTCTGCAACACCGCGAACGGCGACAATAGTCCCGGCTGCCTGGTCCATGTGGCGGTAAGCTATCCCTTCAAGTTTATGTTTCCTTTCCTGCCCAAACCGTCATCGACCTGGACCGTGTCGAGCACTTCGGTGATGGTGATTTCGCAGTAAGTATGGATGTGAGCGCTTGATTCACCACCTCAAGATCCAATCGGAGGAGACCGCTCTGGCATCCAACCCCGATGGGGACGTGACTCCGGACGTCGCACCGAGGGGAGGATGGATTTTATTGCCCTCGCCCCTTTGGGGGAGAGGGTGGCGCGCATCCGGCGTAATCGCCAGCCGGGGCGGGCCGGGTGAGGGGGTCTCGCCTATTGTCAATTCTTACTCGGGACACCACACTAGGCTTTCGCTCGATGACCGTCGTGAATTGCGTAAAGAGAAGGGCGCCGGGACGCCGGCCGGGAAAATGTGACCTCAGGCCCACTCCGAGATTCGTACTGCCGGGAATTCCTCATCACCAACCAAAACTCCGATGGTGGGTGGGGCTTCCACCCCATTTCTCCCAGCGCGGTGGAGGCCACGGCGTGGGCGCTTACCGCGCTTATTTCCTCGCGCCCGGGGGCGGCCACGGCGGAGGTGTGTGCCCGGGCGCGTGATTGGTTGTTGCAGGCACAACAGCCAGACGGTTCTTGGCCTCCCTTTCCCGGCCAGCCTCAGGGTTGTTGGGCAACCTCGGTTGCCTCCCACGCTTTGCGTCTTCAAGGGGGGGCGGAGAATGCCGTGAAGCGCGGCAGGGATTGGGTGCTCAATGCGTGGCCGGCCGAGGGCACTGTCTGGTGGCGGTTGCGCCAAACTTTATTCCCCTCCCGCCTGGCTCGCCAAAACAGCTCACTGCGCGGCTGGAATTGGACGCCGGGCACGGCCAGTTGGGTTGAACCCACCGCCCATGCGCTCATCTTCTTGCGCTCACTGCCTCCGGATATGCTTCCTCCCGAGGCGGCGAAACGCCGGCAATTGGCGGAGCGCATGCTCTATGACCGCATGTGCCCGGGCGGCGGATGGAATAGCGGCAATCCGCTGGTTTATGGCGTGGCCGGTGTGCCGCGCGTTGGCACCACGGCTTGGGCGCTGCTGGCGCTAAGAGATCAATCTGCGCGCGCAGAAAATCAGATGAGCTTGGGATGGCTCGAGGGCGCTTACGGCGCAATTCACGGGGCCGCGTCGCTGGCCTTGGCGCACCGCTGCCTGGCGGCGTGTGGGCGAAGAGTTTCCCCGCTCGCGCCCGCACTCGGCGAGCTTTACTCCCATAACCGCTTCTTTGAAAATGTGCTCACGATGGCGTGGGTTACTCTCGCGTTGAACGAGGAAGGGAGCGGGGCCGCCCAGGTCGCCGGGGAGGCTGCAACCCGATGAGCTTCGCCCAGGCCAGCCTGATGCCTTCCTTTACGCGGCCCGCGTCGCGCGTGGCCATCGTTCGCTCTGCCCGTTACGACTGCGACCTCGGCGCCATACTCTTTCATGCCCTGCGTGAGTTTGATCTGCCCGTGCTGGGCAAGAAAGTGCTCTTGAAGCCAAATTTTGTTGAACCCGATCCCGACGGCGTCATCAATACCCATCCTGCCGTGGTGGGGGCGGTGCGCGAGACTTTCCTGCGCCTGGGGGCGGAGTCGGTGCGCGTGGCCGAAGGACCAGGAAATGAGCGCGACACGGAAGCGATCGTCGAAACCATTCGCCTGCGTGATTTCCTGGGCCCGCTGCCTAATGTCTTTGTGGACCTGAACCTGGATGAAGTCCACGCCGTCAAATTGCGGACTCGGGCTTCCAGGCTCAAGCAACTCTATCTTCCCCGCACTGTGCTGGAGGCGGACTTCATCGTCTCCTTGCCGAAGCTCAAGACCCATCATTGGGCGGGTGCGACGCTTTCGCTCAAGAACATGTTCGGCATCGCGCCGGGGTGCTGTTACGGGTGGCCGAAAAACGTTCTGCATTGGGCGGGCATCACCCCCTCCATTCTCGATATCAACAGCACCGTGCGTCCGGATTTCGCCATCGTCGATGGCATCATCGGGATGGAGGGCAACGGCCCCATCCAGGGATCTCCCAAGCCCAGCGGTGTGCTCATCATGGGTGACGATCCGGTTGCGGTTGACGCCACTTGCGCGCGGGTGATGGGCTTCGAACCCGGGCGCATCGATTATCTGGCCAAAGCCGGTTTGCTGCTGGGACATTTGCGCCCGGAGAAAATCCGCCAGCTTGGCGAGAGCGTGGCCAGCGTCAGAACCCCCTTCGCGGTTCTTCCCATTTTCCAGAAGCTCGTCGCGGCGGATGGGAATTAAGCGCCAGGCGGGCTGGGCATCCGCAGGGGCTGTCCTAATTTCAGAGGGCCGGCTGGCGCAGGGCGCAGCCCTGCGTTTCGAAAATTGATCAATGCTGCGGGGGCACGAAATGAAGCCCGCCGATGGGCGTAAATAATGTATCCGCGCGCGCAGCGAGAAACGTGAGTCACAGGGCTGCGCTCGCCCTGCGCCAGCCAGCCCATCTTCACTATCGCTTCCAACTTTCGCGACCAGGGGCTAGAATCAATTGCTTTCTTAACGGGCCCACTTACAATTGGACGGCATGATTTTGGGAGCATAAAGGTGAATTCTGACGCGTTGGCGACTTCCTCCAATTTGGAGCCCACTCCGTCCCACCCCCTTTGGAAGAAGATTATTTCCTTTCCCGTCTTTCTGGCGGTTTTGCTGGCGGGAGGGATGTTTGTGCCGCTGCGCATGTTTTGGGTGGATCCTGACGTTTGGTGGCACATCAAGGTGGGCGCCACGATTCTTTCCACGCACCACTGGCCCACGACGGACCCCTATTCTTACACCGTTTATGGCACTCACTGGATCACTTACCAATGGTTAGGTGAAGTGGTGATTGCCATTTTCGCGAACCTCTGGGGGTTGAGGGGACTCATGGCGCTCGATGTGATACTGGCTGCTGCCATCCTCTTCGCGCTTTACGCGCTGGTCACCCAGCGATGTCGGAATTCCAAAGCGGCTTTCATTGTTTGCGCTTTCTACCTGCCCCTGGTTTATTCTTCCTTAAGCTTGCGCCCACAAATGTTCGCCTACCTGTTCCTGCTGCTCGCCCTCATTGTTCTTGAGCGCTTTCGCCAGGGACACACCGGCGCCCTGTGGCTGCTGCCTCCGCTGTTTCTGGTGTGGATCAACACCCACGGCATCTTTACCCTAGGTCTGTTTGCACTGGGGGTCTACTGGGCCTGTGGCTTGGTGGAGATTCACTGGGGCGAATTGGAATCCCGGCGCTGGACCACCCGCGAGCGCGTGCGCCTGGAGTTGGTCGGACTCCTTAGCCTGATTGCGTTGACCATTACGCCTTACGGCACCGAGCTTTTGCTCTACCCCTTGGACATGGCTTTTTCCCAGCCTATCAATATGGCGAACATTATCGAATGGCAGCCGATGATGTTTGACAATGCCGCGGGAAAGATCTTCCTGTTCTTCGTCCTTGCCTTTCTGTTTGCGCAGGTCACTCTTCGCCCCCGTTGGCGGCTGGAGGAACTGGTGTTGCTTCTCGCCGGCATCACCGGGGCCTGCTTGCACCTGCGTTTGGTGTTGGCCTTCGTGCCCTTCAGTGCACCCTTGTTTGGCGTGATCCTGGCAGGCTGGATCGAGCCTTATGAGCCCGCCAAAGATAAGCATGTCTTGAACGCCCTCTTGATGACGTTCGTCATTGCCTCGGTCATTGGTTTTTTTCCCTCGCGGGCGGATCTTGAAAGCATCATGGAACAGAAATGGCCGGTCCGGGCGGTGGCGTATCTGCGGCAGCACCCGGCGCCCAAGCCCATGCTGAACAGCTACGGATACGGCGGCTACCTGATCTGGCAAATGTCGGACGTCAATAAGGTGTTTATCGACGGGCGCGCGGATATTTACGAGCGCACCGGGGTACTCCTCGATTATCTCAGGATCGCCCGACTGGCGTTCCCCGCCCCCTTTCTCTTGAAAGCATATAACGTACAGTCGTGCCTCCTCGAACGTCAGGAAACACTGGTGACCCTGCTGGATGCTTCGCCGGAATGGCAGAAGATTTACGGCGACCAAATCAGTGTGCTGTATGTAAGAAGGCCGCACTCGGCAGGGAAGACACAGTGACGAGTGAAAACTGACGAGTGACGAGCGCCCATTCCCGGCGCGGGCCGGGCAACTGTTCTCCTTCCCTGTTTTTCCGGGCGCCTTGCTGGTGGCAGCCGTCTTCCTGAACCTGTCTCGGCGCCTCAACCAAGCCGGGCGCTTCCCGCCGGACACTGGCACGCCACGTTTGTAGAGGGCGACACGTACTGGCATATCGCTGCCCGCCAGCGGATTCTCGATACCCGCCAATGGCCCACGACTGACTACTATTCGTTCACCGCTCCCAACAGCGAATGGATAGACTTCGAATTGCTGGGCGAGTTGCTCATGGCGGCTGGATGAGCTGGTGCTGTTCTTTGCCGGTGTCGTGGCCGCTTGCCTGGCCTGGTGGGAGGAGACCGATACAACGGAGTGGCGCATCGGGTTGGAACGGCACTAGAATAAAAGGCCATCTCACCGGGCGCACACACTCTTGGGTGAATTGATTTCGGGAGCTTGCAATTGAATTCTGATGCGTTGGCGACTTCCTCCAGTTTGGAGCCCGTTCCGTCCCACCCCTCTTGGAAAAAGATTATTTCCTTTCCCGTCTTGCTGGCGGTTTTGCTGGCGGGAGGGATGTTTGTGCCGCTACGCAACTTTTGGGTGGACCCCGATGTTTGGTGGCACATCAAGGTGGGGGCCACGATTCTTTCCACGCACCGCTGGCCCACGACGGACCCCTATTCTTACACCGTTTATGGCACTCACTGGATCGCCTACCAGTGGTTGGGCGAAGTGGTGATTGCCCTTTTCGCGAACCTCTGGGGGCTGCGGGGGCTCATGGCGCTTGACATGATTCTGGCCGCCGCCATCCTGTTCGCGCTCTATGCGCTCGTCACCATGCGCTGCGGGAATTGCAAGGCGGCATTTGCGGCTTGCGCCCTCTTTCTACCACTGGTTTACACTTCGTTAAGTTTGCGACCACAAATGCTCGCTTACCTGTTTCTGTTGCTCACTCTCATTATTCTTGAGCGTTTTCGCCAGGGGCGCACAGGTGCGCTTTGGCTGCTGCCCCCGCTGTTTCTGGTGTGGATCAATACGCACGGCATCTTCATGATTGGCCTTTTTGCGCTGGGCGTCTATTGGGCCTGTGGCCTGATGGCGATTCACTGGGGCGATGTGGAATCCCGGCGCTGGACCACCCGCGAGCGCATACGCCTGGAACTGGTTGGACTCCTCATCCTCATGGCGTTGGTCATTACGCCATACGGCGCCGAGCTTTTGCTCTACCCCCTGGACCTGGCTTTTTCCCAGCAGATCATGATGGCGAACATCATCGAATGGCAGCCCGTGATGACGGACCCGACGGGGGGGAAGATCTTCCTGGTCTTCCTCATCGCCTACTTGTTTGCGCAAGTGACTCTGCGACTCCGTTTGCGCCTGGAAGAACTTGTGTTGCTCCTCGCCGGCATCGCCGGGGCCTGCTTGCACCTGCGTCTACTATTGATTTTCGTGCCCTTCACTGCGCCCTTGTTCGGCGTGATTCTGGCCCGCTGGGTTGAACCCTTTGCGCCCGCCAAGGATAAGCATGCATTGAATGCCGCCTTAATGGTGATTGTGGTGGGTGCGGTGATTGGCTTCTTTCCTTCGCGTGCCGACCTGGAAGGCATTATGAAAGAGAAATGGCCGGTGCGTGCGGTGGCGTACTTGCGGCAGCACCCGGCGCCCAAGCCCATGCTGAACAGTTACGAGTACGGCGGGTATTTGATCTGGCAAATGTCGGACGTCAACAAGGTGTTTATCGATGGGCGCGCGGATATTTACGTCCGCACCGGTGTATTCACCGATTATCTGGAGATCGCCCGGCTCGATTTCCCCGCGCCCTTTCTGTTAAATGCGTACAACGTCCAGTCGTGCCTCCTCGGACGTCATGAAACGCTGGTGACCTTGCTGGATGCTTCGCCGGGTTGGCAGAAGATTTACGGCGATCCTCTTAGCGTGTTGTACGTAAGAAGGCCGCGCCCGGCCCTGTCCGTCAACTCTCGAAACGACGCCGGCGCCGAAACCTCAAACCGGCAAGGGAGTTCGCGTGGTCCCGGCCGCTGACACTGCGATCAGAGGGTGGGCGCCAAAAGTTTTTCCCTTCCCTGTTTTTCTAGGCGCCTTGCTGGTGGCGGCCGTATTCCTGAATCTGTCCTTGCGCCTCGATTATGCCGCGGCGCTCCCGGCCGGACACTGGCACGCCACGTTCGTCGAGGGCGATACTTACTGGCACATCGCGGCCGGCCAGCGAATCCTCGATACCCACCATTGGCCCACCACCAATTACTATTCGTTCACGGCTCCCAACAGCGAATGGCTTGCCTATGAATGGCTGGGCGAGGTGCTGATGGCCACCGCCTCGCGCCTGGGGGGCGCGCGAGCGCTCATGGGACTGCTCACCGTGCTGGTCGCAATGATCGTACTTCTGGTTTATTATGCGGCGAGCCTCGCATGCGGCAATCCCCAAAGCGCTTTCGCCGCCACCGCCCTCACCCTGCCCCTGCTGGGCAGTTGCTTCAGCGTGCGGCCCCAACTTTTGGGTTACATTTTCCTGCTCATCACCCTGATTTGCCTGGAGCGCTATCGCCGGGGTGAGCAGTTGAACGTTTGGATTCTCCCGCTGGTATTCGTGCTTTGGGTGAACACGCACGGCACGTTCACTCTCGGCTTGGCGGCCATGGCGATTTATGGCATGGCGGGTCTGTATGATTTTCGCCTGGGCCCGCTCGAGGGTAAAGCGTGGCTGCCGCGCCAGCGACGGCATCTGGGGTTGGTTTTCTTGCTCTGCTCGGCAGCGCTTCTGGTAAATCCGTACGGCCCGCACCTGCTCCGGTACGAGGAGGAAATCACGGGGGAACAGGTGAATTTGACCTACTTCCAGGAATGGCAACCACTCGCCTTCAACGAGTTTTTCGGCGTTTGGTTCCTGGTTCTGCTGCTCGCCTGCGTTGTCGGCATTGTGGTTTTGCGCCGTACCCAGCGTCTGGAGGCGGTGGCCATGGTGTTTCTTGCCGCGTACCTGGCGTGCCGGCATCAGCGCTTCGTGGTATTTTTCGCCATTGTCCTGGCGCCCGTCATCGCCGGCCTTCTTGCCGGCGTGTTCCCCGCCTACGCGCAGGATAAGAACAGGCCGGCGCTGAATGCCGCTCTTATTGTGCTCTTCGCAGCGGCCATAGTGGTGTTTTTCCCCTCCCCGGCCCGCTTGCAGCGCCTCATCGATCGCAATCAGCCGCGCCGGGCGGTGGATTATCTGCGCGCGCATCCAGTGCCTGGACCGATGTTCAATGATGATTTTTGGGGTGGTTATCTAATTTGGGCCTTCGCAGGGAATCGCAAGGTTTTTATCGATGGCCGCTCTGATGCTTATGAGCCCTCCGGGGTGCTTGCCGATTACATCAGGATCATTCAGCCCGCCCCCGAAGCGATGTCACTTCTAGATAAATACGGGGTACGCTCCTGCCTGGTTGAGCGCAGCGGTTCTCTCAGCGCCCTGCTTGATGCCCAGCCGAACTGGGGCCGGGTTTACCAGGATGATCTTTGTGTGTTGTTCGTTCGCAAGGACCGTTAGATTTGGTTGCCGCAATGCCCCTCGCAATCTACGGAGCAATCTCCGTGCGATACCATGGCAGCTTGTCTCGCGCCTGCCACCTGCGGTGGAGCAAAGCGGCAAATACATGCAACCAGACTGATATGGATCGGGCGATTGGGTGATCGCTGATTGCCAACTGCGAGGCGCCCCCGGGAACAAGTTGATTCGAACGGGGCCGCCCTTCCGCACCACGAGATTCTTTCCTCCAACTCCGTTAGAATAGCAACTCACCTTGTACCAGGGCATCGCAAGGGTCGATCACGAGGGTTCAGGGTATGGATCGCTCGACTTCCGAAAAACCGATCCTGATTTATGACGGTGATTGCAGCTTTTGCCGCCTTTGGATCGACCGCTGGCGCACGCTCACCGGAGACCGCGTTCGATACGCGCCGCTTCAGGAAGCGGCGGGGCAGTTCCCGGAAATTCCCCGCGAGGCCTTTGTCCGTGCCGTCCAGTTAGTCCTGCCGGGCGGCGAGGTCTTCAGCGCAGCGCACGCGGTATTTGGCACCCTCGCTTTCGTCCCGGGACTCGCCTGGCTGCTCTGGCTCTACCAGCATGTTCCCGGCGTCGCGATCGTCGCGGAGTTCTTCTATAGGTTTGTGGCGCGGCACAGGAACCCTCTCTATCGCCTCACGCGCCTATTCTGGGGAAAGCATTTCGAGCGGCCCTCTTTCTCCCTCGCTTCCTGGCTGTTTCTGCGCTTGGTGGGCGTTGCCTATTTCTTCGCATTCTTTTCTCTCGCCACCCAGATCCTTGGCTTGATAGGGCATAACGGCATTCTGCCGGCCGGGGAATACCTCGCGATGGTGAATGCGCGCGTGGGCTCGGAACGTTACTGGTTCTTCCCCACCCTCGCCTGGCTGAGTTCTACCGACACGGCGCTGCGCGCGATGAGTGTTGGCGGCGCCATCGGCTCCATCCTGCTGATCTTCGACATCGCCCCGATTCTAATCTCATCGCTTTTGTGGATACTCTACCTTTCCCTGGTCACGGTAGGGCAGGATTTTCTGGCCTTTCAATGGGACAGCCTTTTGCTGGAGGTTGGTTTTCTGGCCATTTTTTTGGCTCCCTGGCATCTCTGGCTGCGCGGATCGCAGAAAGCCCCACCGCCCAAGGTTCCGCGGCTGCTGCTGTGGTTCTTGCTCTTCCGGCTGATGTTTTCCTCCGGCGTGGTCAAGCTTGCCAGTAGCGACCCTACTTGGCGCAACCTGACAGCGCTGGAATACCACTACTACACACAGCCGCTACCCACGCCGATCGCCTGGTACGTTCACCTTGCGCCGGCTTGGTTTACACACGCCTCGGCAGCGTTCATGTTCTTCGTCGAACTGGCCATTCCATTTCTGATTTTCGCGCCGCGCCTTTGGCGATTCGTGGGAGGAGGCTTCTTAATTCTTCTTCAGCTTCTAATCGCCCTGACAGGAAACTATGCGTTTTTCAATCTGCTCACGCTCGCGCTCTGCGTCTTGCTATTTGATGACGCCTTCCTGGCGCGCTTCTTCCCGCGCCGCCTGGTGGAGCGCTTGCGCGTTGTATCTTCCTACCCTCGACGCTTTTCCCTTCGCCGCTGGGTGACCGCCCCATTCGCGGTGATTATTTTCGCTGCCGGACTGCTTCAGATTGCGGATCTCCTCTCCCTCCAGTGGTTGCCGCCCTCGGCGTTCCAACTGCTTGCTGACCTCGAGCCGGTGCACATCGTCAACGGCTACGGCCTGTTCATGGTCATGACCACCTCGCGCCCGGAGATCACCATCGAGGGCAGCAACGACGGCAATACTTGGCTCGACTATGAATTCAAATTCAAGGCAGGGGACCTGCGCCGCGCCCCGCGCTGGGTGGCGCCCTTGCAGCCGCGCCTGGATTGGCAAATGTGGTTCGCAGCGCTGGGCGACTATCGCAGTTCTCCCTGGTTCGGCAACCTCATGCTTCGGTTGCTGGAGGGCGCCCCACCAGTTCTTGCCTTGTTCCAGCGGAACCCCTTTCCGCAGTCGCCCCCGAAATATATACGCGCGTTGGTCTATGACTATCAATTTACCACCTGGTCAGAGCGCCAGGTGGAAGGCGAGTGGTGGCATCGCCGCCTGCTGCGAGGTTTTTTTCCTGCCGTGACCCTGAAGAGAGGAAGGTGAGGCGCCCTAGTGCCAAGTTGCATTAGAAAGCGATATTAATCATGTTCCGCGGAAGGGCGGGGCTTTACAGGTTGCGGAAAAACTATCCCCGGCGTACAACCACCCCGGCGCCCAGGGCGCCACCCCTCCTGAATCAGGAGAGGAGTTGTTGAAAACGCTCCCCTCCTCAGATGAGGAGGGGTGGCGCGCCGGGGTGGTGCTGACAGTGGTAGCGCCAAGTGCCACAGGGTTTTTCCGCAGCCTGTAAAGCCCCGCCCTTCCAGACTCGTGGTGAGAAATCCGGGTTAGTGAGTTCGCATCCGATCGGTTCGGGTAATTCACTTTTGCCATCCGCCGCCTAGAGCGCGGTAGAGTTGGATATAGTCCAGCATCTCGCTCAATTGCGCTTGTACCAGAGTCAGCTCCGCGGCGTAGGTACGGGTATTACTATCGAGGACTTCCAGATAACTGGAGGCGCCGCCCCGATAGCGGATATCGGAAAGCCGACTGGCGTCCTTGGCGGAGTAGGTCAGTAATTCCTGCCGCGTGAGGAATTCGTGGTCCTTCTCATAAGCAATAAGCGCGTCGGACACTTCCTGAAATGAATGCTGAATGGTCTGCTGGTAATTCAGTTCCGCTTCCTGTTGTTGTGCCTGCGCTAACCGCACGCCACTTCTCAGGGTACCGCCGGCGTAGAGGGGTTGCGCAAGCTGGCCGGTAAGGTTCCACATTCCATAAGGCCCCGTAAATAATTGCGACAAGGGAATGCTCTGGAAACCGCCGACGCCGGTCAGGCTGATGTCGGGAAAATAGGCGGCTTTGGCAACGCCGATGCGGGCGTTCGCGGCCATCAATTGCGCTTCGGCCTGGCGAATGTCGGGCCGGCGCTCAAGCAGAGATGAGGGCAAGCCCGCGGGGACCTCCGGCAAATGAGGCTGAGCCGTCAAATCCAACCCGCGCGCCACATCACCGGGGTTCTGTCCCAGCAAGGTGCTGATCAGGTCTTCCTGCTGCTCGATCTGCTTCTCGGTGCTGGAGATGGCCCCTGCGGCGTTATAAACCAACTGTTCCGCCTGGCGCACATCGAGCATCGAAGTGGCGCCGTGGTCAACCAACAGTTGCGTGAGCCGCAGCGAATCCTGGTCAGAGGCCAAGGTGCGGTGGGAAATATGGAGTTGCAGATCCTGCGCGCGGAGAATGAAATAGGCGGACGCAACGCTGGCCACCAGCGAACTTGCCACCTGCTGCTGCGCCCAATTATTGGCCAGCAACTCGTCACGTGCGGCTTCCGTGGCGCGGCGGTACTTGCCCCAGAAGTCCAGGTCCCATTGAAATCCCAAGCCGAGTTCGTTATAGCTGGTGTCATAGGCGGTATAGAGGCTTGATCTGGCAACCCGCTGGTCATTCCCCGCCGCAATCGCGCCGGCCGTGGGGAGCTGATTTCCCCGCGCGATGCCCAGTTGCGCCTGCGCCTGAAGGATGCGGGTGGCAGCGATGCGCACATCATAGTTTTGCTTCAAGGCGGTGCGAATCAGCGCCTGAAGTTGGGGGTCCTGGAAAACCTCCCACCATTTCTCATCGCCAAAAGATGCGGCGGCGGAGGGCGCGGAAAGCGGCGCCCCGCGATAAGTCGGTGGAACGGTTACGGCCGGCCGGTGATAATTAGGTCCAACCGTACATCCGCAGGCAATAATGGCCAGCAGCGCGACAACCACTCGGCGAGAGCCCTTACGCAACATTAATGGGCTCCTTCCGTGGCATCGGGAGGCGCGGCGGTGTTGCCGCCATGGGTCTCCCCCGCCGCAGATTTGCCCATTTTGAGCGCGATACTCTCAAACAACACGAAAAGAACCGGAATTAGAAAGATGGCCAGCGCCGTCGCCGCTAACATTCCGGTCACCACCACGGTGCCCAGAATCTTGCGGCCCTCGGCGCCTGAGCCCGAGGCAATAGCCAGCGGCACGCAACCTAAAATAAACGCGAACGAAGTCATCAGAATGGGGCGTAGCCGAAGCTTTGCACCTTCCAGCGCGGCGTCCACGACCCCGCGTCCCTTGGCCATTTCATCTCGGGCAAATTCCACAATCAGGATGGCATTCTTGGCGGCCAGGCCGATCAGCATGACCAAGCCGATTTGCGCGTAGATATCGAGATCGTAGTGGCGCAGGTAGAGTCCCATGAAGGCGCCGAAGATCGCGACCGGTACGGAGAGCAGCACTGAGAATGGCAGCGACCAACTCTCATAGAGAGCGGCCAAAATCAGGAACACGACCAGCAGGGAGAGGGCAAAAATAAGACCTGCGGTTCCCGAGGCCTTGTTCTCCTGATAGGAGAGGTCAGCCCAATCGTAACCCATGCCGGCGGGCAGCGTGTCGTGCGCCACTTGCACAAGCGCCGCTTGGGCCTGGCCGGAGCTATACCCTGGTGCGGCCGAGCCCAGCACCTGGGCGGCGCGAAACAGGTTAAATCGATTGGTATAGTCCGGCCCGTGCGTGGGTTGCAGGGAGACCAGCGTGGAGAGGGGTACCATGGTTCCCGCACGGTCCCGCACATAGTACTGGTCGATGGCGGAGGCTGACGCACGATCCTCGGCCTCCGCCTCCACAAACACCTTCCATTGCCGGCCGAACCGGTTGAACTGGTTCACATACAGTCCGCCCAGCGAAGCTTGCAGCGTCTGGTAAACGTCGCCGATCGCCACCCCTTGCTTCAATGTCTTATCTCGGTCCACGGTGACAAACATCTGCGGTGTTCCTGCCGAGAACTGCGAGAAGACGCCGGCCAGCTCCGGACGCTGGCGCGCCGCCTGGAGAAACTTTTGCAAGTTCTGATCAAGATCGTCCACCGAACCCCCGCCGCGGTCTTGCAGCCAGAACGAAAATCCCCCCGCGCTGCCGAAGCCGGGGATCGCCGGAGGGCTGAACGTAAAGGCCGTTGCCTCCGGGATCTGCGAGAACAACTGGCGATTAATGTTCGCCATGATCGCCGAGGCTTCAAGATTGGAGGCCGTCCTCTCATCCCAAGGCTTGAGATTGACAAAAAAGAAGGCGTTGTTGGTGGTGGATACTCGAGTTAATAAGCTGAAGCCATCGATGGTCGTGTAGGTCTGCACTCCCGGCGTTTTGCCCAGAATGGCTTCGATCTTCCGGGTAACCGCCTCGGTGCGTTCCAGCGAAGCAGCGGGCGGAAGCTGCACGCTGAGGAACAGAAAACCATAGTCTTCATCAGGGAGGAAGCTGGTGGGCAGCCTCTTGCCCACCACCAGATCGAGACCCATAAAGGCGAGTAAAATCAGAACGCCCACAAACGCCTTGCGAATCAATCCGTGGCTTACGTCTATGTAGCCATTCTTGAGTTTTTCGAACCCCCAGTTGAAGCCGCGGAAGATGCCGCCTATCACTCCCCGTGAAGGTTGGCGTGGGCGCAGCAACATGGCGGAAAGCGCCGGCGAGAGCGTCAGGGCGTTGAAGGCCGAAATGATGACCGAGATGGCCACGGTGATCGCGAATTGTTTATTCAACCGCCCCTGGATGCCGCTCATAAAAGCCATGGGAACGAATACCGAGGCGAGGATCAGGGCAATGGCCACCACCGGACCGGAGACCTCGCGCATGGCTTGGAGCGTGGCGGCGCGCGGGTTCATTCCTTGTTCGATATGATGTTCAACCGCCTCGACGACCACAATGGCATCATCCACCACGAGGCCGATCGCCAGCACCAGCCCAAACAGTGACAAGGTGTTGATGGAAAATCCCAGCGCCGGAAAAATAGCAAAGGTGCCAATCAAAGAGACCGGCACGGCGATCATGGGGATCAACGTGGCCCGCCAATTCTGAAGGAACAAGTAGACCACCAGGATGACCAGCCCCAACGCCACAAACAGCGTCACCAGAATTTCATGAATGCCTTCCGTTACCGGCAGGGTGGTGTCAAGCGAGGTAGTGTATTCGAGGTCGGAAGGAAATCGTTGCTTCAGTTGCTCCATCACCCGCCGCGCTCCGTCAGCCACCGCCACCGCGTTGGCGCCGGGAGTGAGGAAGACAGCAATGATACAGCTCGGCTGTCCATTCAAGCGCGATACCTCGTTGTAGCTCAATCCCCCCAGTTCGATGCGGGCGACATCCTGGAGGCGGACCACCGAGCCATCGGGATTGGCGCGCACCACAATCTGGCCAAATTGCTCGGCGGTTACCAGCCGTCCCTGCGTGCGGACGATGTAAGTCATCTGCGTTCCCGGGGGCGCCGGGTTGCCCGCCAGTTGGCCGGCAGGGTTGACGGTATTTTGCTGGTTCAACGCTCCCGCCAGGTCGGCGATCGTCAGCCCGAGCCGGGCAAGAACCTGGGGTTTGATCCAGATCCGCATGGAGTAGTCCGTCGCGCCAAATAAGATCACCTGGCCGGCGCCGGGTACGCGCAGAATCGGGTCAATGATATTGATGTTGGCATAGTTGGCGAGGAAAAGAGAGTCGTGGGTGCGACGCGGCGAGTACAGCGCGTAGGCGAGCAGCGGCAGGCCCGTGGACTTGCGGATGCTGGTTCCAAACTGGGTAACATCCGGCGGCAGATTGGGCGCGGCCTGCGCCACCCGGTTCTGCACGTTGACCTCATCCGTGTTCACGTCGGTATCGACGTCAAAGGTCACGGTCAATGCCATGGAGTTGTCATTGCCGTTGGTGGACTGCATGTAGAGCATGTTGTCCACCCCATTCATCTGCTGTTCAATCGGGGTGGCAACGGACTGCTCAACGGTTTCGGCATCGGCGCCGGGATAGGTGGCGGAGACGATGATCTGGGGCGGAACAATGTCGGGGAACTGCGCCTCCGGCAACGACCGCATTGAGACCAGGCCCGCGAGTATGGTGATGATGGCAATTACGATGGCGACGATGGGGCGCCGGACGAAAAACTCAGCCATGGGTTACCGCTCCTCCTTGGCTGCGGCCACCAGCACGGGGTTCACGGTAGCGCCCTGGCGGGCATATTGTATCCCCCCCACCACCACATGGTCGCCCACCTCAAGGCCCTGATTGACAATCCAATCGGCGCCCGTCTGCGAGCCGATCTGAACATTCTGAACTCTCACTTTGTTGTCGCCTCCCACCACCGCCACCTGATTGATACCTTGCAGTTCCGTCACGGCGGCCTGGGGTACAAGCAATGCGTCGCGGCGCTCCTCCGTCACCGCCCGCACTCTGCCGTATTCGCCCGGCCGCAGGATGTTGCCCGGGTTGGGAAATGCCGCCGCCACGCGAATCGTGCCCGTGCTCGGGTCCACCTGGCGGTCAGTCCACAACACCTCGCCCCGGCGCGGATAAATGCTGCCATTGGCAAGCACCAGGGTCAGAGGGACTCCCATGAGCGGCGTGCTCTGGATGCTTGCCGCATTGGTTCCAATTTTCTGGGCGCGCAGGTAATCCTGCTCGGACATGGGAAAGTAGACTTTAATCGGGTCTACCTGGGATACCGAGGTCAAAACGGAACTCGTGGCCACCAGATCGCCGATCTGCGTTTTGGCAATGCCGGCGATGCCATCCACCAGCGAAACGATTTTGGTGAAGGAAAGATTCAATTGGGCTTGTTCCACCGACGCCTGCGCCGCCGTTACCGCTGCCCGTGCCGCCACCACGGCCGCCTCCGCCCCGGCTTTGGCTTGCAGGTCATTGTCCAACTGGCTCTGCGCAATGGCCTTGGCCTCGGCAAGGGGTGTGTCGCGCGCAACATCCTGGGCCGCCTTGGCCAGTTGCGCTTGCGCCTGAATCACCTGCGCCTGATTTTGCGCCACTTGTCCCTGGGTCTGGTCAAGTGCGGCTTGAAAGGGGCGAGGATCGATCTCAAACAGCACCTCGCCCTTGTGGACAAACGATCCTTCGCGATAGTCCTGGCGGATCAGGTAGCCGGAAACGTGGGGCTGGATCTCGGCGTTAATATAACCGTCCATGGTGGCAATCCACTCGCTGGTCAGCGACACATCGCGACGCTCCACCACAGCGACCTGAACCATGGGGGGCGGAGTGTTCGCTTGCGCGCTGACCTTGGAACTGCCGCCACAACCGCTCACGGCCAACAACAGAGTTCCCGTGAGTAAAAGTAACCCCAAACGAAGCCGGTGACTTCGCAGCATTGCTGACCCTCCTCTTGATTGCGAGCTTATTGTCTATGGCTTGAAGGCGCCCCATGCAGGCTGCGGAAAAACTCCCCATGCCGTCATCCTGAGCCCGTTCGCTGTCATTCTGAGCCCGGCGAAAAATCTCACTCTGCCCGCTCAGGGTAAACTACGCGAAGGATCTCGCTTGGAGCAGGTGTAGCGCGGACCTGTTTCTTAGGTCCGCGGCTTTTCCTTGTCCATCGGGCAAGAGCCGCGGACCTAAAAAACAGGTCCGCGCTACCCTTCTCAGAATGACAGTGCTTTCGAGTCATTCTGCAAACACTATATCCCAGTGGGGTCGCCCGCAGATTTCGTTACCAACTTTGCCCTCAGGCTTAAACTATTCTTACTGACAATCCCTGTCATTTCATTCGATGTTCGATCCGGCATTCCAGATACTGGTAAAGCAAAACTTTGAATTCCCGAACCTAAGGCGGGCACTCCGGCGGAGATAAATCACGATAAAGAAAGTTCATCGCTTTGATCATCTGCAGCGTCATCGTGGCGACACGCGGCGCTTATTTCGGCGAAGTGCGAGGCAGGCGGGCGAGAAGCATGGTAGCAACCAGTTGCTGGAATCTTTCCCGCATGGCCGGAGGGGCACGGGTGCTGGCCGGCGCGTCCAGCAGGGCCGGGAATGCGGGATGCCGCTCTGCAAACAACAGCGCCCGGTCCACCAACCGGTAAGCTGGCGAGGACGGGTTTTGTTTAAGTCAGCCGCAAGAAAGTTGTATCGAGACCCCGAAACCCTACAATGCTGTCATCCTGAGCCCGTTCGCTGTCATTCTGAGCGCAGCGAAGAATCTCGCTCTGCCGCTCAGGGTAAACTACGCGAAGGATCTCGCTCTGAGCATTTTCAAGGCAATGCGCGATTCTTCCTTCGTAAGGCTCAGGACCGCCGCTGCTCCTCAGAATGACAGCGCTTTCGAGCTTTTCCGCAGCCTGTTTAGCCTCGCTCTTCCCACCGGCTTCAGATCGTGTCACTGATTCTTGCCACTTGGCACTAGCGCTTGATCTCTTGCACGAGGCGCTCGTAATTCTGCTTATAGATCGCGTTCTTGGGGTCCAGTGTGGAGGCCGTGTGGTATTCGTCCTGGGCGCCCTGCCGGTCGCCTTTCTGCTCCAGTGCATCCCCGAGGCTGGCGTGCACCGGGGCATTATTGGGCTCTAGTCGCAGAGCCTCGCGGTCTTCCGAGATCTTTCCATCCAGGTCGCCTTTGGCTCCCAGCGCGAGGCCCAGCCCGGCGTGAGCCGATTCATTATTGGGGTTCAATTTCAGCGCCGCATGATATTCCGCGATGGAGTTGTCCCAGTCGCCCTTGTTTCTAAGCGCATCGCCGAGGTTGACGTGCCCCCCGTCATCATTGGGGTTCAAGCGCAGCACCTCGCGGTCTTCCGCAATGGCGCCGTCCCAGTCGCCCTTGTTTCCGAGGGCTGCGGAGAGTCCGGCGTGCGCAACGTCATTACCGGGATTCAAGTGCAGCGCCTCACGGTATTCCGCGATGGCGCCGTCCCAATCGCCCTTGCTTCCAAGGGCCCCCGCCAGGTTGGCGTGCGCCATGTCATTCTTCGGGTTCAGGTCGAGCGCTTTGTGGTATTCCGCCAGGGCGCCGTCCCAGTCCCCCTTATTTCCCAAGGCGGCGCCCAGGTTGGTGTGGGCTACGTCATTCTTGGGGTTCAAGCGTATCGCTTCACCTTCTTCCTTGATTTCTCCCGCCCCGTCGTGCTTGCCTCCCAGCGCGGCGCCGAGATCCGCGTGCGCGACGTCATCATTGGAGTTCAGGTGCAAGGCCTCACCGTATTCCGCCACCGCACCGTCCCAGTCGCCCTTTCCTCCCAGCGCCGAGCCGAGGATAATGTGCGCCCTCTCATTATTGGGGTTTAAACGCACCGCTTCCCGGGCGGACGCCACCGCATCGTCCCACTTCTTCTGCCGGCCCAGGACCGAGGCTAAGCTCAATTCAACGTCGGCGTCGGGCGCTCCCGGCGACAGGGCGGCGCGAAATTCCTTTTCCGCATCGGCGTACTGCCCTTTCAGTTTGAGTTCGGCTCCGTGTGCTACGTGCTGGGCTGCCAGGTCTTGCTTGGCTTGGGCGGCAGGATCGACGTTGGCGGGCGCCTTCACCTTGGCGCTCTTGAGCGCCGCGATCAGTTCATCGTTGCCACCGGCAAGACGCACTTCCTGGAGGTAGTCATCCTTCACAGCAAAGTCGATGCCGCGGTCTTTCACCAACGCCGTCACCCCTTGGCTGGGCGAATCGGCGGCGATCTGAGCGACAATCTGCACTTGGTTTAGGGGCATTCTATCGCGCACCGCTTTAAGAAATACGTCTTTTGCGCCAGCAGTCTTGAGGGTTTGGATATAGGCCTCGGTGGGTGCGAAGTTAATCCCGCGCTGGGTGATTGTTTGCGCCCCTGAATCCTCTCCCAGCCCGGCCTTCACCATATGAGTGACCTCCTCCTGGGTGAAAGGCTCGTTGGCGCGCAGCGATTTGAGAAATGGGTCTTTCGCGCCGGCGGACTTGAGTCGTTTGATAAAACCTTGTGTCGGCTCGAAATCAATCCCTCGCTGCAAGATGAGCTTCGCCCCCGCATCGTTTCCGAGCCCGGCGCGCACCATGTCAAGCACCTGTTGCTGGGTAAAGGGCTTATCTTGCGTCCAAGCCGACGGGGCAAAGACCAAACCCATTGCCAGTACGATAAGAGTCAGCGTTCTCCGGAATTTCATGGCAACCTCGCGAGGATTAAGAAGGTTCCATATTCTACCGCAAATGAGGGAAATTGCTACCCCGCGGATGGGGCGGTGGTGGTGTCATGGGAAGTGGCACGGGCGTCCCGCCCGTGAACGGTCACGGCCAAGATGGCCGTGCCACAGCAAATTACACCACTACCGGGTGGGCGATGTGCTGCGTGAGAGTCGTCCAGGCGCGGAGCACCTCGGCCACGGTCCACGCTTGCGCAAAACATCCCTGCGGGGCGAAAGGCGGGTTGCCGTCAAAGATTTCGCTTGCCGTCCCCAGGCCGTGAATCTTCAGGTGATTCGCAAACGGTGCGAGGAAGGAAAGAGCCTGCTCGGGATCGCGCGTGACACGGAGGAAGGCGTGAACGAAAGGGCCGATCAGCCAGCCCCAGGCGGTCCCCTGATGATAGGCAGCGTCGCGCTGCTGCGCGTCTCCACCATAGTAACCGCAATATTGCGGCGCGCGCGGCGAAAGACTGCGCAGGCCGAAGGACGTCAAGAGCTCACGGGCGCAAATGTCGACGACCGCGCGTTGCTGCTCTGCGGTCAGCGGGCTGTCCTCCAGGGCCACGGCCAGAAGCTGGTTCGGCCGCAATGAAGCGTCGTTTCCTTCCGGCCCATCGATGACATCAAAGCAGCAGTTCGCATCGGGGTTCCAAAAGCGTTGGAAGCCGTGGCGGGCTTGCGCGGCGAGATCCGCATACGAGGCCGCCGATCTTCCCAGCGCTTCCGCGAATCTCGCCTGGGTCCCGAGTGCGTTTAACCATAGCGCATTCACCTCCACGGGTTTGCCCACCCGCGGCGTCACCACCCAATCGCCGACCTTGGCATCCATCCAGGTGAGTTGCACGCCGGGTTCGCCTGCGTAGACCAGGCCATCGGTGGAGTCCACACGAATGTTGTAGCGCGTACCGCGCGTGTACTCGCCAATGATTTGCGCCATCGCGGGAAAGATTTCGCGCACCAGGGAAAGGTCGTGAGTGGCGATATAGTACTGCCGTGCCGCCTCAAAGAACCAGAGCGCAGCGTCAACGGAGTTGTATTCGGGAGCCTCCCCGGCGTCAGGAAAGCGATTGGGGAGCATTCCCCGGTCCACAAACCGCGCGTAAGTGCGGAGTACGCCGGCGGCAATTTCCGGACGGCCCGTGGCCAGTGACAGCCCCGGCAACGCCACCATGGTGTCGCGGCCCCAACCGCCGAACCATGGGTATCCGGCAATCACAGAAAAGCCTTCAGGAACATCGGAGTGAGGCCGCGCGACAATGAACTGGTCCGCCGCAAGAACCAACTGCTTGATCCACGCGGGCATTACCGCCGTAAGGGAATGTGCTTGTTCGCACCGTTCCAGGAGCATTCGGTCGAGAGAGAATCGCGCCGGAAGGGCTGCCGCCCCATCCAGGCTTGCGGCCGGGTCCGTGCTGGCGACCAGCGTCACCACCTCCCCGGCTCTTAGCCCGGCGTGAAATGTCCCGGCGTGCAGATGGTCCTCCCGGTGGTCGAGCCCACGCGTCTTCTCTGCCGCCAGTTCGTAATTGCGGAACCACTCGCGCGCGGGTTCAGCCTTGGCTCCCGCACTGAGAAGATAGAAAGGCGCCGCTTCCGCGAAGGCTTGCACGCGCAGGCCGCGGTCTACGGATTGCACGTCCATGTGCTTGTCCGGGTCGTGCGTCAAGCAGTGAAAACCACGGTGATTCACCAGAACTTTGGCGGCCAGTTTCAGGGGGCGGGAGGCGCGCACCAAGGTGTATTGCACATAAGTTGTATTCGCGCCCTGCTCCATCCAGACGCGCTTTTCCAGCAAAGCGTCGGCACAGGCGAAGGTCCACACCGGCGTGGTGCCTTCCAAGCGAAAGCGTTCGATGTACAAATAGCCGGGCGGATCTATTGCGCCGCCAGCCCAGCGATTGGCGCCAAGCGCGAAACTTGCACCGTCGTATTCCACCACTTCATCGATTTTGGCCACCAGGAGAGTGCGGTGCCACGGGGGCGGGAGAGCAGCCATCAGCAAGCTGTGATAGCGGCGCGTAAGCATACCCGCCACCGTGCCGCAAGCGTACCCTCCGATGCCGTTCGTCACCAGCCACTCGCGCGCCTCCGCGGCGGCAAGATCGCCGCAGATGTCGCGCCCAAAGTCGATGACCGGCGGCAGAGCAGGCGAGGCGGACATGTTTTTTTCCTGAGAAGGGGCCGGCCACGTTTTTTGGAGGGCCGGCACGTTTGCCCCATTCGCGCGCGGCGGCACATTCCTTGAATCGCGCGAGCTTGCTGCGCGTTAATCCCAATACCGTTGCAGGTAAGGAATTTGGGGAAATTGCTTCGCAATTGTCTCCATAGTGCCCCCTCACCCGGCGCTCTCGCACCACCCTCTCCCCCCAGGGGGCGAGGGCAAAAAATTCAAAACTGCATTCTCACTCTCAAAAGATGCCATAGGCCTTGAAGACGTCGATGGCCAATCGGCCGGCGGCCAGATCCTTGATAGCGGTCTTTTCCTTGCGCGCTTTTTCCAGGGCGGCGCTGATCACGTCAGCCTCCAATTCCCGCGGCACCACCAGGACACCATCGATGTCGCCAAAGACAATGTCCCCCGGCCGCACGTGCACGCCCTCAATCTCCAGCGGCACGTGGTGCGCGATCACCTGCCCCCGGCCGCGCTGGTCCTGAGCGTAACAGCCGTAGCTGAACACGGGAAAATCCATAGCGAGAATGCCGCGCGTGTCGCGGCTCATTCCCGCCAGCACGGCGCCGGTTGCTCCGCGCGCGCGCGCCGCGGTGGACATCAATTCCCCCCACTGCGCATAGCTCGGCGATCCTCCCGCCGCGAGGTAAACTTCGTGGGGGCGGAGAGCATCGAGAGCTTCAAACATCACCCCGAAGGGTTGGTCCGGTTCTTGCGCTACGTCGACTTCCAGAACGGTCATGGCGCGGCCCGCCACCACCATGTCAGGGCGTAGGGGCCGGCACGGCGCGGGAAGAAACTGCCGGCGCTGGCCGAAAGCGTCAAGGACATCCCCCACGATGGCAGTGTAGAGTTGCTTCCGCAGCAACTCAAACAACTCGGCGTCATTTTTCCATTCCATTCGTCCTCCTTCGCGATACCTCTGGCGGACCCGGGGGGGCTTGCATTCAGCCCCAGCGGGGCGCCCTAGCTTAGTTGCCGAAATTAGCGCCATTTCATGTCGGCGGACGGAAGGACGGGGCCTTCCAGGCTGCGGAGAAAACCTCCCGTGCTGTCATTCTGAGCGCAGCGAAGAATCTCGCTCTGCGTGTTTTCAAGGCAATGCGAGATTCTTCGTCGCCGCTACTCCTCAGAATGACAGTGCCGCCGATTTTTTCCGCAGCCTGTAAAGCCCCGCCCTTCCGAGGGCCATGATTAATTTCGCTTACTAATGCGACTTGGCACTAGCAGGACCCAGGCCGTTGCCTGGGCTGTGGTAGTCCGCCCCTTCGGGGCTCATTTCCAGTCGTACTCAATCCCCTGTTGCGTCGGGTGGGCGTAATTCGCCCACGATAAACCAGTATGCCATGAGGCCGGCCACAAGAATAACCGGACCTAGGACAAAACCGGGTAAGTACGAACCCGTCCGGCCAATCAGGAACCCGGTAATCAGCGCGGAAATCCCCCCCAGGTTTCCGGCAAAATTCTGGATGCCCATCCAGGAGCCAACCCTCTTGGGCGGCGCGCACACCTGCAACATGACGAGTATGCTCGCTGTCGAAAGCCCTACCAGTGAAGCTCCGCACAGGAAGAACAAGGCGGTTGACGCATGATCCACCCACGTCGCCGGGATCAGCAGCAAGCCCATCGCGAACGACACGCTGAGAAGGCCTTTGTGCGTGAGGGTTTCATTCCAGCCGCGATGAATCAGGTGATCTGCGATCCAGCCCCCGAGGGGCCCGCACCCGGCGAAAATGAGAAAAGGCAATGCGGCGTAGAAACCAGCCTTCAAGACCGGCAGATGGCGCACTTGCATCAGAAAGTCGGGCAACCATGTCACCAGCAGATACCAGAAGTATCCGTAGCAGAAAAATCCCAGGCAGAGCCCTAACAAATTGCGGTTAAAGGCCAGGCCTCGCTTGGTGGGGAGTGGGCAAGGAGAATCTGGCGGCGGCGCAGCGGGTTGGGCAACGGGGATTTTTGACGGAAAGGCGGTCACCCAGGGAAGCACCCAGAGCAAGGCGGAGAATCCGATGATGGCCGTCATCCACCGCCAACCAAACCCCGAAATCAGCCAAGCCACCAGGGGCGCCCCGATGGCCAGTCCGATGCGATTGCCGGAATCGAAAAGGCCCGACGGCAAGCCGCGGTCCGCCGGGGCAAACAGCGAACTTACAATCTTGGTTCCGGCGGGAAGGTAGACGGATTCACCGATGCCCAACAAAATGCGCAGGGCAGCGAGCGTGGCCAGGCTGCTCGCGAGGCCCATAAAGCCGCAACTCAGGCACCAGAGGGTAAACATTCCCGCGATCAGCCAGCGCAAGTTATAGCGGTCAACCAGCCGACCGACGGGAATTTGCATCAAGGCGTAGGAAATGAAAAACGAATAGAGAAGCCAACCCTTTTGCAGCGGGCGTAATTTCAGCTCAAGGGAGATCATCGGCAACGCTACGGAAACTGCGGCGCGGTGCACATAGTTGATGACGGTGCTGACAAACAGCAAAGCGATAATCGTCCAACGGCGGCCATAGGAAATGGCGGCGGCTGCCTTCTGCCGGGGAAGGCTGGAGAACGATGCTTCAGAAGCTGGCACAAATCCCCTCCCGGATCTCCGAGGCAGGAAAGCATATCGGAACTCACTCGCCTGTCAAGCAACATCTGCAGCCGAGGAAGTGGAGCACACTTCGCGGCCTTGCTCCCGCCATTTTTAGGAGCGGTCCTGAATTCACAGGTAGCGCCGGCTTCCACCCGGCATGGAGCCGCCGGGATGGCGGCGCGACGTTCAAATTAAGACAGTACCTATTTTTACTGGTGGCGTGAACCGTAAGGGCAGCGTATTATAGAGGTAGCCGCGATCCAGCGATTGACTCATCAAACCGTCCAACTGAAAAGGAGTGAGGATGGAAAGGAAGTATAAACAGCGGGGGTATCAAGACTCAGGTGGCAGCCGCGAACGGACCGAGCGCCCGCCCACGAAGAAAACGGAAAGCTATGGCCCGAAGACACCGAACATGCCTGGCAAACGCGAAGTGGTACGATGTGCCTCCTGCGCCGCGTTGCTGCCGGCGGGGATTGATTTCACCACCAAGTGCCCGCGCTGCAACGCCGAACTGCATAGCTGCAAGCAATGCTCGTTTTTTGATTCCGCGAGCCGCTTCGAGTGCACGCAGCCCGTCAGCGCCCGCATCCCCAAGAAGGAATCCCGCAATCAGTGCAACTTTTACGCTCCGCGAACCACCATCGAACGGGAGACTTCTTCCTCCAGGCCGCTGGATGCTCGCCAAGCTTTCGAAAACCTGTTCCGAAAGTAAAAGAGACCGTTGTTGCCCTGATGAGTTGAGATGGGGTCGTGGTGGGGTTATGGGGTCTCATCAGACAAATTGTCTACAAGCCTTTTAGAATGAACAATTTGTCCCTTGCTTCTCGTCCCTCTTTTTTCGCGTTTCGACACCACAATTCCGCCATCCAAGGGTTTGTCGTTCCCTCGCCACCCATTACAATGCTCCAATCGACCTTTGAAGCTTGTGTCTTAATTGTCTACCGGGGGTGTTTCCTGCACCGTCCATCATCAGCGCTGTTACGCCTTGCGCTCCCGGAGTTGATTTGCCTTCCTCAGGAGGAAATGTGGCTACGCTAACGATGACTCCACCCGCCAAATCTCGCCGCCGAAGTGAATTTGAAATCATTCAACCCCAAACTACCTTTACCGGTTCTTCGATTGAGCCCCTCGAGAAGGGTCTGCCGAAGCACACGCAGTCTATCTGCCCGGAATGCCTTCAGGTGATCGATGCGCGGCTATTCGAAGAGGATGGCGCGGTTTACATGGAAAAGACCTGCCTTGCGCATGGCGAATTCAGAGACAAGATCTACTCCGATGCGCGCCTCTACCTCAAAATGGAGCAATGGGAATTCGGCGACAATCGTGGTCTGGAGAACCCCGCCGTACCGAACGCCGCGCGCTGCCCGGACGACTGCGGTCTCTGCTCGATGCACACCTCGCACACGGTTCTTTCCAACGTGGATCTGACCAATCGCTGCAACCTGACCTGTCCGGTCTGCTTTGCCAACGCCAACGTGGCCGGATATCTCTACGAACCGTCCTTCGAGCAGGTGACAGGTATGCTGGAGGGCCTGCGCGCGCAACGCCCTGTGCCCAACCGCGTGGTGCAATTTTCCGGCGGCGAGCCCACACTTTATCCGCGCTTTATGGACGTATTACGGAAGGCCACGGAGCTCGGCTTCACCCACATTCAGGCGGCCACCAACGGAATCTGCTTCGCGAATCTCGAGTTCGCCCAAGCCGCCAAGGAAGCGGGCCTGCACACCCTCTACCTGCAATTCGACGGCCTCAACGATGACATCTATCTCCGCACGCGCGGCCAACGCCTGATGGAAACCAAGCTCGCCGCCATCGAGAACTGCCGCCAAGCGGGCCTGAAGATTGTCTTTGTTCCCACCATCGTCAAGGGCGTGAACGACCATCAACTGGGTGACATGATACGGTTCGCCATCGACAACATCGATTGCGTCAGCGGCTTCAGCTTCCAGCCTGTGGCCTTTACCGGGCGCATCAATCGCCGCGATCTGGAGGCCAAGCGCTTCACTCAATCCGACCTCGCGCACTGCATCTCAGAGCAGACCGGCATGACCGACAAGTACAACGACTGGTTCCCCCTCTCCTGCACCTCGCCGTTCTCCAAGCTGCTTTCCGCACTCCAGAACTTCCAGCGGCCGAATCTGACTTCGCATCCGCATTGCGCCATGGGCACTTACCTCTATGTGGATCCGGTGTCGAAGAAGGCCGTGCCCATTACTCGCTTTTTCGATGTTGGCGCCATGCTGCGCGATATCGACCTGCTGGCGCGTAAGGCGGAGGGCGCGCGGGTAAAGCTCTTTTCCAAGGTCAGTGCCTGGAATTCGCTGCGCCGTCACTTCAAGCCCGCATTCGCTCCCCCTGGGCTTACTTTTGAGCGTTTCCTAAATACTCTCCAGGGCATGACGGACCACAGCCAGGGCCGCGGCAAGGGCGACGGCACATTCACTTATAAGACTCTACTCGTCGCGGGTATGCACTTCATGGATGTTTATAATTATGACATCAACCGCGTCAAGCGCTGCGTGATCCACTACACCGCGCCCAACGGCCTGGTCTACCCTTTCTGCACGTACAACTCCGGCCCCTGCTTCCGGGAAAAGATTGAGAGGCAGTACTCGGTGCCTCTCCCCAAAAACTTGGACAAGGGGGAAGGGTTAGTCAATATTTCGTAGGAGTGATTGCAAATTGCCACATAAGGGCGGGCCGCGTGCCCGCCTTTTTTTTGTGGGGGGCGCCACAGGGTTCCGTCAAAATCGCGGGTGTCGCATACCTCAAAGGCCATCACCTGCGAAGAGACCCCTCACCCGCCGCCTTGCGGTCCCCCATCTCGCCACGGGAGAGGGATAGAAATCCGAATACAGCCGTTGGAGGCACGGCTTTTCATTTTTGTCTTTTGACTTTTGACTTGCTTTTGCGCTTCCGCCGCGCTGTGCTACCTGCTTCCACTATTCCAATTCCAGAGTATGCTTCCCCTGCGGAAGCACCAGGCAAACCTGCCCGCCATTACTTAGGACTTTTGCCATACCGGCGACGCCATCACAGAGCACTGCTGTGGGCGTTCGATTGAGCGTCACGTAGCAGCGCCCGCGAGATTCATAGGTCAGTCTGACGTGCTGACCGGACCGTTCTGCCCCAAGGATCGTGCCGGTAACACTTTCGATGCGTAACGCGCCTTGACCGGCACTCTCAGCCTGCGGACGCGTTGAGGCGCTGTGCGTTCCGCCAGGTATAAGGACTTGAGAATCGGACCAGCACGGCCATTCCTGGCCGTCGAGGTAAACGGTTCTTGCGCGCGCATCGGTCCGCCAGATGAGCTGGCGCCGCGCCCGGACCGTCCCCTCTTCCCGCGATCCCAAGGTCATCTGTTGCCCGCCTAGAACGAAGGGGACCAGCCGCATATCATCCGGCGAAAACGTGCTGAAAGCGTACAGCGTGATCAAATCCACGTTCGCCGCAACATTAGCGAGCAATTCATAAAGCTCCAAACCGCGGGGTTTATTGAGCGGGCGTCCCGGCGGGATTCTGTCGACGACGTTGACATCAATGGAAAATGGCGTGCCCGGCTGAAGTCGCGGGCGATAGTGCTCACCGATGGCCCGGTAGCGGTCCGGGCTGGAATTCCACACCGTATAAGGATCCTCAATCTCCACGGCGAAGCCGAATCGCCTTTGCAACTCCAGCAAGCGGTCAGGATCAACGCCGAACCGCTCGGTCACGGTGGGGTCGCGCAGGGCATCAATGAAAGTGAGCGTCGTCTGAAGGTGGGGCTTTTGCGATTGGCAGCTCGCCAAAGTTTCGAGGAACTTTCGCGTCAACTGCGTAATCAGGTCAACACGATATTCTTGCAATTCGCTCCGCAACTTGGTGTTCTGCGGCCCATAATCCGGCGAATCGGGATTGAACATTTTGAGTGGGTCCACGCCGTAGCGCTGTTGGAACATTCGGCGGAAGGTGGGATGCATGGGGGTGAAGTCTCTCGGATGTTTGAAGATGTCGGGCGCTCCCTCAAAATACAGCTCGGCAAAGTCCACGCCGTCCCAATCGTAATCGAGCACCAGGCGCCGGGTGAGTTCGGCCACGGCTTGAAAGCAAGCAGGATCTTCGAGCGCCATGTGATAGCGCCAGTCCATGATGGCTGGGTGCCCGCTGGCTGTCACTTCGTGCCAGTGTGGGTGCTGTGTCCAGAACTCGCTGCTGACCATGGGATATTCCAACCATGCGTACACAGCGATCCCTTGCAGATGGGCTGCGGCAATGAAACGCGGGATGAACTCCCGGAAATCCTCCGAGCTGTAAAAAGCCCCGAGATGGACCTCGCGGACAGACCAACTCTTCAGTTGCGACACGACCACCGCAGGATCAACTTTGGGGTCGCCGCCGGCGTCGATATAGACACAGAGATTGTCCGCGGCCAGTGAAGGGGCGATGTGCAACTCGTCAACGATTGCCTGTGCCAGAAAAGGCAAGTATTGGAAAACCATCCCTTCCCGCGGTTCGAGCGGAATGGCGCTGTAAATATAACGTCCTTTCCCGCGGCTTCCCGAGACCACCAGCGGGGCCTTGTGCTTGGGGTCGAAAGCCAGCACCTGAAGTGCCGAGCTCACCTGAAAGCGTGGGCAAGTCAACCGGCCCGGCAGACGCACGGGTTCCTGGGCGTACCTGTCCCAACGGTACCGGGATATCTCGACGCGAGTGCCAAGGGCCTTGCCCCCCAACTCGTCTGTCATCGGCGTAGATCCATCCAGAAGCATGGGCATCCCGCTCTCAACGTCATGGAGGATGGTCTGGACAAGCGGGGGGGCAAGTTGCAGCCCTTCTTTTTCCGGAATAATGAGCAGCGGAGGACGCTCTCGTGGGGATAATCTGTAACCTTCGGCGTTGACCTCCCGCACCTGGAATCCAACCGTGGAAAGCGTGCGAGTAATGCCCGGATAATGATTCCCGGTTACGGACATGATCAAGGCCTCCGGCACACGCGGATAATAGATGTTCGTTGTCGCTTGGCCACAGTTGGCTGAATTCGTGGCAAGCAACCCACAAAGGATGGCGCCGAAAAACAACATGTGAGCTTTGCGCATCGGCGGGATTATACTTGGGAGGAGCGGGCTTGTGTCACAAAGATCGGGTAATCAAATGATCGGGAGGTGGGGTGAACAAAGAACAACCCAGGTCGAATTCGTTATTTGCTCACCCGTTCAGTCACAAAAATCGGGTGATCCGATGATCAGGTGATCGGGTGAACACAGACCAACCCAAGTCGAACCCGCTTTTTGCTCACGCAATCACCCGATCTCCCGATCTCTCGATTCCCCGACTCACTCGCCTGGATGTGGCCGGGGCCTTTGGCGACATTGGCGTTCTCTTTCCCATTGCTATTGCTCTGATCACATTGAATCACCTAAATCCCACCGCGGTGTTTTTGACAGCGGGACTTACTTATTGCCTCGCAGCGCGGTACTTCCAGATTCCCATCGCGGTACAACCCTTCAAGGCGGTGGCGGCCATTGCCCTTGCCCTATCGCTTTCGCCCTCGGAGATTGCCAGCGCCGGTCTATTGATGGGGGTGCTGCTGCTCGTGGTAGGGGTCACAAATCTTGCGGGTTGGCTAGCGAAGCTCTTCACCCTGCCCATCGTCCGCGGCATTCAACTGGGGTTGGGTCTGGTGCTGATGCGCGAGGGCCTGCGGATGGTGATGGGATCCCGCGGCGGGCGCCCCCTTCTGGGCGGCGAGCTTGCGTCGTGGCTGATCGCCCTTTCCGGAGCCGCATTATTACTGCTGCTGCGGGATTCGCGGCGTTTCCCTGCGGCGCTGGTCCTGTTGGTCTCGGGTATTGTCCTGGGGGTTGTGTTGCAGGGGGGCAAGCTGCCTGCGTTGACCTTTGGCCCCGTGGCACTGCAATGGCTCCATCCGCACTTCCCCGAGCTTAAGAGGGTCGTGCCTCTGCTGGTCATCCCGCAATTCGCCCTAACCTTCGGCAACTCCATTGTGGCGACGGAGAACACGGCGCGGATTCTATACGGCGAGCAGGCGAAACGCGTCACGGTGCGGGCTCTCTGCCTGAGCATCGCCATGGTGAATCTGGTGAGCGCGGCAATTCTGGGTGCACCCTTGTGTCACGGCTCGGGGGGCATCACGGCTCACTATCGCTTCGGCGCGCGCACTCCCAAGTCGAGCTACGTTATCGGGAGCGTTTGCATTCTGCTGGCTCTCTTTGGCGCGGCCGCCGTGGGCCTGCTCCACCTGATCCCTCTGGCGGTCCTGGGAATTTTCCTGGTATATGTGGGAATCCAGCACGCCGCTTACCTGCGCGACCTCATCCAGCGCCGGCCGCAGCTCTCAATTGCCGTGTGTGTCGGCCTGGTCTCGTTCTTCACCAACCTCATGTGGGGTTCACTGCTGGGGTTTACTGTCGAGGGGATTCTATGGATTTCGCGGCGGGCGCGCCGGCGCCACGCTTAGGCCGCGCTTCTCACCAAGTTCTGGAATTGAACGGGCAACCCGGCAGGCTGGAAAGATTGCGGAAGGTGAAACTCGCTGCACCGTTGACCCTAATGAATGGGCATTGTCCCGCATTTCTCACCCCCCTGTTTGCCCGGGAGCGATTCGAAGGGTAGAATCGAATTCGCCATGAAAAACTATCGTATCGCGCTCCTTCCCGGTGACGGGATCGGCAAAGAAGTCATTCCCGCCGCGGTTCAGGTTCTTAACGCCGCGGCACAGGAATTTACCCTTTCCTTCGAATCGTTTGATTGGGGTTGCGAATACTATCTGCGCAAGGGCCGGATGATGCCCGCAGACGGGCTGGAAACGCTGCGCCCCTTCCACGCCATCCTGCTCGGCGCCATCGGCCATCCCACTGTCCCCGATCACATTTCGCTCCGTGACCTTCTGCTCCGCATTCGGTTTGAGTTCGATCTCTACGTCAACCTGCGGCCGGTGGAAATCCTGCCCGGCCTTGAGTCGCCTTTGCGCGGCAAACGCCCGGAAGACGTCAACATGCTTTTCATTCGCGAAAACACCGAAGGCGAATATGCAGGGTTGGGCGGCCGCTTCAAACGCGGCACGCAGGACGAGGTGGCTATTCAGCAGTCGGTGTTCACGCGCAAAGGCGTGGAGCGCGTGGTCCGTTATGCCTTCCAGCAAGCGCAGCGGCGCCCCCGCAAGCGTCTGGCGAGCGCCACCAAGTCCAACGCCATGCAGTACACCATGGTCTTATGGGACGAGGTTGTGCGGGAAGTGGCGAGCGAATATCCCGATGTCCAAGTGGCCAGCTACCACGTAGACGCGCTCGCTGCACGCATGATCACTCATCCGGAAAGCCTGGACGTGGTGGTGGGCTCAAACCTGTTCGCGGACATCCTCACCGATCTTGGTGGCGCTTTGCAAGGCAGCCTGGGGCTTGCCGCCAGCGCCAACTTGAACCCTGTGGAGCGTCGCGGGCCGCCCCTGTTTGAGCCCGTGCACGGTAGCGCGCCCGACATTGAGGGTCGGGGCATCGCGAATCCCATCGCCGCCATCTGGGCTTCCGCGATGATGTTGGAACATCTGGGCGAAGCCGCAGCATCCGCGCGGGTGATGAGCGGACTGAAAGCGGTGATGGCGGGGGGCCGCGTGCGCACCCCTGATTTGGGCGGGAAGAACACCACCCAGGAATTCGCGGCGGAGGTGGCGGAGCAAGTCAAGATGTGAGTTTGTTGGGCGGGTTCCCTGTGCCTTCACCTCTCGCGGCGCGCAGGAACTGCCCCAGGTAATACAGCATGATGCCAAACATGCCGACTGCCAGAAGCACCAGCGGCCAAAGCATGTGGATATGAGGAATGGGCTGCGAGGCTGCCCGAATGATCTCGTGGAGGACGAAAACGAAAAACAGGTTCATAACGATGCTCAGGTATCCCGCCATGTCGTTGAGCATCGGGACCATTCGTGCTTGTTGAGCGGGGGGAATGTCGCTCAGGCGGCGCGATCCGACATGAATCGCCCCGGGGAATCGTTGGCCCAGGTACGGCACAATCAAAAAAACTGCGCAGGTCAGAACCTGTGCACCCAATAGGACCCAGAGGGTGTCGGGACTTCCCCATCCATCGGCCACACCGGCGGCATTGAAGTGCGTGGGAATGATCCGTGGGAGCTTGGGAAGGTTGGTTTGGATCAGGAAATAAGAATAAACCACCATGACGAGTGAGATGAGCTGGAGCATGATCGGTATCCTCACCCCCCATCCTACTACTTCCGGCGGGCTGAAGAATACCGCCGGAATGGCGCCGTGAAGAGTGTGGCATGGCTGCGCCCGACGGCCTATTGGGCGCGACAATTATAGTCTTTTTAATTTAAGTGTATACATCTCGGCAAACCCGCAAACAAAAACGTGCGGCCCCCTCACCTACCGCCTTGCGGTCCCCCCTCTCCCCCCTGGGAGAGGGCTTTTAAGAATTGATTTTAGCCGTCGCCCCCGTGGGGAGAGGGGGGACCGCAAGGCGGAGGGGGCCCCACGTTTTGCAAGTAGTGGGGGTGAGGGGGCCTTTCCGGAACAGATGGATCAATAATTTCCTCCAACTTCTTAAGTGGACAGTTTTGGCGCTAATGGTCTGTGCTACAGGATAAGTAAGCACTTAAATCAAAACTGCTCTAGAATGCAATGAACCGTTCCTCAAAAACCCGCGATAAATGGACCCTTTTAGAAATGGTACCATTGCATTAATTATGCAGCGCTCAATAAGCCAGCGCTTGATCGAGGTCCTGGATCAAGTCCTCGACGGCCTCGATTCCCACGGAGAGGCGCACCAAGCCATCGGTAATGCCAATGGCCTCCCGCTGTTCCGGTGGCACGGCCCGGTGGCTGGTGGAAGCGGGGTGCACAATCAGCGAGCGGGTATCACCCAGGCTGGCAGCCCGGAAGAAAATCTTAACGCCATCCATCACGCGCTTTCCCCCCTGGTAACCTCCCTTGACCTCGAAACTCATCACGGCGCCGAAGGCTTTCATTTGCCGCTTGGCCAGGTCGTGTCCGGAATGGCCGGGAAGGCCCGGGTAGTTGACGCGGTCCACTTTGGGATGTTGGGCCAGAAACTCGGCAACCTTTTGCGCGTTGGCGCAGTGCGCAGGCATGCGCAGATGGAGAGTGCGGATGCCCCGAAGCATCAACCAAGCCGTGAACGGGCTCATGACTCCGCCAAAGTCGCGGAGGACGTCGCGGTTAAGGTGCTCAATGTAATCTTTCGTGCCGATGGCGAGGCCGCCCATGGCGTCGCCATGCCCGCACAAGTACTTGGTGGCAGAGTGAACCACCACGGTGATTCCTAAATTCAGCGGCTGCTGGAGGGCCGGCGAGGCAAAGGTATTGTCCACCATGCAAGGGATTCCGTGCGCACGCGCAATTCCGGCCAGCGCGGCGATGTCGATTATCTCCAGGAGGGGATTGCTGGGTGATTCAAAATAAATCAGGCGCGTATTGGGCTGAATGGCCTTCTCGAAATCTTCCGCGCGGGTGGATTGCACAAAGGTTGCGGAGGCGCCCATGGCCGGAAGCTTGCGGTTGAGAAAGTTGTAGGTGGCGCCATACAAGGAACGCGCCGCCACCACGTGATCGCAGGCCTTCACGTAGCCCAAGATGGAGGAGGAGACGGCCGCCATGCCGGTGGCAAACGCCTGCGCCGCCTCGCCCCCTTCCAGCGCCGCGATCTTTTCCTCCAGCGCGTGCACCGTGGGATTCCCATAGCGCGTGTACATGTACCCGGGTTTCTCCCCAGCGTACAGTGCGGCCATTTCATCAGAATCCACGGCGGCGAAGGTGGTGGACAGGTAGATGGGCGTGTCGACCGCGCCGGTGACCTTGCAGGGAGCTTCACCCGCATGCACAGCCAGCGTCGCGAATTGATATGGGTCTCTCATGGCGCACCTCGTGATGGCAAATTCCCTGACCTGCTCCAGAAGGCAACAAGGTTAGCGCGCCCGGGGCATGATTGGGAAGAGCCAATTGGATTTTGGATTGGCAGGCCAAACACCCCTTTATCCTATCCTTACTCAAGGAGGGCGGAAGCGGAGGGGGGCATAATCCAAAATCCAAAATCGAGAACCCAAAATCTTTTGGAGGTGGCGCTGGACATCATCTGAGGAAATGAATAGACTTTTGTCTTGGGGAGTCGAAGTTCTGAAGGGGAGGAAACATCATGGCTCATTGCCCTGAATGCGAGGCGGCGATTGAAATTGAAGATGACGTCGAAGAAGGGGCGAAGTTGGATTGCCCGGATTGCGGAGCAGAACTTGAGGTGGTGAACACCAACCCGGTGGAGCTCGACGTTATTTCCAGCGGGGAGGAAGAAGAGGAAGATGGGACCTGGTGATATGAGCTTCCGCAACCTGAAAAGCAGTGCATTGCCCGGCGGCAACCCGGTGAGACACGAATCTCTCCGCCCAGCGCCGAAGCTGACTGCGCTCACATTGATCCTCCTGGGAGGCGTTTTGATTTTGGGGGCCGCGATAGGACTGGCGAAAGAGAAGAAGCCTCCAACGCGGACGGTTTTAGGCGTGGTGATTGACGATGCCGAGAACGCCATTCAAGGCGCCTCGGTGGAATTGACTGATCGCCAAACCGGGAAGGTGCTGGAAATCTACTCGCAGGACGGAGGGCACTACCAGTACGCGGACCTCCGCTTTGACCACGACTATACGGTCAAAGCCACTTACCAAGGTTTATCTTCCGAGGTGCGGCAGGCCAGCTCGCTTGACACGCGCACGCCCCTGGTTCTGAATCTCACCATCCCTAAACCGAACAAATGATTTAGGCCATGGCGAGGTGAATATTCCTCCCGTTTTCGACTGCCGTCTACGCCTTCCGTAGCGGCCGGTGTAGGTAGAGAAGCCCATGCGCACTGCGCCAATTACTCGGGAAGATCTGCAAGGAGTTTTCCCTGTACCGCCGTTGGCTCGCCGAGGCGACCCGAAGCGTACGCTCGACTTTGATTCCTCCGCCCGCATTGTGGATCATCTTGCCGCGGCAGGCATGACGCGTTTGCTTTTTGGCGGAAACGCTTTTTTATACTACTTGAGCCTTCAGGAATACGAACAGCTCCTGGCGTGGCTGGCGAGTTTACCCAACCACCTCTGGTGCATCCCCAGTGCCGGACCCTCTTACGGCCGGCTGATGGACCAGGCGCCCTTGCTGCGCCGGTATGGATTCCCCTGCGTCATGGCGCTACCGTGCAACGATCCGCGCGACGCCGCCGGACTGGAACGAGGCCTGCGCGAGTTCGCAGATGCGGCGGGCATGCCGCTGACCATTTACCTGAAAGATGAGTTGGGTTTTGGCGCCGACCGCGCGGCGGGCTTGGACGCGGTCGGCCGCCTGGTGGAGAGCGGCGTGTGTTGCGCGATTAAGTACGCCGTGGTCCGCAAGGATCCAACCCCGGACGAGTACCTGGCGGGATTGCTGGCGCGCGTGGACCGCCGCCGTGTGGTGAGCGGCATCGGCGAGCGGCCGGCCGTGGTTCACATGCTGGATTGGCATTTGCCAGGGTTCACGACCGGCTCCGGCTGCATTGCGCCGGCGCTGACCCAGGCGCTGTTTGCCGCCTGCCAGCGCGGCGACCGCGCCGCGGCGGAAGCCTTGCGCGCGCACTTTCTGCCGCTCGAAGATTTGCGCGACGCCTGGGGTCCGGCGCCCGTGCTGCACGCCGCCGTGCAGGCCGCAGGCATCGCCGCCACCGGCCCCTTGCCGCCGTTCGTATCCAACCTGTCAGCAGAGCGATTTGAAGCGGTCAAACCTGTCGCCCAAGTGCTCGCAGCCCAGTCCTTGGGATGCCTCACAAAAGCTTAATATCCTTTACCCGCCCGCTGCACCGCTAGCTTGGCGGTATTGCTCACTGTGGGGTTGGTGGGGGGGGGCTGAAGCCCGGACCTTCCGGCAACCCCCAAGTGCGCCCCCGCGCGGTGAGAAACCCGGGCCAGTCTTGCCTCCCGCCGGTCTGGATAGCCCCGCGCTCTCTGTGCTATTTTAGAGGGTTCGATACCATACGACTAACCGTTCCGTGGGGAAAAACGCCCGAGCCATTGGGCAGGGCGATAGAACTTAAGAAAGGTCTCGGCGCCGCTCGATGATAACCACTTTAAGAATCCTGCTCATTCTGATGATGGGAGTGCTGCCGGCGTGGGCAGCGCTAGGCGAGTATGAGGGGTCGGTGAGTCTGGACCAGCAAATTCTTCGCGGTGAAATCCGTGAGGAGGTACACACCGGCTACAAAGTTCACCAGATTATTACTCCTGGCGGGGCCGTCATCCGGGAGTATGTTTCACCGGAAGGGAAGGTCTTTGCCATTTCCTGGCATGCACATTTCCTCCCCAATTTGCCGCAGTTGCTGGGATCTTATTTCCCGCGGGTCCAGCGGTCGGCACAAGCCAAGGTGCAGCACGGCGGGCCCCTCGCGATCCAGACAGGGGATTTCGTCTACTTCAGCGGCGGACGCATGATGAACTATCACGGCAGCGCCTACGTGCCCGGTCTTTTGCCCAAGAACATCACGGCGGGGGTGGTGCGATGAACCTTAGAAAGAAACTTACGGGGGGGGGCCTTTTCGCGGTCTTGGCGGGCTTGCTGTTTCTGCCGGGTTGCGGCGGCAGCAGTAGCACCATCACCACTACGACTACCACGTCAACGCCGGTGGCCAACAGCGTTCCGGTGTCAGTCAACTCGGGACCGGGCAACAATGCCCTGAACGCGGCTTACGTCACGGTGCAAGTCTGTAACCCGGGCGGCACCACTAATTGCGCCACCATCCCCGACGTGCAAGTCGATACGGGTTCCTCGGGCTTGCGAATTCTCGCTTCCGCGCCGGGAGTCAGCAACCTTACGCTCACCCAGGTCACGGGGAACGGCACTCCGGTGTATGAGTGCGTCCAATATGCCGATGGCAACTATGTTTGGGGACAGCTTGAGCAGGCAGACGTCTCAATCGCGGGGGAGAATGCTACTAATGTTCCCATTCAAGTTATCGCCAGCGCCGCCGCACCGGCTAACGTATCCAGCACTTGTGCCTCGGGCGGTGGGAACAACCTTGGCACTTCCACGGCCCTCCAGGCGAACGGCATCCTGGGCGTTGGCCCCGCTCAGCAGGATTGCGGGATCCTTTGCACTGAAAGTTCGGAGGTCCTGCCGTATTACTGGCTCTGTGCCAGCACCAGCAGCCCTTGCACAACCAATGCGGCTGTCCCCACGGCAACGCAGGTTTCGAACCCCGTCGCGTTCTTCAACAGCGATCACAACGGGGTGATGCTCACGATGGACTCGGTGGGTTCAAGCGGTGCGGCTTCGGGCAGTGGGACCCTGTATTTCGGCATTGGAACTCAAACTGACAACGCCCTCAGCAGCAGTGCGAAAGTTTATGCGCTCTCCCCAACCACGCAAAATGAACTGGTGTACAACTCGATATCCGCGACTTACAATAACGTTACCTATTCGGCCTACGTTAACAGCGGCGAGTTCATCAATTTCTTCCTGGACCCCGCTACCGTAGCAGCCGCCCCTGCCGGCGCGGGAATCACCAATTGCCCCCTGAATAGTGGCTTTTACTGTACAAGTTCGGCTGTCATCCTACCCTTCACGGCCAAGGATAATGATGGCGACTCAGCACAGGTCAGCATCAATATTGGGGACGGTACAACTCTGTTGAAGAGTTCAGTAGCCTTGCAGAATGGCGGGAGCAACACGGCCTTCAGCAACCTGGCCGGCGGGTATGCCTTGGCGAATGATGAGGTGATATTAGGATTGCCGTTCTTTTATGGCCGCACTGTGTACGTGGGGATCGCGGGAGAAGCCCCTCCATCCGGCGTTTCCACTTCATTCGCCGCGGCCGGGTACTGGGCGTTTTAAAGAAGCAGCGGTTGCGTAAGATTCGTCAACGGCGAACCGTACAAGGGAGAAGCTGATGACCTTCATGCTGGGAATGGGCATTGTACTCGGCAGTGCAACGCTGTTTGCGGACAAACCCCTAGCCCGGATTTCTCACCACGACTCTGGAAGAACGGGGCTTTACAGGCTGCCGAAAAACTGTCTTCGGCGGACAACCACCCTTGCGCCCAAGGCGCCACCCCTCCTGAATCAGGAGGGGAGTTGTTGAAAACGCTCCCCTCCTCAGATGAGGAGGGGTGGCGCGCCGAGCGCCGGGGTGGTGCTTACAGTGCTTGCGCCAAGCACCACAGGGTTTTTCCGCAGCCTGTTTAGCCCCGCTGTTGCAAGGCCGTCCGGATTATTTCCAAGTCCTGAACCAGGAAAGCGCGCCAAGCCCCGTCAACGCAGATTTCTGACACTACCACCTTCTGGCAGGCAGAGGGAAACCTGCGTACTGCCTACTGCTTGCTGCCGCCGTGATGGAGAACTGATGCGACGCAAATCTATTCTTGTTCTGAATGGGCTCGCACTTTTGGGATTGATCTGCTGGCCCAGCCGGACTTCCTTCGCGCAATCGCCTAAGCAGGATCGCGTTGCGGGCCCGATTGCGGGATCCCCGCCCGTGTGGCTCGAAGGCAACGTTCGCCCGATGTTTCAGTCCGGAAACGACATGGGGCCGGTCGAGGGCTCTTTCAAGCTTGAAAACATCTCGCTCACGTTCAAGCTCACAGAAACCCAGCAGGCCGACCTTAACGCGCTCCTGGCGGAGCAGCAGGACGCCTCCTCCCCAAACTATCATCATTGGCTCACGCCGGAGCAGTACGCCGACCGATTCGGGCTGAGCCTGAATGATATTACTCAGGTCGTGGGCTGGCTTCAGACGCAGGGCTTCCAAGTAACTCAGACGGCCCGCAGCCGCAGTTGGGTCTCTTTCTCGGGTACCGCCGCGCAGGTGCAAGCAGCATTCCAAACGGAGATTCACAACTTCTCGCTCAACCGCCAGCTGTACTATGGAAATGCGACGGAGCCTGCCGTGCCCGCCGCCCTCGCCGACGTGGTGCTGGGCTTTCGCGGGCTGGACAATTACCGCCTCAAACCGCGTAGCAGGATCCGCCATTTGAGGGCTGATACCAAACCGAACTTTACTTCCAGCCTCACCGAAAATACCTTCGTCGCCCCAGGCGACTTCGCCGTCATTTACGATGTCAACAGCCTTTACACCGCCGGAATCGATGGGACGGGGCAGACCATCGCGGTCATGGGGCAAACGGACCTTTACGGGAATGGGAGCGACATCACGGCGTTCCGCAGTGCCGCGGGGCTGCCGGCGAATTCCCCAACGCTTGTCCTGGCCACTGGTTCGTCCAACCCGGGAGTTAGCTCGAACGATATCGAAGAGGCAAGCCTGGACGTCGAATGGTCAGGCGCGGTGGCAAGAAACGCGACGATCATTTTTGTTTACTCCACCGACGTCTTCAACTATTCGCTCGTGTACGCCATTGACGAGGATGTAGCACCGGTAATAAGCATCAGCTATGGGGCCTGCGAAGCGAATTGGGGGTCCGCAAACTTAACCACCTTGGCGCAATTGGCTCAACAGGCGAATTCGCAAGGACAGACCATTGTGGCTGCTGCCGGCGACTCCGGCGCAGCGGACTGCGATTCCCCTACCTCTCCGACATCTGTTGTGACAACTGCCACGCATGGCTTGGCAGTAGACGCGCCCGCTAGTCTCCCCTACGTTACAGGGATGGGGGGGAGCGAATTCAATGAGGGCTCGGGAAATTATTGGCAAGCCACGACGACCACTACCGGAGATATCTTGACCTCCGCCCTTTCCTATATCCCCGAGATGGTGTGGAACGATACGTCATCACCAGAAAACACCAGCAACGAACTGCTGGCAGGGGGTGGCGGAGCGAGCACCTTCACTCTGCCGGGCGCGCCATCGAAGCCGGTTTGGCAGACGGGAACAGGCGTACCCGACGATGGGGCTCGCGACGTTCCAGACCTTGCCTTGAACGCCTCCCCCATCCACGACCCCTTGTTGCTCTGTGTCCAGGGGGGCTGCGTCAATGGATTTCGTGACAGTAATCAGGATCTGTCGGTGGTGGGTGGAACCTCTGCGGCGGCGCCCACTTTTGCCGGGATAGTTGCCCTCGTCAACCAGCAGATGAACACTCCTAAGGGTCAGGGCAACATTAACCCCATTCTTTATTCCATGGCAGCGACGTCGCCGGCAGCCTTTCATGACATCACCACGGGCAACAATAAAGTACCCTGTCAGGCAGGAACCACGGATTGTCCCAACGGCGGGGACATCGGTTACAGCGCCGGCACCGGCTACGATCAGGCGAGCGGCCTCGGGTCGGTCGATGCCTACAACCTGGTCACGGCATGGGGTTCGAGCGGAACGCTGGCCTCGCCGACGTTGACTGCACCCGCCAATGGAGCGACGGCGGTCTCAATCCCCCCCACTTTTACATGGACGACGGTCACAGGAAATGCCGGCTATCTAATAGTAATTGCAACGACGCAAGGCGCCCTGCCCACCAGTCCTTCGGTAGCGATCTGCGCGGGCTGCACGATCAGCACAACGACCACCGCGGCTTCATATACCCCGGCCCCGAGCGCGCTGGCCGGGGCGACCACCTACTTCTGGGAGGTACAGGCCCAGGCGCCCTCGGGCAGCGGCCAGAATGCGGCTTGGTCGAGCGTGGCCAGCTTCACTACTGCCGCTCCGGATTTTTCCCTTAGCGCATCCCCCACCACCT
>JBEKQO010000027.1:0-40523 GCA_049519635.1 Terriglobia bacterium | reverse complement strand
CTCTCACCCCCCCCCGGGGCCCCCGGCGCGCCCCCCCCCCTCATCTGTTGTGGGGTGGGTATTAACCCCCCCCCCCCCTTATACAGGTGGGGTGGCCCCCCGCGCGCCGGGGTGGTTGTACGCCGGGGGCAGTCTTTCCGCAGCCTGTGAAGCGCCACCCTTCCGGCAGCCCCCAAGACCGTTTCAGCCCGGTGAGAAATCCGGGCTAAGGCCAATGCCGTTCACTTAAGTTGACCGATCCCAATTCGACCCCCTCACCCCCACGACCTGCAAAACGTGGGGCCCCCTCCGCCTTGCGGTCCCCCCTCTCCCCCATGGGGGGCAGGGCTAAAATCCAAATTCAAAAGCCCCCTCCCTTGGGGAGAGGGGGGACCGCAAGGCGGTGGGTGAGGGGTTTCTTCGCGGGTGATGCATTCATGGCCATGGAGGTATGCTACGCCCTCGACTTTGACGGAACCCCGGGTGACCTCGGATCACGCACGCTCCCACGGGGCAGGGAGGCGGCCTAAATCCTAAGTTCCAATATGCGTAGGTAAGGCGTACACTACTCCCTCTCCGGGGCCAGGACATGGCAAGCCCGGACACACCATGAGCAAGTTGACAAATCGTCAGAGAGGAAATCCGATGAAAAAATGGAACGTTCTCATTCTTCTTATCGCTGTGTTCACCATCAGCGGCATTCTTCTGCTGGGTCCCGCGCAGAGCGCGCAACACGAGTCCGGAATGGGCTATGAGGACACGCCCATGCTGCCGGGCGGCAAGTGGCATGTCCACGATGCCAACCGTCCGCAACCGGCAAAAGTTACGGCGGGGACGTGCAGCACGCAAGAGCGCGCTGTACTTCCGCCTTCCGATGCGGAAGTTCTCTTCGAGGGCAAGGATATTTCCAAGTGGAAAAATGCGGAAGGCGGCCCCGCCCATTGGACGGTGCGTGACGGATACCTGGAGGTGGCGCCCAAAACCGGCGACATCTATACCCGCGAGGATTTCGGCGACATTCAACTTCACGTCGAGTGGAGGACTCCTGCCCCCCTCAAGCCGGGAAACGTGTGGCAAGGGAACAGCGGAGTTTTCCTCTTTGGCGCTTACGAGCTGCAAGTGTTCGAAAGCAGCCGGAACCTGATCTATGCTGACGGGCAGGCAGGAGCGATTTACGGCCAATACCCGCCGCTCGTGAACCCTTCCTGCGACCCCGGTGGATGGCAGGTGTATGACATCATCTTCAACCCCGCGCGCTTTCAGGACGGGAAACTTGAAACTCCCGCCTACATCACGGTTTTTCAGAACGGCGTGGTGATCCAAAACCATACCGCCATTCTGGGTGATTCCGGCCACCGCATATTACCGCACTATACCGACCGCGGCTCGAAAGGTCCTATACGGCTCCAGGATCACGGCGACTTCGTGCGCTATCGAAATATCTGGGTACGGCCGTTACAGGACCGCGACGAACGGTGACGGACCGATGGCACCCTTCTTTGTGGGCCAATGCGAGGCCCCGGTAGGGGCCAAACGTGAGTAGCCGTAGGTGGAACCTACGGGTAACCCCGCCGCGGAACCACCCAACCCCAGCGGGGTTGAACATAACAGGGCGCGGCCCCTCCAGCGCCGGAATGATTTCGCGCTTTCGCTTTCCGTAGGTTTTACCCAAGGCTCCTCACGTTATCCCGCTTCGCGGGATTCGTGATGGATGGAGAATCTTTGTCGATATTGCGCTCGAAGCGCCTAATTGGACTACAATAATAGCGCCTGCACGACTCTCGGGATGCTGCCACCCGGTGGCGCAGAGGATGGCCGGGGAGAGCAGGGCGGGCAATTTTATTGATCGAGGAGGTTATAGTGGCCAACATGGATCGCAGGGGTTTTCTTAAGGCAGGCAGCATTGCCACCGTGGGAACTTATTTTGCCGGATCGGTCAAAACGCATTTGATGGCGGCGCCGGAGGCTGTGCCGGCCAAGCCCATCGCCGCCAACGACCATATTCAGATTGCCCTGATTGGGGCTGGCGGGCAAGGCCAGGCTGATACGAAGTTGGCGGCGCAAGTTCCGGGCGTCAAGGTGGTGGCGGCGGCAGACTGTTACGACGGCTGTCTGGCCCATGCCAAGGAATTGTGGGGGGACGACATCTTAGCCACGCGCGATTACCATGAGATCCTCGCGCGGAAGGACATTGACGCGGTCATTATCGGCACTCCTGATCACTGGCACATGCAGGCGGCGATTGATGCCATGAACGCGGGCAAAGACGTTTATTGCGAAAAGCCCATGATCCACCTCTACTCCGACGGGCCCAAGATCATCGACACGTGGCGCAAGACGAACCGGATTATGCAGGTGGGCAGCCAGCGGGTGAGTTCGATCATATACAAAAAGGCCAAAGAACTGCTTGCGGCGGGGGCCATCGGCGAGCTCAACATGGTGACGGTGTGGTACGACCGCAATTCGGCCCTTGGCGCGTGGGAATATACGGTCCCCTACGATGCCTCGACCACCACCTGCGATTGGCCGCGCTGGCTCGGCACGGCGCCGAAGATTCCGTTCAACGGCGAACACTTTTTCCAGTGGCGCAAGTGGAAGGCCTACGGAAGCGGCGTGGCGGGCGACTTGTTTGTCCACTTGTTCAGCGGCGTGCACCTGATCACCGATACGTACGGTCCCACTCGTGCCCAGGCGACGGGCGGGCTGCGCTTTTGGAAAGACGGCCGCGATGTGCCCGATGTGATGATGTCCCTTTACGATTACGAGAAGGGCTTCAACCTCAGCGTGCGCACGAACTTCGTCGATGGCGGATCGGAAAGCGAAGGGTTCGTCTTTACCGGTTCGGAAGGCTCGATGACGATCCTTGGCGACGGCGTCACCGTTGCCCGTGTGCCGCGCGAGAAGGAGCCGGGTTATCGCGTCGACCTGTTTTCGGTGCCCATTCAGAAGCGCATGGTGGAAATCTATCACGAGAAATATCCGGTCACGCACCCCGGCGGGCCATCCCTGGTGGGTGAAGAGAAGTATGTTGCTCCCCATGGATACAGTGACCACTACGACCACGTAAAGAATTGGATCGACGCCATTCGCAGCCGCCAACCCATCGTGGAAGATCCCGTCTTCGGCTTCCGCGCCGCCGGCGCCGCCCTGCTCAGCAATGTGAGCTACGACAGCGGCCAGCCCGCACACTGGGACCCGGATGCAATGAAGCTGCTGCAAAGCTAGTGCCAATTTGCATTAGAAAGCGATATTAATCATGGCCTGCGGAAGGGCGGGGCTTTAGCCCCGCCGTCGCAGGGTGGAGGGTTGAATGGGCCTTTAGGCCCTGAAGCCATCTCGCTCCAGGGGCTAAAGCCCCTAAACCCCTCCCGAGTTCTACGGCGGGGCTGAAGCCCTGCCCTTCCATCCGCCGACTTGAAATAGCGCTAATTTCTGCAACTAAGTACTAGGATGAATTGGAGCTTGTGTAAGGTGAGGAGTGGCAGCCACGGTCAATTCGCAATTGGGAATTGACCGGGGGCTTGTAGATCCAGGGAAAAAGCCCACGATCGGAAAGACGCTGAAAGTGGCTACCCCGCTTAGGAGCCCTTGGGAACCGGGATGCTGTCCTAATCTGGGGAACGACTTACGTCTTTCATCCACCTGTCCAACCACACAGACGCGCATGAGCCCTTGCTCGCTATGAATGATGAAAATAACTCCCCTCCTGATTCAGGAGGGGTGGCGCGCCGAGCGCCGGGGTGGTAATCGTCAAAAGCCGAAACATTAATCGCAATCAGCACACCCCCTACCCCCAAAGGCGCTAGTGCCAAGTTGCATTAGAAAGCGATATTAATCATGGCCCGCGGAAGGGCGGGGATTTAGCCCCGCCGTCGCAAGGTGGAGAAAGGAAGGCGGCGAATCATCGCGCGGCTTATTCTAGCGCCTATGACCCCTACCCCCTCCTCAACTCAGGAGGGGAGCATTTTCATGCCAGCCTTCCCGGCGAACTGCCATTCTGCGCGCCCCCTCACCCAAATGCCCTAACTGTTTTTATCCGGTACCACACTACAGGATGACCCAGGCAAGTCATTCCCCTAAGTTGACCCACTACCGTCGCTGGTTATGGCCAGGCCACACCGCCGTTCTCATCGTAAAAGATCTCCTCGATCTTCGGTCCGTTGAGGTAGAGCATAGCAAAGCCGTTCAGCACACGCTCGGGAATGTCCGGATCGTTGGCCGAACGATCCTCATACCAGAGCACATTCGGGTTCCCGGTGAGTTCAGAGGCCTGACCCCACGGCAAGGCGCCGTGACCACAGCAGCGGCAGAGGATGTTCCCCGGCATCTTCGCCTGATAAACAATTCCGGCATGCATATGGCCCCAGTACCAATAAGCCGGACCGGTACCCACGGGGAAGGCGGTCATCACTTGTTTCCACAGGTTCGTAGCGCTCGACCCATCCCCGGTAAGACCGTTGTGGTGGGTTAGCACAATTACCTTTTTACCTTTTGCCGCTTGCTGTTTCAGAAATTGCACCTGAGTCCCGCCGTCCGGGCCGAGAGAACCGTCCATATAAAGCCCGGCCTCCGGCGAAAAATAGGCTGAGTCCAGTGCGACGATCACCCAAAGCGAATTCTCCAGGGCGAAATAGCTGCACCCTTTTTGCAGGGCGAAGGGCGGGTTGGAGATGGCGGCGAAGTAGGGCTTCGCGCCAGAGTACATCTCATGATTAGAGTTCAACGCCAGCGAGCCGATTGACCCTTGGGGCCAGAGTTTCACCAAGAGGTGCTGTTCCTGGTCGCTGGTTCCAGCGTAGTAGACGTCGCCCAAGTGGATCGTCAGATGGGGCTGGAGGAATGCCATGTGTTTGCCCACGTCAGTGCCGGGCGCCGGATTGGCAGCGGTTCTCCAATTGCCGGTGCCCCAATCGCCGGCTATCCCAATTTGCACGTCGTCCGGGATGGGAATGACCTGGGGAGCGGCCATAAAGGGGTGTTTACCGCCAAACATAGGAAGCAGGCTTTCCAAGTAAACGGCGAAGGCTTCGGCCCAGCCCGGATCGAGTTCTTCATACTTGCCAGTGCCCCAGATAACGCCGTCGGGGCCGACATCGACCACGGTGCCGGCGTTAAGGCCCGCCAGAACGCCATCCGAGTCGTTACTCAGAGCGCTATGCGCAAGCAGCAGGTATTGCGGCTCGGGTGAGGTTGAAGGAGCTTTTTGCGTCTGGGCAACGGATACTGCCTGTTGGTTGGCGCGCAAGACCCTGGGGGCGAGTTGTCTTTGCAAGTCCGGCGAGGATTTTCCCAGTTCGTTCCAAGCGGCATTAATCCGGCTCGAGATTACGGGGTCAATGCTGATTTTCATGGGGCCTCCTTGGACGGTTTGCGGCAGGCATGTCACTCACTGGCGCGGGTCCTATCGCGGGTGCGGTTCCGTTTAGGATTTTTGTTCCCGCACAGGCCAATTACATGGGCCGGAGCATTGGCTTTTCGAGTGAGTGACCGGGCTCCTGCCCTCGTGAAATGGTGAGGGCTTCTCTATTCATTGCTCAAATCAATTGTCGAGGTGAACAAGCGCATCCTAAAGCGCCTATTAAATGTGAAGTCAGATGGCTTGTCAATACATTCCTTCTAGGTGCTATTAATTCGTAACTAACGACACCCTTATGGAATCGTTTTGACGAACAGCAGAAAAAGGCCGGATCGGGCGAGAGCATTCGCGAGGCTCCGGATGACAGCGATTAGGCAGGGCGGGGCGCGGCCAGGCCGAACCGGCGAATCAATGGATCATCACCAATCGCTAAATCACTCAATCACCAGATGACCCGCCAGCTCCCTTCTGCCTTTCCAATCTGCCGTGAATTGAGTACTCTTGAAGACGGGGCAAGGTCAGGGACCGCGAATTGGCGGGGCCATTCATGCTTATAGTCGGGGGAAATTTCATGTTGCTTGTAAACTGCATCCAGTCGTCGGGCCGTTCGGGGATTCTCGCAAGGCTTGCGCTCATCACCTGCGCCGCGGCATTAGTATTCTGCGCGCCACTCGATTCGGCGAACCCCGGACCTGAGCAAGCTTCGGACGTCACGCGAGCCACCCTGGATAATGGCCTCCGTGTCGTCGTCGTCCGTGACACCCTGGCCCCGGTCGTGACCACGGTCATGAACTACCAGGTCGGCTCGAATGAGGCGCCATCGGGATATCCGGGAATGGCCCACGCCCAGGAACACATGATGTTTCGGGGAAGCCCGGGCCTTTCGGCAGATCAACTGGCAGACATTTCGGCGGCCATGGGGGGCAATTTTAACGCCGACACGCAGCAAACCGCGACGCAGTACTTCTTCACGGTTCCGGCAGAAGATCTGGACGTCGCTTTGCACCTCGAGGCGGTCCGAATGCGCGGTTCCCTGGACACCGACGACCTTTGGACGGAGGAACGTCCCGCCATCGAGCAGGAGGTGGCGGCGGACCTCTCCAATCCGCAGTACGTTTTTTACACCCAGTTGCTGGGGGCTATGTTCCAGGGAACGCCTTACGCCCACGACGCGCTGGGCACACGGCTAACCTTTGACAAAACCACAGGACAAATGCTCCACCAGTTCTATGCCAGTTGGTACGTCCCCAACAACGCTATCTTCGTGATTGCGGGTGATGTGCAGCCGGAGCACGTTCTGGCAGAAGTCAAACGGCTTTTCGGCGATATTCCCCAAAAACCTCTTCCCGCGCGATCCCCCATCAATCTGGTACCGGTGCAGGGCAAGGCGCTGGCTCTCCCCACCGACCTTCCTTACGGGCTGGCGGTGGTTTCCTTCCGCATGCCGGGGTCGAATAGCCCGGACTATGCCGCCACCCAATTGCTCGGTGACGTGCTCAGCAGCCAGCGCGGATCTTTGTACGCGATGGTTCCGGAAGGGAAGGCGCTGTATGCAGGTTTCCAACTATCGACCCTGCCGGAGGCAAGTCTGGGCTACGCGTTGGCGGTGTACCCCAAAGGCGGCAGCGGGGACGATATGGTCAATGAGATCAAAAAGATCCTTGCCGATGACGCGAAAAACGGCCTGCCCTCCGATTTGATTGAAGCCTCCAGGCGGCACGAGATCGTCGATGCCGAATTCCAGAGGAACTCGGTTTCGGGACTGGCCATGGCCTGGTCGGAGGCGCTGGCTATTGAGGGACGGCAATCGCCCGACGACGATATCCAAGCCATTGCCAAAGCCTCGCCAGCGGACGTAAGCCGCGTGGCCCGCCAATACCTGACGTTCAATGATGCCATCACCGCCGTACTAACTCCGCAGGCATCGGGGAAGCCGACTTCTTCCAGTTCGTTTGGCGGCCAGGAGTCCCTTGCCTCCAAGCAGACCCACGATGTTGCCCTCCCCGCGTGGGCGGCGAAGGCGCTCAGCCGCCTGTCGGTGCCTGAATCCAGCGTGCGCCCGGTGGTCACGACATTGCCCAACGGATTGAAGCTCATTGTCCAACCCGAATCGGTTAGCAACACTGTCACTGTTTCGGGCCAAATCAAAAACAATCCCAACGTCGAAGCGCCAAAAGGCAAGGAAGGCGTGGGCAACCTGCTTAATGAGCTCTTTGAATATGGAACCACCACCCTCGATCGGCTGGCTTTTCAGAAGGCGCTCGATGACATTGGCGCGGAGGAGGCTGCCGGGACGGGCTTTTCTGTGGCGGTTCTACCCGCAAAGTTCGACCAGGGTGTCCAGCTCCTGGCAGAAAACGAACTTTCCCCAGCCTTGCCGGAGAGCGCGTTCAAAACCGTACAGAGGCGGCTTGCGGCATCGGTGGCCGGACAATTGGAGAGCCCTGAGTTCCTGACGCACCAGGCATTGAACTCTGCTCTTTTCCCGAAGGATGATCCGAGTTTGCGGCACGCGACGCCGGACACGGTTGCGTCTTTGACCTTGCAGGACGTCAGGGACTACTACCACCAGGGCTTCCGGCCCGATCTGGCCACCATTGTCGTGATCGGGAACATTACGCCGGATGAAGCCAAGGCAGTTATCACCAAGTACTTCGACGGCTGGAAGGCGGTGGGCGCCAAGCCGGAAACCGATATGCCGACGGCGCCGGGTAATAAGGCCTCAACGACGGCAGTCCCGAATGCGAGCCGGGTCCAGGACGAAGTGACACTGGCGGAGACCCTGGGCCTGAACCGCTTCAGTCCCGATTACTACGCCCTCGAACTGGGTAACCACGTTTTGGGGGGCGGGTTCTACGCAACCCGTTATTACCGGGACTTGCGCGAAAAGGGAGGGCTGGTCTATACCGTTTCCTCCTCTTTTAACGTAGGAAGGACGCGGGGGATTTACGAGGTCCGTTACGGTTGTGATCCCCCCAATGTTTCCAAGGCGCACGGCATTGTGGCGCGCGATTTGAAGGACATGCAGACTGCGCCTCCCACCGGCCACGAACTGGAGGAGGCGAAAGCGCTCCTGTTGCGGGAGATTCCCCTTTCCGAGTCGAGCGTGGACACCATCGCCGGCGGTATGCTTTCAAGGACAACCTTGGGACTGCCGCTGGACGAACCCATCCAGGCCGCGCGCCATTACGTCGCCCTCACCCCTGAGGACGTCCGGGCGGCGTTTGCCAAATGGATTCGGCCTGATGATTTAGTCCAGATTACCCAAGGTCCCGCCCCGCAATGAGAAGCTGGAACTGAGCAGAATGGAAAGCAGGAAGCAGCCTGCGTAACGGTCGGGAGATTGTACCCCACTGCGCCGCCGCCGGCGCGCGCGGGTGGCGAATACATCGCTTTTAATAGACCCTTGACACGAATATAGCACCCAAACAAAGTATTCTTCTTCCCCGCCCCACGCAGCTTGCGGCTGCTCAGGAAGGGCAGAAACTCGGGCCCAGGAAGGGTAGCGCGGACCTGTTTTTTAGGTCCGCGGCTTTTCCTTGTCCATCGGTGACGTGCCGCGGACCTAAAAAACAGGTCCGCGCTACGCCTGCTGAATTCCAAGGACTTACGCGTCGAGTTTCTGCAGAGGAGCAGCGGCGGTCCTGAGCCTTGCGAAGGAAGAATCTTGCATTGCCTTGAAAATACTCAGAGCGAGATCCTTCGCGTAGTTTACCCTGAGCGGCAGAGCGAGATTCTTCGCTGCGCTCAGAATGACAGCGAACGGGCTCAGGATGACAGCATTGTAGGGTTTTTCCGCAGCCCGTAAAGCCCCGCCCTTCCAAACCCGTGGTGAGAAATCCGCGTAAGGCTACTGAACTCCTCATGCACTGGCCTGAGCTATCTTAACCAACTGTTTGAGCAATAATGGACTGACATGAGAATAACTTATCGGGTATAAGTTATGTAGGAATTAAATTGTTGTGAGATATTTGCCCATGTGGAATTAAGCTTGGCCCGATGAACGGAAGAATCGAAACATCGGGGAGTGGATGCCCCAAGGGTATTATGAGGAGGGTGAGATGTTAAATGCATTCGGTATTTTTAGTGGTGCTGTCGGGTTGGTCCTGATCGTGTGGTTTTTCAATCTCGGGTTCCTGGTTAGAAGGGTCCTCAAGGAACAGCAGGAGACCAACCGCCTCCTTCGCCACTTGGGCAACGCGATTCCAAGCCCAGCGACCGTTTAGTTGGCGGGGGTTTCCTTTATCGGCCTGCCGCCAACGAGGTTTTTGACCTCCATCGGTCACATCGCGACGAATCGATTGTCGATGGCATCCTGGCGCGTCTGCGCAAAACTTCGCGGGCGGGTAGTCACGTCTGAAGTGACGATGCCTGATCGAGCTATTTTTTACAGACTTCTTCCTTCTCCCCCTTGAGGGGAGAACGGTAGAGGTTCCGGTCTTGCCCGTGGCCGCCGGGGCGATGGAAACGGTGGAAATACCTTAAGGGATTTCCACGCCTTCCCTCCGCGTTTGGATTTTTGGGGGCGAGACGATTCAGATCGTCCCTCGCGAGGGTACGTGGCGCGGGTGGTCTGCTCTCATTAAGAATTCAGTTTCCCTCCCCCCTCGGCGGCTTACGCCGCCGGGCGGTTAGCGCACATTTCTCACCACAATTTTGGAAGGGCGGAGCTTTGCAGGCTGCGGAAAAACTATCCCCGGCATACAACCACCCCAGCGCCCAAGGCGCCACCCCTCCTCAGATGAGGAGGGGTGGCGCGCCGAGCGCCGGGGTGGTGTTGACAGTGGTAGCGCTAAGCGCCACAGAGTTTTTCCGCAGCCTGTTTAGCCCCGCCGTTGCAAGGCCGTCATGATTATTTCCAAACGTGGTGAGAAGTCCGGGTTAGGGCAGGAGCAGTCCTTAATCACAGCACGGTTTGGGTGGGCCTGGGGCTACCTCCGGCTTGCTACTCCATAAGGCTGCGGAAATTTCGGCTCCCTCTCCCCCCGGTAATGGCACTCGGGTTTCAAACCCTCACACCCACAACGCGTCAAGCTCCGCGCGACCGCAGCAAATGTAGCGAACCTGCTTTATTGATTCCGCGGTTTTCCGCCTCAAATTCTTTGGTAAATGAGATGGGTTCTGGCGTCCGGGCTCCAATCACCGACGGTGGAGGCAAGGCGGGGCCGACGACGGGGAAGCCGCCGCCGGTGGGTTGTCAAGATCCAATCGCTGCCAAGGAGGTGCTGGCGGCGATTCAGCAAGACGACAAACCTGCCCATCAAGTTTGTGGTGGACACGTACTGCCACCTCGACCAACATTGCTCGCGGTCGGCCAAGCCTTCGCTATCAACTTATAAGGTATCCGAACGGCTTGGGTCATGGTTCGTCAAGACACAGCCATGAAAATCTTTGGTGATGAAAGTACCATCAGAGAACTTGAGAGTAACCTTGTAGTTGAAATCCCATGAGTCGTTTCTCTCCGGGTGGATGGCGAGCGCAATGCTGCCGTTCCTGATTTCATCTTTTGTTCGATTGCCCTCGACCTGTAACGCGACGGTGTGGGTGGAATTCTTGTTCCAACGGCCTGTATTGCCTTCGGACTTGGCGACTTCATGCCCATGACTGGTCTTGACATATACGTCCAGTCTGGTTTGCTGGTCTTTATTGTCGGTGGTCGTGTCAAACTTAACGTCCGCGGATGTGAGCGTTGGCGACTGGTCCGGCGCTTGCTCCGGGGCCTGCGCTTGCTCCTGGGCCGGCGGCGGCTGGGCTGGCGCTTGATCCTGGGCGAACGCGCCTAACGTGAAAACTGCCAAAGCGCCGAGTGCCAGGCAGGTCATAATTTTTTTCATTTGAAATCTCCTTTTTCTGGTTCCGAATTAGCATACCTGCTAATGAACCACTCTTGTTATACCGTCAATGGCGCGCGTTGTCTGTTTCTTCGGGTACACCTGTTCGGTCAATAGCGCTCATCTCGGGAGGACCGTGCCGGCAGGCGCCGGCGGCCGCGAAAAACCGTGGATCGTACACCGCGGAAGTCCACGCTATCCTTGCTCTGGCATCGCTAAAGAGGATCCGTCCGGGTGGTTTTGTATTGAGTCAATACACCGCCGAAGACTTCTTTTGTGATCGAGGAATCATCGGAGAACTTGAGAGTAACTTTGTAGTTGAACTTCCAAGTGTCGCCTCCGCGGGGGTGGAATGTCAGCACAATGCTCCCATGCGCGACTTCTGCTTTCGTGGGGTTGCCCTCGATTTCTAACGTGACGATGTGGGTGGAATGCTTGTCCCAAAGGCCTTCATTGCCCTCGGATTTGGCGACGTCTTGCCCGCCTCTGCTCTTGACGTAAACATCCAATTTGGTTTCTGGATTCTTGTTGTCTGTGGTCGTCTCAAACTTCGCCTCCACGGAAGCGAGGGTTGGCCCCTGGGCGAACGCGGCTGAGGTGCACATTGCCAAGGCGACGAGCGCCAGGCAGCACATGATAGTCTTCATCTGAAATCTCCTTTTCCGATTCCGAGCTAATTAACCTGTAAACATCCACTCCTCTTATACGGTCAACTTGACGCGGTGTCTGTGTCCTCGGAAACACCTGTTTGGTCAAAAGCGCTCATCTCCGGTGACCCGCTTCGGCGGGGGCAGGTGGGCGCGAAATGCCGGGAATCTCACCCCGCAGGGGTCCGTGCAACGCCTGCGGCACGAACGGCGGCCCCGGTTCTCGGTCGGACGACCCAGGTGAGCAATTTTGGACAGACAACCCCTTACTCGGGATGCTTTCATTTTGGGGTGCGCTTTGAATATGAACCCCCCGGCAGTAGCGACAGCTTCTTCGGGACCAAAAAGGAAATCCCCAATGAAGACTTGGCCCCAGGCCACGCCCTCGCCTTCAAAGGAATAACGCACGGTCAGGACTGCCACCCGCCCTCGGAATACGAGCGCGCGGGAAGAGGCTTCGGAATATGCCAGCAGCTTGGATATTGGAAAAAGCGCTGCGCAAGGCCCCTATGTTTATGAAACAACGCTTGTTACTTGACAATCAGGACGTACTCAGAATATGACCAGCGAAGGGTTGGAAGATCCAATTGGCTCCCAGTCCGCAGCAAACCTCTCTCTCCTGCTGCGGATTTCCACAAGTTTTATTAAGTTACAGTGCGTTTTTGCCGATAGGTAGAATGCACCTGGAAATGGCATCACCGTAGCCGGGCAGGTGGTTGGAAGTAGTGGAATGTGTGGTTTGTGCGCTCTGTTCACGGCGCGCAACACGGGGACCATTCATGGCGATACCGTCAGCCCGTTTTGGCGGCGTGATGGGCCGGAGTAGAGCGCCGCGGAATGGAGGGAGAGGTGGGTAAGGGGACCCTCGAAGCGGCATAAGAGAAGTCGAATCAAGTATCGCGGCAGTTCGCCAGCCGTTATTCCGAGGCTAAGAGTCTTTTCCAACTCGAAACACATCGAGGCGAAGACGGTTGGAGAGTCGGTCAAAATGTCTGATTTTCGACTTGTCGAAATATGGGCAATATAATGTAATTTATATTAGCTATTTGTATACTGGTGGCAACCTGGTAGTTGTAGCACCCTTGCGGCCAAAGTTTTTCCACCCCACCAGTTTGATTGGCCCGGATTTTTCGCCTCGGGTCTGGAAGGGCGGGACTGAACAGGCTGCAGAAAAACGCTCCGATGCAGTCATCCTGAGCCCGTTCGCTCTCATTCAGAGCGCAGCGAAGAATCTCGCTCTGCCGCTCAGGGTAAACTACGCGAAGGATCGCGCTCTGAGTGTTTTCAAGGCAATGCGAGATTCTTCCTTCGCAAGGCTCAGGACCGCCGCGGCTCCTCTGGAGAAACTCGACGCGTAAGTCTTTGGTATTCAGCAGGCGTAGCGCGGACCTGTCTTTTAGGTCCGCGGCACGTCCCCGATGGACAAGGAAAAGCCGCGGACCTAAAAAACAGGTCCGCGCTACCCTTCCTCGGCCCGAGTTTCTGCCCATCCTGGGCAGCCGCAAGGCTGTCAATGCTCAGAATGACAGTGGCCACGAGTTTTTCCGCAGCCTGTGAAGCCCCGCCCTTCCGACACCGTCCCACCAGGGTGAGAAGTCCGGGTTGGCGTGCCAGGCTATTCGTAGCGATGGTAACTCTTAAGCAGGCGGCCAGAAAGCATATCGGGAAATTCCAGCAGGAGTTGTACACCCAATGAGGGAGGACGATGCTCGATGAGTTCCCAACTTAGAAGCAAGTTCCGACCTCTGCTTGACCATGTGACGCTGCTGTTCGCCCTGAGCGCGGTTGCTGGCCAGGCCTTGGCGCAGAGAATGCCGGAGGCTAGCCATGGACCGTCGGTGGCGTCACAAGCCCCGATTGTGGGCAAGCCCGGCGATTATGCCGGATGGCAGACCTGTGCGGGTTGCCATCGCGCCGAAGCCCTGGCGTTTGCGCAGACTCCGCACGCTCCGGCGGAGGGGTTGCCAACATCTCCTGCCACCCCCACGCCGGGGTTGTCGGCATCGGCGGCGGCGGGAAAGAAGATCTACGACGACATGATGTGCGCGGGCTGCCACACGATTGGCGGCCAAGGTGGAGAGGGCGGGGGAGCTCTCGATGGTGTCGGGGTGCGTCTGACGCGCGCGGAATTGCTCGACCGAATGGAGAAGCGGCGCGCGGGCACCATCATGCCCATACTGCCATCCGACACGCCCAACGACAAAATCAACGGTCTCGTGGATTACTTGTTGACCCTGACAGGAAAACCGGAGGCATCGACAAAACCCATAGCAACTGCGCAGCCCACCAGCGTGACCGGATGTGAAACCTGCCACGGCCCCGGCAAAGCCCATGCGGAGGCTGAACAGGCAGCGGCTGGCGACTCCGCCAAGGTAATTGCTGGAACCAAGCTGATCTTCTCGTTCCATGCCAGTCCCAAAGAAAACTCGGAACGCTGCATGACGTGCCACATTACCAGCCACCAACAGGAAGGTTTCGCGCACTCGCAGCATGCGGCGGCGGGCATCTCCTGCACCGAGTGCCATTCGGCCCACCTGGTTAAAGAGGTCAAGGATCAAAGCAAGACGGGCCCTCCTTATGCGCAGGCAGCTTTCTTCCAGGTGCCGCCGCTCCCGGAAACGGTGCGTTGGCTGCACAGCAGCCTGCTTAGGGAAGCTGAGCCGAATTTGTGCTTTACCTGCCACGGCAACATCCAGGCGCAATTCGCCCTGCCGGTGCACCACCGGGTGCCGGAGGGCCTGATGAAGTGTTCGGACTGTCATAACCCCCACGGGAGCATCAATCGCGCCAGCCTGAATGCCACCCAGTGGGAGACCTGCGTCAAGTGCCACGTGGAAAAGCGCGGGCCCTATGTTTATGAGCATGCGGCTGTGAGGGTGGAAGGCTGCGTGATCTGCCACAATCCCCACGGCAGTACCAATCGTATGTTGCTCGTGCGGCGGGAAGGCCGGATGCTCTGCCTACAATGTCACTCCGGCTTCCACGCTCAGGCCGCTACTCCACACAGCCGCCTGGGCTTTCAAACCAGTGGCGAGTGCACCCGCTGCCATGTCCAGATCCATGGCTCGGAACTTGACCCGGATTTCTTGCGGTGAAGGGGAGATCTCATGAGACTTGGAAAACAATTACTAATCCCCCTGGCCGGGCTGCTGCTTTCCGGTAGCGTATTGGTGGCACAGGACGGCGCGGAGACTCCCCTCACCCTGGGCGGATTCAACACCCAAGGGTCGGTGACGGTCGGTTACCGGTTCGACGACGTCAAGGGCTACGTCCCCATGTTTCAGGAGCTCTCCGACCTCAATAAGGGGTTCCGCCTGATGGACTTTAACATGTTCGGCGAGGCCGTCAAGGGAGCCAATCCCTTCGCCGACAGCTACTCCCTTTCGGTCAGCGGGCTGGGAGGCGAGCCTTTCGAAATGGGGCAACTTTCCGTAAAAAAGAACCGGCTCTATGATTTTCGGGCGAACTGGAGGCAGAGTTACTTTTATTCGAATCAAAACGACAATGTCGTTTTGCCCATCGCCGCGGTGGGCGCGGGGCTTTCCACCGGTCTCACCGACAATCACGACTGGGGAACGGTGCGCAAGTTCGGTTCGGCGGACCTCACGCTGCACGCCACCAACAATCTTCGCTTCAACTTCGATTACTATCGTACCACCGATAGCGGTCCTACCTTCACCACGGAGTCGCTGGATTTCTTCGATTCACCCTCTTACTGGGGCACGTTTGCGCGCGCCAATCCCTATTCACTCTATGCGCCTATCAACGATGATACCAATCGTTTTACCGGGGGAATCGACTACACCTACCGCGCGTGGACCTTCCATTACAACCTGGGTTACCAGACGTTTAGCGAAAATGTGAGTCTGAATAATGTCGGCTCCCCGGAGCTGAGCATCAATCCCGTCGCGAGCTCGACAAAGGAGCCGCTCACCAGCCTTTCGCAGTCGGAGTACCGGCGGCTCACGACTCCTATCAGCGAGTTTTCTTTCACCGGGAAGCCGCTTCCCAAGTTCGAATGGCGGGGCGGCTACATCTATTATCGCTACCAGGGGCCCGCCACTTTCGACCAGTCATTCAACGGCACTGCCCCCAACAGTTCCGGCGCGTATGCACCGTATACGGTCAGTCAGACGGCTCGGGCTATGGTGACTGAACCGGATAATATCCTGTACCAGACCCTCACCTTTAAGCCCAAAGACTGGTGGGAGATCATTGCGGACTACCATTACTCCCGCTTTAGTACGAACAGTGTCGGGAATTTCGGGAGTATACAGAGCATTGTCACCAATCCGACGTCGGCCACGCCGGTCACCCTCACCACACCTTCCTCCGGCACGGACTCCGAAGTCTGGCGGGACGGGGTGAGTGATTTTGAGTTCAGCATGCTTTTTACGCCCACCCCATCGCTTACGCTGCGCCCGGGGGTTCGGCTGCTCAAGGCGGATGTGGAGGCCTTCAGTAACGGAGTCATCGATCCCGAAATAACGCTGCGAACCAAAACCGCCTGGCCCGAACTCAGCTTCGGCTATCAACCCTCGAAGATGTTCAGCGTCCGGGGTGACGTCCACTCCTTTGACAACGGCTCGTCCTTTACCGCGATTACTCCGCACACGGAAGTTGCCGGGCACCTGATTACTCGCTTCCAGCCGTTTAAGAAGGTATCGCTGCAAGATGACCTGAATCTCACCAACGACAAGCTGATCGATTCCAGTTTCCAGGACAATGTCCACTCCAACACGGTGACTTTGACCTATACCCTCAATGACCGGTTTTCAGTTTTTACGGGGTACACCTATGACAGTATTTTTGCCGCGGGGAACATCGTGTATGCCCGCGGCACGGCGCCACTCAATGATTTCCTGCGGGATCAGGAAGCGGACCGCGTGATGCAGGCAGGGGTGGAAGCCAAGCCCAGCAAGTATTTTGGCTTACAGCTTACCGGCAACTTTGATCGTTCCACCGGCCTCGGGCAGATCAGCGGGGAGCCGCCTGCCTACGGTCCCCTCACCTGGCCGCTCGTTACGGGTACGGTTTATGTCAATTTCCCCAAGGCGGGACGCTTGTCCCTGGATCTTCAGCGCACCTACTATATCGAGCAGATCATTACCGCCAATAATTTCCAGGCAAACCTCCTCACCATCCGCTGGACGCGCGACTTTTAGCCCTGCCGTTCCGGCTGCACCCTCCAAGCGTGGTGAGGGGTCCGGGCTACGCACCCAACTTGTTCAAATCTCCCGCCCCTCCTGCCGCCGGAAAATTCTGATCTCTGGGTGTGCCGGCGCAAACATGATGCGTGCCGGCCACTCCTCCTATCCGCAAATAAATCACTTGACGTCATAGCCCATTAGAATTACCATAGGATGGAGGCTATTATTCTTGTGTAGAGGGGCTTGGCGCGAGGTTATCCCTAACCGCTGCAAGCGCCCCAACCCCGCGCGTAGGGAGGCAGCATGTTCCCGAGGATGAAACCGACAAACGAAAGGCGAGTTGGCGCCAGTCAGGCGAATGAGAGGCGGTTGCATGGCGCCTTAAACTCCCACTGGGCGAGTGCGGTTTCGCGCCGCCCACTTGGCGCCCACGCGTCCGGGCACGATGCTCATCATAAGACTGGAAGCGCCAGCCCCTGGAGCTGGGGGGCATCTGTTCTTCATGGCGGAAAAGTCCAGACACCAAGGCCGCAGGTCTGCGCTGCGGGTGCTCATCAAGGTCCCAGAAAGGCATTGACCTAAAAAGATGTTAAAAATGAAGAGTCGTCTGGATGAGTTATTGAAAACAAACGTGATAGAAAATCGCTCTGGATGAGTTCCTGAAAATAAAGAACTTATCGTATTTTCGGGATGAGTTATTGAAAGGAAAGGAGTTGATCCAGAAATGTGCGCTGGCGCGGACGCTTGTAATTGGGGTTCCTGGGCCTTCCTTCGGGAATGGCCGCAGACCTCAAGCACGGAGGTCGGCGCTACGGGCACTTCACGTTGCGGATGGAAGTTTCCAACTCAGGTTGACATGGGGAAGGGCAAGAGAGGGGTCTCGCCATGAAGGGATGGAACATTACTATTGGACCGGAGCTGCACGGCCAGCGTGTGCGTAGTGATATACTGCCCCCGCTGTGTCGGTGGCGCATTGCGGCGCGAGGCAAATCGACCGGATGTCACGCCCGCGCCGCCCGGCATCACGATGCCAATTTCGAGGGCAAAGGCGCTTCGACTCTAGCGCATCAACCCATGAGGGATATTCGCCCATGAGAGCTATTCGTTTTGAACAACCGGGCAAAGTGAGCCTGGTGGAGTTGCCGGATCCTGCGCCGATGGCCGGTTGGGCGCGGATTCGCGTGCGAGCGGCGGCAATCTGCATGACGGATTTCGAGCTGTTGCGAGGCCGGCACACGGTGGAGTATCCGCTTACCCCGGGGCATGAGTACTGTGGCGTGGTTGACAAAGTCGGCCCGCCCTCCGACCAGGCATGGGTGGGGCGGAAGGTGGTGGCGGACAATGAGATTACCTGTCTGAAGTGCGGTTTTTGCCGGCGGGGAGAATGGCGGCGCTGCCGCGAATATCGGCAGATCGGATTCGGCCCGCCCGGAGGTTACGCCGAGTACGTTCTGGCCCCCGTTCATAATTTGTATCCCCTCAAGGACTCGATTTCCTTTGAGCAAGGAGCGCTTCTGGAACCACTGGGCGTGGCCATCGCCGTGGCTTCCATGGCGGGAGCCCGCCTGGGCTTTACCGCGACGATTCTCGGCATGGGTCCGATCGGATTGAATTGTCTGGCCGTCTTGAAGGCCTCGGGAGCGCGGCGAATTCTGTGTCTTGACGAGAGGCCCAAGCGTCTTGACTTGGCCAAATCCTGGGGAGCGTGCGAGATTGCCGAGGATGCCGAGCGCCTCAAGGCCCTGACCAGGACGCTGCACCCGGAAGGGACGGACATGGTGATTGAAGCCAGCGGGCACGCTCCCCTGGTCCCGCTGGGGGTCAGCCTCACGCGGTTCGGTGGCAGCTTAGTCTTGGCCGGATTCTGCAAGCATGAGGCATTGCCGTTTGCACCGGACTCGGTGCTGGTGTCCAACCTCCGCGTCCTGGGCGCGGGAAACAATTGTGGATTTATAGAACCCGCCGCGCTGGCGGTGGGCGACGGCGTGCTCCGCACGGAAGGCATGATCACCCACCGTTTTCGGCTGGACGATTTCCGCCAGGTGTTCTCCGAGCAGCAGGTGATGGCAGGCGATTACATCAAAGGGGTTTTCATTTTTTGAGGGGCGCGGGTGGGGCGTGCAGGGTTTTTTTCAACCCCATCGGACTTGGCGGGGGCACGGCAACAAGGACGCCACCCACCCTGTACCGCTCTGGGTTTGAATTATTAGAAGAGACGTTAAGCAGGGTCCTGCTATGAAGCGATTACTCCTTGCCATGATGATTCTTGGAAGTGCTCGCGCGCTCATCGCGCAGACCGAAACTTTGGGACCAAAGCCTCTGTTCCAGCCGGCAGAAACTCTTTCGGTTGCTGAGATTCCTTTTCCCGTTCTTTGCTTCGTGCCGTTTGGGTTCGTAGTGTTGGACGCCGTGATAACTGCATCGGGAAAAGTCCAGGTGGTTGAGGTCCGCCGGGATTTTGCCTGCTTAACGCAAGTGGCGGTCCAGGCGGTAGAAGCATGGAAATTCTCTCCCGCAACATTGGCGGGCAAACCCATTGTTTCCAGAATGCCCGTGGCGGTTACTTTCCGGCCGCCGAGTGCGCTTGCCTCTCCGCTTACTCTCCCCGAGCTGAAACCGCAGACTGACGCGGCAATCCAGGCGGAGTTTCAACCGGCGGAAGTGCTTCGTGCCGCCCTCCCCGAGTATCGGGGTGACGCTACCGCTGCCGGAACCGTCGTCCTGGAGGTCATCCTGAGCCCGAAGGGAGAGGCGGACGACGTAAAAGTGGTTCGTGATCTCGCCCCTTTCACGGCGGAGGCCAAGGCCGTGGTGGGCGACTGGCGGTTCATGCCCGCCACCCTCAATGGGGTTCCCGTTCCGTCCAAGATTGTTCTGGCGTTCGTTTCCAGCCCCCCATTGGCACCTGTTCCTTGAGCATGATCAATGCCCCGAGCTGAAATTGAAGTTGCGCTAACTCGGGCGGCATGATTAGAAAAGATGCTCACCTAAACTTCTCACCACGTTTGGGCGCTGCCGGAAGGGCGGGGCTTTACAGGCTGCGGAAAACCTCGTCGGCACTGTCATTCTGAGATTGTTCTCGCGTCTGTGTTCAGTCCGATATCCACCTCTTCACGGTGGAGACGGTTATTGGAGGCACTTTGAACAAACATCTCAGGGAGTAGCTGCGGCCTGCATGAAGTGCCGGTTGGCGCGAGGTCGATAGCCGCTCCGGGCGCGAACGCGGTAATCCTTAAAGTTCGAGCCCACCAGTTTCACGCTGATGCTCCTCCAGCCAAAATTGGGATTAGGCTGAGGGTAATAGGTGAGGGTGTAAAGATGGGCAAGGTCATCGCGGATGGCAGCGAAGGCCTTCTGCTCGTCTTGCCAGTCTTTGGCAAAGTAGGATTTGCCGCCGGTGCTGGAACTCATGCGCCCGAAGACCGCGGTGGAGACGGGATCAAGGCGCGACATTTGCGTGCTAATCATATAAATGGGGATGCCCTCGGTTTGGGCCAATTCCCGAACGTCCTCCGGCGCCACCATGCTGGCATTGTCGGGTCCGTTGGAAAAGGCCACGATCACTCTTCTGCCGGAAAACTGGGAAGCATCCTTGAGGGTCATTAGCAGCGCGTCATAGAGCGCGGCATCGTCCCCGGCTACGGTTTCCCGCACTCCGCTGAGGGCGGTGGAGCGGTCCGGGGTGAGCATACAAATGCGGGAGAAATTGCGGCTGTAGGAATAGAAAGCCACCCGGTAGGGATGGTCGAGCGACCGGACGAAATCCGCAATGGCATCCTGGGCGAAGACAAATCCCCGGTACATGTAATTGCTGGTATCGAAAAGGATAAAGACACTTGCTCCCACGACCATGGAGGCGGCGCGGTCGGGAGTTTCCTTCCGGATGATGGGCTGGAATGCCCCGTCGCGCGCCTGCTTGCCGGTTTTCGTGGGAGGATCCGCGCCAATGGCGGCGCTCTGGCGGGGATAATCCTCCAACCGCCGCGGAGCCTCATTTTCTTCGCCGAAGGTTGCAACCTTTTGGGAAATTCCGTCTTCGTAAATATTAAACTCCCAGGGGCTGAGGCCGGTAATGTAATTTCCCTTCTTATCGGTCACCGCCACATCCAACTGCACCATATTGACGTTGACGTGAAAGACGGTGTCGGGCTTATCTTGCGGGGCCGCCACCCAGACTTTGACGCCGGAGAAAAACCCCAGGCACAGAACGGATATCAAAACGATTCGCTTTGCCATAGATCACCCTCCTGCATCCCCCGGACCAGCTTCATAGCGGGGAAGGCGCGCTTGTCTTGGTCAGGGATTCAAGCTTGCCCTCTCGAAATTCCTTTCCCGTTTCCCGCAGAGCGCGCAACAAGGCGGGCCAATCATCCAAGTGGGTCGCGAAGATATTTTCTACCATACGACGCGTCAGCGCGGGGACCAACTGATGAAGGCTTTCCGGCGGCAAACCTTTTTCGTCGGCCAAGCGGGCCCAATAGAGATTGTTGGATTCCCAAGACTCTGCCAGCAGGTAGCTCGAGAAACCAAGGAAGGTCGGGAAAGGTCTTAAATTGAGAAGTTCGCGACCGGTGGTCTGCGCCAGACTGGGGTGGGGGACGCCGAAATCCTCAGAAAGCCTTTGCTCATTGATCTCCTCGGGGTCGTCATGTGAGAGCATCTGAAGTTCCTCCCCGGCTTTCCCCCAGCGGGTCATCTCCGCCGGATATTGGCGCTGAAACTCGATAGCCAGATAGAAGGTCTCCGCTGGGGTTAAGAGGGGAATGGCGTCGTCCGCGTGCCCGGCGTCGAGATCCCGCTCCAATTGCCCCAATCTCCGCGAAACCATGCGATTGGCGAGCGTGCCCACGACCTTTTCCCGCAGGCTGGGCTCCTGCCCAGCGCTGGTCACCAGTTCTTCGCCGAATCTTTGGTAGAGGGCGACGGCATGAAGCTCCTTGGGAGTCACTTGCCACCACCGCGGCAGGACCGCGCTGGTCAACAGGGAGGGGACCAAATCCTCCCAGATGAGGGACTGGACGTTTTTCGGAACAATGAACTCTTGCTCAACCTCCGCCAGGACGAAAGGGAGGTCGGGAAGTCCGCCGGTCAGACGCACGCCGCCCCCGGAGGTATCCCCGCGGCCGACGGTCCGCGGCAAAGACCAAGGAGGTTCCGACCCCCGCGACAAGTCACCGGAGAAATCATGGCGCCGGATGAAGAGGGGGTTGTTGTGCAGCATCTGAGCCCCCGGCGGCTCATAGTAGGCGTAATTCAGGCCGGTGAGGAAATCCCGCAGGAAAGGGACCAGCCGGCCGCGCGCGTTGGCCATTTCCTGGGGCGATTCCGGAGTGCGGAGGGCTTCCACGATGTTCGTATCCATCTCGAACTGGGTGTGGGCATCGCCAAAACGTCCGGCTGTCCACTCGATTTTTTCGCCGGTGGAAAAAATCGGCTTGGGCATTTCAAACTCGCGAAGTTCTTCGGCGAGCGGAACCAGCGTTTCCGGTTTGGCTTTTCCCTGGGCCACGAGGGGCAGGCCATCTCCCAATCCAAGCAAGGTGTCGAGTGAGACCAGGCGCTGCGCTTCCAGGACCGACCGGATGCGATCGGCGATATCTTCCTTTATTTGGGCGCGACTCGGGCTGGTAGGATGGGGCCCCGCCACCAGTTCGATGATCGTGTCCTGAGACACCTGGGGTTTCCCGGTGGCAGCGCGCATGAGTTCGGCGAGGGACGTTCGGGTGGCATCGTAAAGCTCAGGGGAAGAAGGGATGGTTGCAAAGGGATGAAAAACCCGCTGCCAGGAGGTATTCTGGTCCGCCGGGAGAATCTGTCCCTGGCGAGCGAGGATTTGCCAGAGGCCGGCCTCGGCTTGAAAAATCCCCAAAGCCTCGGCGCGCACGGCAGGATCCGCAATGTGATCGATGGCCTCTGCGGTGTTCATGAATTCGGTTATGGACGTGTCGTTAAGGGTATGGAATTCGGCAAACGTCAAGTATTCATCGCTGTACCGCTTGAAGTCCCTTGCCAGCAGGAGGGCCGTCTGGGGACTCAAAGGGTTTCCGCCGCCACGGGCGCGGTCAATTTCGCTGAGCGCCAAATAGATTTGCAGGGGTCCCTTCGTCGAGTAAGCGCGCGAGAGTCCAAACAGAGCCTCGATTAACTCCTCCGGAGTGTTCAAATGGGCGATCCTTTTCGACCAGTCGCGGGCGAGTTTGGAATCGTTTTCCGAACGAAGGATCTCAACCCACATCGCCAGATTTCCCGGCACATGGGGTCGGCCGTCCGGGTCCAGAAGCGTCCTGGTTACTAACAAGAGCAGTCCGGGGTCCGGACGGAAAACCGATTTCGCCGGGCCGGTCGAGATGTTGCGCCCTCGCAGGGCCAGGTAATACCGCTCCAAGTTCTGGGGCTCGGTAAAATACGCCTGCTGGGACCCGCTCACGCGTGATAGCGCGTCAAAATAAGGAGCCAGCCACCCGTCATCCTTGGTGAGCAGCTTGATCACGAAATCTGCCGATGAATGAGGGCTGGCGCCGACCAAATGTTCCCATGCCGATTCTGCCTGCGGTCCCCCAGGGACCAGCACACGCCCTGAGCGAATGCGGAGTTCTTCGCCATAGAAGTCCAGCAGGGGCGCGAGGGGTAAGAGTTTCTCGATGCCCGGAGCCACTCGCAACGCGGATCGAGTTTCTTCGTCGATCTGAGCCAGCGACCAGTAAAGCCGGGCCATCTCCGGATCGCCCAAGAGCGCGTCCAGCAAATCCTTGTGATTCTTGCTTCGATCGTTTTTCATCCAGGCGTCAGCATCAAACAACACAGGTAGTTGCGTGTTGCTATACGGATAAACAAACGGCTGGCCGCTCTGCAGCGCTTTTTCCAACGCGGTGAGAGGGAATCCGGAATCGACGGTGGTAAAGGCCCGCTTGGCATTGCCGGTCTCAAGGGTGGCTTGCGGCCCGCAGTTTTGGCGGAGCCTGTAGCCGATCACATTTAAGAGACGCTGGGCATCTTCACAATTGGAAACGCGAATGTTGCCATCCGGTCCTGCCAGGGACTGCAATTCGCGCGCCTGATCCACGTATCGTCGGACCAGGATCAAGTACTCGGTGGGTGAGGAGGATCGGCTTGACCCACCGTACCCATCCAACACAACTTGGTGGGACAGGAGGGGTAATACTTCTTCCGGCGCCACTTGACGGCTAACGGCTGCCAGGCGTAGAAAAGGCGATAGAGGACCTGGAAGGGCCAGCGTGGGAGACGGCGGCTCGGGGCTTCGGGGGGCAGACTTATCCGCACTGTCCGGAGCGGCAGGTGACGGCGGAGTCGCGCCCCATGTTTGGTGGGACCCTAGCGAAAGGGCGAGTGAGAGCATCGCCAGCGGAAATGCCAGTGGGCGATAGGAAGATTTCATGACGTGAACCCCTTCCCAAGCCTAAGGGATGACTTGTTTTCAAGGAATCTTGCCCGCCGGGGAGGGGATTGAGTCGCCTTGAAGCGTGGCCGTCGTCTCGGGAGCCTGGGCATCAAGTCTCGCAACTTCGCTTACACCGCAAATACTGCTACTCAAGTTGTCTGCAATTTCGGAGCTACCCACCCCGTAGGTGGAGTATACACTAAACTGGTCTTAATGGAACGGGGTCAAGGGAGTTTTTTCTATGGCCTGAATCTCCTGTCTCTCCGCCTTCCCTCGGTCCACGCAACCCACCCACCGGACCGGGTTTGCAAACAATGGCGCGACGGGTTTCCATCCTTAGAAACCGCGCGGCTGCGTACGACCACCCCGGCGCCCAAGGCGCCACCCCTCCTGAACCAGGAGGGGAGTTAAGAAAGAACTCCTCTCCTCAGATGAGGAGGGGTGGCGCGCCGAGCGCCAGGGCGGTGCTGACAAAGGGATAAAAGGGTGGTGCTGATAATGACAGCGCCAACGAGTCTTTCCGCCGCCCGTAAAGCCCCGCCATTTCAATGCCTGGTGAGAAATCCGGGCTGGCGGCGAGCAGGTTCAAAGCCGGCCTAAACGGGGTAGACGCATCGCCCTCGCGAAATGACCCTCTCGACTTCAAGGGTTTCGGGTTCATCCCGGAAGAGAACCAAATTCGCGGGTTGGCCCGCAGCCACCTGAGAACAAACAGTGCCTCGCTGCAGCAAATGGGCCGGGTTCGCCGTCGCCGCCTGAATCGCCGACGCCAGCGTGCCCTGGGAGAACTTGATGAAGACGGCCAGGCCGCGGTTCATGGTAAGGGCGGAACCGGCCATCGAGACGCGATCGGCCCTGACCACCTGGCCCGAAGGCAGGAGCTCAATCTCCGTCCCCACCAGCGCGTATCTTCCCGGACGGAGTTGGGCGACGTGGACCGCGTCGGTAATCAGCATGCATTTATCGATTCCCTTCACTGCGACAATTACTTTCACGACGTCGGGGGGGAGATGAAAACCGTCGCAGATAATACTGGCGTGTAAGGATTCCGTGGCGAGTTGCGCCCAAAGGGGGGCCCTGTGCCGATGAAGGTACTCCGGGCAGCCATTCCCCAAGTGCGTATTGAGCGTGGCGCCCGCTGCCGCCGCGCGGTGGACGTCATCCGGCCCGCCGTCTGTGTGGCCGATCGCGACGATCACCCCCGCGCTCTGCGCTTTGCGGATGAACTCCTCCGCGCCGGGCAGTTCCGGGGCCAGCGTGACGATGCCAATTCGCCCCCCCGCGGCGCGTTGCAACTTCAGGAATTCATCCCAATCAGGGGACCGCATCCATTGGGGATCGTGGGCGCCGTGCGACTGGAGGGGGGAGATATAGGGGCCCTCCAGGTGGTAGCAGGGAACCGCATGAGCAAAATCACTGTTCGTGCGCGCTGCGCGCTCAAGGACCGCGAAATTCCTCGCCAGCGCGGAAAGGGAGTTGGTGATGAGCGTAGGGCAGAAGGTTGTGGTGCCGGTGCTCCAAATGGCAGGCAGGACGCTGATCGCTTGCTCCGCGTCCAAGTCCGGGCTGGAGAAATCGACCCCCGCAAAACCGTTCACTTGGATGTCAACAAATCCCGGGCTGATAAATGGGAATTCGGCGCTCTCAGGGCCGGTAATGGCAACCGAACTGATTTGTTCGCCCGTTATTTCCACTTTTGCGCAACCAACCCCGGGAATGTTTCCTTCCAACTGCATCTTCTTGCCCTCCCTGCTTTTTTCTGATGCCGGTTGATGCGGTTTTGCCGAAGCAAGCACTTTCCTATAAGCAGTCGCATCGTGTCAATGTTCTCCCGTACCGTGATCTCATCCTGTTTCCTCGCGCGGTCTTTGGTCGCGGTCCTCAGTCTTGGCAAAGGCGAGGTGGCCGCGAAAAATTGATCTCTAAGCGTTCCTGCGAATCTAAGGATTCCAATTCTTCCAGCGTGCGCGGCCAATCCTGTTTCATCAGTCGGGAAAGGGCGCGGTCGGCGAGCAGCCTGCCGCCCGTCTGACACTTTGGGCAGTAGTTGGTTTCATTGTTGGCGTAGCGAATGCGCTGCACTTTGGTCCCACAGCGTGGGCAGGGCTTGCCATATTTTCCGTGGACCGCCATTTCCTCCCGAAACGCGGTGACGTTTTCCGGGAAGCCACCTTGAGCTTCGGCCCGCAGCCGGTCGGTCCACTCGACGAGAACTCTACGTATGGCGTTATGCAGACGTTCAATATCTTCCCTTTCCAGCCGTTGAGTGAGCGTGACGGGCGAAAGCTGGGCGCGGTGGAGGATTTCGTCGGAGTAGGCGTTGCCGATGCCGCTGAATAATCGGGGGTCTGTCATGGCGCGCTTCAGCGTGTGATTGGCGGAGGTCAGGCGCGCGGCAAAGGAATCGAGATCAGCGGTAAGGACTTCTAATCCTCCTGGATCGAGCCCTTGCAAGCCATCCTCGCCTTGGACAATGTGCAGTGATGCGCGGCGCTGCGAGCCCGCTTCGGTCAGAAGCAAACTGCCCTGGGGAAAATCCAGTGCTGCCAACGCGCGCTTGGAAGAGAGCTTGACGCCCTGCTTGCTCCAGTGCAGGCGCCCCGCAATCATCAAGTGCAGCACCAGCCAGAGATCGTCTTCGAGGCCGATGGCGATGCGCTTGCCAACGCGCCGCACCTCCCGCACGGATTTCCCTTCCAATGCCGTAAGCGGCGGCGTAGCGGTGCGCAGCAGGAACGGACTTGCCACGCGCACACGCTCCAGCCGCTGATTCAGGATGCGCGGCGCGAGAGCTTCAATGTATACGACGATGTCGGGAAGTTCCGGCACGATTCCGCCATCTTGACATGCGGCCCCGTAATCGTAAAGTCCTCGTTGCTAGGCGGCAATTCCAATAATGGCGTAGGTGGTAGCTGGTAGATAGCATGTGGGAAGCTTTGCTGCAGGCGGGGATTACAATGAGGTAGGTGGCGGATGGCAATGTCCCACCTGCGATCTACCACTTGCAGACACGAATTGCCAGGGCCCCGTCATTGTCCAGGGTGCCGCACACGTCCAGAGCTACGAATGCATCATCTGCGAACAGACCCCTCACCCACCGCCTTGCGGTCCCCCCTCTCCCCCTGGAGAGGGATAAAAATCAAAATCCCAACCCTCTCCCTTGGGGAGAGGGGGGACCGCAAGGCGGTGGGTGAGGGGTCCCTTTTAACCCAATCGACTTTGACCGAACCCTGACGAATTGCAGACACGAGTGGCGGAAGGCGCGCGGTGGCGATATAATCACGCCTCGCAAGTTGTTCGGGTAGTGAGCATAGCGTGGACCGGCTTCCGTAGGCCCGCGGCTTTTCGATTTCACATGGGCCACAATTCGCAGATCCCCCAACCCGTCAGCGTTGCGCCGGCTTTATACCCAGGGATCGGAAGGATTGACTCGCAAGAAGGAAATTGAGGTAGAACTGAAAATGTCGGTCAACAGGAGAATGAAATGAAAAAATTTGCAATGGGGTTGCTGAGTGTGCTGATGGTGACCTGCTTCGCGGCAGCGGCTCTTGCGCAGCATCACGCCAAGAACCCACGGGCCACTTCGACTTTGATCGTCAAGGGGAAAACGGTTTCAGTGGAGTATGGGCAGCCCTCTCTGAAGGGTCAAACCATTGAACAGCGCCTCGCCCAGTTGAAACCAGGGGACCTGTGGCGGATTGGGGCTGACACCTCCACGACTTTTAAGGCTGACATCGATCTGGCTTTTGGTGATGTTACGATTCCTGCCGGGGAATACAGCGTCTGGATGCAGCGGCAGGCAGATAACTCCTGGAAGCTGCTTTTCGACAAGAAGCATGGCCAATGGGGTGCCCCGTCCCCCGACGCTTCGGAGGCTTTCGCGTCGGTGCCCTTGCAGGATACCAAGGCGGAGAACTCTGTGGATTTGGTAACCATCAACCTGGTGAAAGCAGGGAAGGGCGGAACAATAACGATCCAGTGGGGAACTCTGGAAGTGGCCGCAACCTTCCACCCGGTATGACGAAGGAATCCGACGTTCAAAGATCAGCCGCGGGGGGCGAAGGCAGCATCGCGCGGACCTGTTCGGCAGGTCCGAGGCTCTTCGTATTCGTCAGGGGGCGAACCGCAGACCTTCAGGACAGGTTTGGCGCTAAGCCGCTTTTGTGCCAAAGGTCAGAAGGATTGACACGCGAGAGGGAATTTGAGGTAAAACTAAAAACATCTATTGTCAGGAGGATGCAATGAGGAAACTTGCGATCGGAGTTCTGAGCGTGCTGTTGGTGGCTTGTTGTGCGGGCATGGCTCTTGCCCAGGGCAACTCCCGCGGCACATCGACTTTGACTATCAATGGGAAAAAGGTTTCGGTCGAGTACGGACGGCCCTTGCTAAAGGGACGCACCACGGATGCATTGCTCGGTAGGTTGCAGCCGGGGGGCCTGTGGCGGTTAGGGGCTGACACCTCCACGACCTTTAAGACTGACATCGATCTGGCTTTTGGTGATGTTACGATCCCTGCCGGGGAATACAGCATCTGGATGCAGCGGCAGGAAGCCAATTCCTGGAAGCTTCTCTTCGACAAGCAGCACGGCCAATGGGGAGAGCCCGCTCCCGATCCCTCACAGTGTTTCGCGTCCGTGCCATTGAAGGAAGCGACGCCTGCCAGGTCCGTTGACATGGTAACGATTACGCTCACTAAAGCGGGCGGCGGTGGGACCATCACCATCCAGTGGGGCACGGTGGAAGCGTCCGCCAGCTTCAAAGCCGCATAGCGACATCGCGAAATAGCAAGCTCAGCAGACCCGATCGGTAGGTCTTCGGCCTTTCGCTTTCAACGGGGGCGAGCTGCAGACCTCCGAGCCAGGTCTGCGCTATGCCCGCTTGTCGATAAAGGAGTATCCATGCGTACACGACTGCTGGGACGTACAGGTCTAAAGGTTTCGGAAATCTGCTTAGGCACAATGACGTTTGGAGGCGTGCCCGGCGGGCGCCGCGTGCCGGGCTGCGACGAAAAGGAATCGCTCGCGATCCTGGACGCCTACCTCGATCAGGGGGGCAATTTCATTGATACCGCCGACGGATACGCCGATGGACATTCGGAGGAAATTCTGGGAAGAGGCTTGCAGGGGCGCCGCGATGACGTGGTGCTGGCCACCAAGGTTTTCTTCCCGGCCGGCACGGGAGTGAACCGCAAAGGGCTTTCGCGCAAGCACATCTTCGAAGGGATTGAGGCGAGCCTGCGGCGCTTGCAAACCGATTACCTCGACCTCTATCAGGTGCATTGTTTTGACTCACACACGCCGCTGGAGGAAACCCTTTCGGCGCTCGACGCGTTGGTAAAGCAAGGAAAAGTTCGTTACCTCGGGTGCTCGAACTTTGGCGCCTGGCAACTGGCCAAAGCGCTCGGGGTGTCGGCGCTGCACGGTTACGCCCGCTTCGATTGCCTCCAACCGCAGTACAGCTTGGTGTGCCGGCCGATCGAGCGCGAGGTCTTGCCGCTCTGCCGCGCCGAAGGCGTTGGCATTATTGCCTGGAGCCCGTTGGGCGGCGGCTTCCTGAGCGGCAAGTATCGCTCCGGAGAGGGCGCCCCAAAGGCGTCGCGCTTGGCGGACTCGGATCCCTCCATGCGCGCTTGGGTGGAGAGGCTTCTCACCGAACGGAATTACCAAATCCTCCGCGCCGTTGAGGAGACTTCCGCTCGTCTGGGAAAAACCCTGAGCCAGGTGGCAGTCGCGTGGCTGCTTGCCATGCCCGGCGTCACCTCTGCGATCATCGGAGCGCGCAATCTGCCGCAGCTTCAAGAGAATTTGGGTGCGGGCGATTGGGACTTCCCGCCGGAAGAATGGAAGAAGCTCGATGACGCTAGCGCGCTGCCGGTCGAGTATCCTCAGGATTTTCAGGCCTGGGTGGAACCCATGATTCACGGAGACTTGGGCGCGCATCGATGAAAAGCGCTGATAGCCTGTGTTTATATACATTTCAGCCGGCGCAGATTCTTTTGTTTGCTATTAAATTAATTTATGGAACTTTTGCTTGAGCAAGGGTGTCTAACCCTTGTGCAAGCCTATCTACGGAGGTTTCATTCAATCCCATGGTTATCATTGCCCTGTTCGGTGGACTGGTTGTTGGTGGAGCGGTTTTTGCCATTCTCAAAAACACTGGCGGTAAATCGACGGAAAGCAAGTATACAAAGTTGGATATTGGATAACCGCAGGGTCCAGCCCAATCGGTTAATTTCCCAGTAGGCCAAACTTTATCCAAGCCATGCCGGAGAAGATGTCACGGGAACAAAGGTGAGGTGTCGCCGTTCCCCAGTTGTATAGTTTGGCTCGGTGTGGAAGGAGGGGTATCGTCGCCGGCGGTTGGCGAGTCAGGCAGCCGCACGGAGAACCTGCTAGCGGAGAGGCAATGATGAAGATCTTCGGGAAGAATTTATGCGATTACGTGCGGTTCGAGCGCGGATTCCTGATTCTGGTCCTGGTGGTGGGGATCGCGAGGCTTGCGCTGTCTCTTCTTGGCGTGCCCAACTCGACGGTGAGGTATCTCAGTTTAACCGTCCTCTTTCTTTTGGGAATGCTGTACTACTCGGTGAGCGTTTACACGAGCGGCTTTGGAAGCTACAAGCAACTGCTGCCCGTATTCGCGTTGCCGGTGATTACCGGCAACTGCATCGTCATCACCGGAATCGTGATTGCCATTCTGACTGCGAAGGATAACATCTTCAGCGCTCCCGAGTTTTCTCCCAACAAAGCAGACGGCAAGACCTGGGGTCACGTAGCCGGCCACGTCATGGCAATGATCCTCCTACCACTCATAATGTGGGCGGTCGGCTCCTTGATAATGTTCGTCACCAAAAAGCTAACCGGTGGCCGAGAGCCAAGAAGCGGCGCGGCGAGCGCCTAGTAGAGGCGAATCTCATCGATATCGAGCTGGAAGTTTCCGGCCGGGCCGTCGGCGCGAAATTCCAAAACCAAGGTGTTATTGTGAGCGGAGGGGTTGGGGGTTGCAACCCCCGCCGCCGGCAAACGAACACTTTGCCATTCCGAGTCAGGGATAAAAGTGAGGGTGGGCGCGGGCTGCGTCACGTCCGGTGGCATGATCTTAACCTGGAAAAGGCGGCTATTGCCGCGCACCTCAAACTGAAGGCCGCGCAAGGGCGGAGCGTCTGCGGGGAAGCTGAAGGGATAGCGGACGGCGACGTATCCCTGATTAGAGCCAGGGGCGGATTCGACGCGCCCTTTGAAGCGCAACGCATGCCCGGTTCCCGCAGCACCGGGTGAGATAACTTCGAGTTCGCCGAGCGAGCGGCCGGCGGCGTTGGCATCAGTTGTGATCTGCCAGGTCTTGAGCAGCTTTTCAGACTCCTCCGGGCTCTCGAAATCATTCAACAGAACGCTATCGATAGGTGAGGCATGCGGCCCTGCCGCGAAAGGCTGGCGGCTCATCAGCGAAAAGGTCTGCTTCCACGTGGCGGCGAGGTTTCCCCTCTCGTTCATCCAAACTCCCATGACCAGAAAAGGCGCCACGAAGGCTATGGAGACCAGCTTGGCGCGGGTGGAAATTTTCTCCTCTTTTTCCCAGCGGAAAAGCCTCCAGGCAAAGAGCAGGCCGAAGATTCCGGAGATGAGAAGAACCAGCATCTCTGCTTGGTGGTCGAAGAATGACTGGCCGCCCACCATAATGGCTTGGAACGAGCTGACCAGATAGGTGGCAGGCAAAAAGGCGGCGAAGGTCCGGAGCCGTTGGGGCAACATCGGTAGCGGCACGGTCACCCCGGAGAGAAAGAGTAGTGTGAACCAGGCCACGTTGTTATAGACCTGCGCCTCCTGCATGGTATTGGCCACGCTGGCAATGGTGAGCCCAAAACCGGCGAAAGCGAAGATCCCGATGGTGACCAGAATGAGGAGCGTAAGCGGGTTGATGCTGAGCGGCATGTGGAAGAAAAACTTGGCGCAGAAAACCAACAACGCGATGGTGGGAAGTTCCAGCAGATAGTTCGCCAGCAGACTGCTGAGCACCATCGATCCCGGCCCGATGGGCGCCAGACGGTAGCGGCGCAGGCTGCCGCGCTCGCGCTGCATCACCGACTGCAATCCCAGCCCCCAGAAGCTGCTCCCCATGATGTTCAGGGTCACTACCGGCCCGAAAAAGTAAACCACCGCCTCCGGATTGCCATGCGCGAAAATGCCGGAGTATACGAAAAGAAAAATGACGGGAAAGACGAAGGTGAAAAAAAGCGCGACCTTGGTGCGCATCACCAGCTTGATCGACATGAGAGCAATTCGAATCGGGGCCATGGTCATTTTAGATTTTGGATTTCAGATTTTGGATTCCGGGCCACACGTTCGCTGATGGCGGCACGTTTGGATTGCCACCCGGCAATCCAAAATCGGCATTCCAAAATCCAAAATTCTAATCTTGCATCCGCCGGCCGGTCATTTCCACGAACACATCTTCCAGGGTCGGCTGCGCGATGTGGAGGTCCAGCAAAGCGTTGCCCTCCGCTTCGAGAAAGCGCACTAATGCTGCTACGGCAACTGCGGCCGGCTGCGCGTGGAGAAAATACTTGCCGTTGACCTCACGGCAATCGGACACCGCGTCGAGCTGTTTTAGGCGGTCGGGGGAAACGGATTTGGCTAGGGACACCTCGATGCGTGTGCCCTTGCCGGAGCGGGCCACCAGTTCCCGCGGCGTCCCCAAGGCGATCACTTGACCATGGTCGATGATGGCGACGCGGTCACACAGGCGCTCGGCCTCCTCAATATAGTGAGTTGTCAGCAGAGTGGTGCGGTGCTCTTCGCGGAAGCGTTCGATAAGGGCGTAGATGTCGCGGCGCACTTGGGCATCAAGGCCCGCGGTGGGCTCGTCGAGCAAAACGAGTTCGGGGTTATTCACCATAGCCAGGGCCAAGGCCAGGCGCTGCTTTTGGCCGCCGGAAAGCTTTTCGAAGAATGCCCGCCGTTTTTCCGCCAAGCCAAATTGTTCCAGCAGCATTTCAATGGAAGCCGACTCGCGATAAAAGCTGGCGAACAAGGCGAGGGCTTCTTCTACCCGAATCTTGTCCGGCAGCACGGTGGCTTGGAGTTGCGCGCCAATCCGCTCTTTGAGGGCAGTTTGCTCGTGCCCAGGGTTCATGCCGCACACCGTTACCGTGCCGCCATCCGGCTGACGCAGACCTTCCAGGATTTCGATGGTCGTGGTCTTCCCCGCACCGTTGGGACCCAGCAAGCCAAAAACTTCGCCGGCCTTGATTTCAAAGGTGACTTCCCGCAGGGCCTCAAGGTTCCCATAATGTTTGCGCAAACTTTCCACGCGCACGACCGCGGAGTTGGGGTCATTCGCCATGATGTGAGAAATTCATGATATCGGACAGGGGTACCCGAGGCAATCAGTATGAATGTCGAGATGAACAATTTGGCGCAGAGTTTGGCCCTCAATTTGTTCTGAGGAGATGAGAGTGTTATATTGCACTGTTAATTGTTAGGTGCCGGGTGCTGATTGTCAGGTGTCAGGCAAGAACGAAACTCGAAACTTGAAATTTGAAACCCGCCGGCGCAGAGTCGAAGAGGGCGTTTTGGTTTTTGACATTGACCCCGGCGCCTGACACCTAACACCTGACCCCTTCTTGGGAGTGAATAATGAAGATCCTGGTTCTGAATTGTGGCAGTTCTTCCATCAAGTTCCAGCTCATTGAAACCGACATTGAGCTCATTGAGTCCGACACCGACCGCTGCATTGCCAAGGGCAGTGTGGAGCGGATCGGGACTGACGAAGCGACCCTGAAGGTGTCGGTTCCACCTAATCCTACCAAGTCCACCACGGAAGAGATTCTCGACCACCAGACGGCGCTGACCCGGGCGATTGCGACGCTGAAAGAATGCCATGCGGTGGCGGACATTTCGCAGATTCAGGCGGTGGGGCATCGGGTCGTGCACGGGGGCGAGCGCTTTGCTGCTTCCGTGGTCATCGACGAAGGCGTGGAGGCGGAAATCCAGAATTGCGTGGAGTTGGCCCCCCTGCACAACCCCCATAATTTGCGCGGTTATTTCGTGGCGCGCAAGGTGATGCCGCAGGTGCCGCAAGTGGCGGTGTTTGATACGGCCTTCCACCAATCCATGCCTCCCCACGCCTATGTATACGGACTTCCTTACTCCTACTACCGGCGGTACCACATTCGGCGTTACGGGTTCCACGGCACTTCCCACCGCTACGTGGCGTTTCGCTACCGGAAGATTTTCGGCAAGGCGCGCGATGAGGCCAACCTAATCACCGCCCACCTGGGCAACGGCTGCTCGATAACGGCGATTGACAAAGGCCACTCGATTGACACCTCTATGGGATTCACCCCGCAGGAGGGGCTGCTGATGGGCACGCGCTGCGGCGACATCGATCCTGCCGCACTCTTCTACATCATGTCCAAGGATGAATTGACCCTGCACGACATGTCCACACTGCTCAATAAATTCTGCGGTCTCTACGGAATCTCCGGCGAGTCGAATGACATGCGCGAACTGATAGCGGCTTCCGCGAAGGGTGACGAACAGGCGAAACTGGCGATGGAGGTCTTTTGCTATCGCATCAAGAAGTATATTGGCGCGTACACGGCGGCACTGGGGCACGTGGATGGTCTCGTGTTCACCGGTGGAATCGGGGAAAACTCGCCCGTTATCCGCGCCCTGGCATGCGAAGGGCTGAGCGAACTGGGAATTCAGATTGATTCCGCTCGCAACGCCGCGGTGATGGGGAAGGAAGGCGAGATCTCCACCGAGGGCAGCCGCGTGCGGGTCATGGTAATTCCTACCAACGAGGAACTCCTGATCGCCCGCGACACCTTCCGCGCCGTGCGCGGCCTGCCTAATCCGCACTAAGAAACAGCTTAAGTGTCAGGCGCCCGGTCCGTGGCAGCAGGCATGATGTGATTTTAGATGCTCCGGTACCGGGGCAGGGCTACACGCCGAGTTCCGGAATCACCACCAGGCTGCCTTCCTGGAATCATCGGGAGTGGCCTAATTGGAAAAGCTCCGCTCGTGGGGGTTGTACGGGGGGGCGGAGCTTCGCCTCGACCATGATCAGGTCACACGCCGTCAGGGGATTCACTCCACCAAATCAGGACACTACCCGGCTTACACTGCGCACGCCGAACTGCGCACGCCGAACTGGACGATTGCGCCGGGTGGTAGTACACTTCGCGCAGCGCTCAGGAATCTGGAATCTGGGATTTTGACTTGCTGCACGTGCGGGACTTCCCGCGGGTCGCTCTCCCGAAACCTCGGCCACCCTCCGTCATCTCGATGTCAGCCTCGGGGGAAAGCGCGAAGATGCATTCCTAGTTAATTAGGTTATATCAGATATGAACATAGATGACTCCATCTTGCCGGAGCAGAAGAAGCCTTTGGCCGGCGCCTGCCCTCATCAGTGGCAGAATCAGAAAGGCCCTTACGTGGTGGCGCAGCTTTGCGCGCTGTGCAAACTCTATCGGTACAAAAGCAGCGCCACGGCGGACTGGGAATATCGTGCGCCTATTCCCTTTGGGCGCGTCCCGGCGGAATAAGGCGCTACGAAACCTGGAATTCGGGTTGGAGGGATTGGGGCGATAGCCAAAGCCCGAGTCCCAACTCCCGTGCTGAGGCTTGCCCGCGAGCCGCTCTCGAAGTAAACTCCGAGCCACGGTTGGTTCGTGCATTCGGTCCGCGGCGGTCAGAGGAAAGTTCATCTTCGTCATAGCGTTGGCCCCTGGGTTTCGTGGTGGAAGTGGTTTTATACCACACTGGTACCGGGGCCGAGCGAGTCGATATTCTTCTTGCCAGCTCGTGCTATACTTTGGCAAAGTGAATGTCGACGGGAGCGACATGAAGACCTGCCCAACTTGTCAAGTAAGTTATCCAAATAATTACGCAATTTGCCCGGCAGATGGCAGTCCGCTGGCAGTGGTCGGGGTCTGGTCGGATGGAAATATCATTCGGGGGAAATACCGCGTGCTGGGCAAAGTGGGGCAGGGCGGCATGGGTTCTGTCTACAAAGCGCTGCACCTGGCATTCGATGAACTGCGAGCGCTGAAAGTGATTGCCCCGGAGCTCCTCGCCGACGAGTTGTTCGTCAAACGATTCAAACACGAAGCGGTCATTACCCGCCGGCTTCAGCACCCCAACGCCGTGCGCGTGGACGACATTGACGAGGCCGAAGACGGCCGCCCCTATATCGTCATGGAGTTTATCGATGGAAAGAGTCTCAAGAAGCTCATCCGGGAGGAAGGGGCGCTGCCCGTTCAGCGCGTGTTGTCGATCATCAAGCAGTGCGCGGCGGCGCTGGATGCGGCCCACCGGTTGGGCATGGTTCACCGGGACATCAAGCCGGACAACATTGCGCTGGTGGATTCTCCCGACGGCGAGACGGTCAAGGTTCTCGACTTTGGCATTGCCAAAGCGAAAGAGGCGCGCATGGGCGAGGCCGCCGACTTGACTTTGACCGGTGCGGGCGTAGTGGTCGGTACACCTCAGTACATGCCTCCCGAGCAGGCCATGGGGAAGCGCGGAGATGAGTTGGATGGCCGCGCTGATCTTTATTCTCTGGGTGTCGTGATGTATCAGATGCTCACCGCTGATCTGCCCTTCAAGGCCGACACGACCATGGAAATGCTGCTGGCCCATGTGAATAAGCCGCCTGCGCCCATCGGCGTATTGCATCCGGAACTGCAAATTCCGGAGGACGTGGCCGCCCTCGCCATGCGCCTGCTCGAAAAGAATCGCGACCTGCGTCCGGCTTCCGCCCGCGTGCTGATCCAGGAAATTGAGAAGCTCGAAAAGGACCTAGCAAATCCCGGCCAGACCCAGGTCTTGACCTCGGATGATATGGTTCGTGCCGGCCAAAATCCCGGTCAAACCGGCAGTGGCCGCGGAGCGGCAGGAGGCGTTGTTCCGCCGCGGCCGCAGCCTCTTCCGGTTCGGCCGGCGGGGCCCCCCAAGCCCGTCCCGCCGCCCGTGGTCCGGCCGCAGCCGCCGGTTCAGGTTGTGGCGGCGCCATTGCCGCGCCCCCACCCTCCGGAATCCCGCTGGGGAATATGGGCAGCCCTGATCGTATTGCTGGTGGGTGTCGGCGGTGGGGGATTGTATATTGCTACACGGCAGCCATCTTCCGTGCCGCCGGGCCCCACCGGGACTCTGACCGCAACGCTGAGCGTAGAGCCGGACACGGTGGAGAAAGGCCAGTCCGTCACCCTGCGTTGGTCCGCCCAGAACGCCACGGGCCTGGATTTGGAACCGGGAGTAGGCCAGGTCCAGCCGGAGGGCACCACGTCCGTCACCCCGCAGGACTCGATCACCTACACGCTGACCGCCACCGGTCCGGGGGGAACGCAGATGTCGGAAGCCCACGTCAGCGTAACGAGCCCCATCGGGCAGAATCAGACCACCGGGCTCACTACCGACACGCGGCAGCAAGAACGAAAAACCAAAGCCACTCGCAAGACGGAACCCCCACCGCCCCCGCCACCTCCTCCTCCGGTCAAAGGGAATATCACCTTGGGCGACTTTCTCTTTAAGCGTGGCGACTACGATAAGGCCATCGCCGCCTACGAAGAGGGATTGCAAAAGGATTCTTCCAACGCCGAACTTCGTCAAAAACTCGAGCAAGCCATTAGAGTCTGCAAGACGGAGAGGGCAACCCTGGGCGAACCCTTCAAATGTGGGGGGAATTAATGGGGCCGGCTTACCGCGTCTAACCTCAATACTGTGCACTCAATCGGTTTCAGGGGATTAATTCCTCGAAGATTTCTGCCCTCTCTTTTGGTTAGAAGGGGGACCGCAAGGCGGAGGGGACTCCACGTTATAGATTCCCTTTGGGGATCAGGGATGGACAGTGCCTAAACTGGATTTCTCACCACGAGTCTGGAAGGGAGGGGCTTGGCGGACTGCGGAAAAACTCTGTGGCGCTCGGTGCTAGCACTGTCAGCGCCACCCCGGCGCTCGGCGCGCCACCCCTCCTCATCTGAGGAGGGGAGCGTTTTCAACAACTCCCCTCCTGATTCAGGAGGGGTGGCGCCTTGGGCGCCGGGGTGGTTGTACGCCGTGGACAGTTTTCCGCAGCCCGCCAAGCCCCTCCCTTGCAAACGAGTGATGATATATCCGTGTTGACACTCCCGTGGCCTTGACGCGCTTCCCTGAAGCGCGATATAAAGGGGCAAGTGCAATCTCCGAGGCCAAATTTATGAGTTTGTATTCATGGGGTAAGTGCATTACCAAGACTTTCGCGCTGCTGCTGGCATTGAGTGCGGCCATCGTCCTTATTCCCTCCCTTGGAAACGCACAAAAACCTACCAAGAAACTCGCCAAGCAGGACGTCATCGATCTTCTGACCGGCGACGTGCCCAGCGCTGACGTGGCAAAAGTAGCGCGCGAGGCGGGCATCTCCTTTCAAGTTACTGCGTCCGTGGAGAAGGAAATTCGCGACGCCGGGGGAACAGACGACTTGATTCGCGCCCTGCGGACGCTGGCGCCCGCTGCTCCCGCGGCGCCCACAGGCAACCCCCATAATGCGCCTGCCACTTCTTCTCCTGTGCTGGTGATTGAGTCCAGCCCCGGCCAGAGCCAGGTGTACGTTGATGATGAGCCGGTAGGATCGACCAGCCAGCAGGGCCGCCTGAAGCTGACCCGGTTCGCGGCGGGGGATCACCGCGTGCGCATCTCGCTAGGCGGTTACCGGGATCACGAAGAAACCGTCACGCTCGCAGCGGGCGAAACTACTACGGTTGCTGCCACACTCCAGCGGCCCGAGGCGGCACCGGTGTCCGCCCCGCCCCTGAGTCCCCAGACGGAAGAGACGCCGACCGTGAACCCCGGACAAGCCGGATACCTTGGCGTCCAGGCCATGCAGCAACAGCCCGCGGGCTCGCGCGGCGTCGTGATTGCCGGTACCCAACCCGGCGGCCCCGCTGACCAAGCGGGATTGAAAGCTTACGATACCATCCTGACCGTCAACGGGCAGCAGGTAACCACAGGGCAGGCGCTCCGGACCGCTTTGGCCAGCCATCAGGCCGGCGAAGCGGTGCAAATTACCTGGTATAACGGCTCGACCAACGTCACGCGGCAAATCCGGCTGGCTGCTGCCCCGGCGCAAGCCCAGGTCCCGGCGCAGCCCGATACGCCTCCTACCCTTACCAACATGCCGCATAACGGCTTCGTGACCTTTACCGTGGCCCACGACCACGGGCAAAGCGGTAAGGATTACTGCGTCGGGGTGATGTCCATCGGCAATGGAATGATCCATTATCAAGCTAATAATGGGGTTCATGTTTTTGATATACCCCTGAACTCGGTAAGGGAGGCTCGCCGGAACGCCGTGTATCTCGTCGGGTACGGGGCGTTTCATATTCGCACCAAGAAGGGTACGAATTTCAACTTTGCGGTCGTCAATCAACAAAACCAGCCCCAACCCCCTGACACGCTTCTGACCGCGATCGATAATGCCATGGGAAAGTAATTCCGCCGGGTTGCCCCCCATTCCCACCCTCTTTGGTACTGTCCCCTCGTGACACTAAAATAATCAGAAGCGCTTTGTAACGGCGGGGCTGAACAGGCTGCGGAAAAACTCGAAAGCGCTGTCATTCTGAGCATTGACAGCCTTGCGGCTGCCCAGCATGGGCAGAAACTCGGGCCGAGGAAGGGTAGCGCGGACCTGTTTTTAAGGTCCGCGGCTTTTCCTTGTTCATCGGGGACGTGCCGCGGACCTAAAAAACAGGTCCGCGCTACGCCTGCCGAATTCCAAGGACTTACGCGTCGAGTTTCTGCAGAGGAGCCGCAAGCGACGAAGAATCTCGCAATGCCTTGAAAATACTCAGAGCGAGATCCTTCGCTGCGCTCAGGATGACAGCATTGTAGGGTTTTTCCGGAGCTCGTACATCCCCGCCCTTCCAGTAGCCTCCCAAAATCGTCACGCATACGTGAGAAATCCGGGCTAGAGGCAAAACCTTTCACATCAAGCGTTTTGAGGAAACCATTCATCAGATTGGCCCCAAATACCCCCCGCACCACCACAGGCGCTAGACTACGCAATTTCCGGTCCGGCCCCGAAGGGGCCAACCGTGGGTAGCCGCAGGTTTTAACCTGCGGCTCGCAGAACCCCATGGCCCCTTCAACCCCGACGGGGTTGACCGTGGGAAAGGTCGGCCCC
>JBEKQO010000026.1:0-46636 GCA_049519635.1 Terriglobia bacterium | reverse complement strand
GGGCGCCAGACACCTCCATGACCATGAATTAATCACCCGCGAAGAAACCCCTCACCCCCCGCCTTGCGGTCCCCCCTCTCCCCAAGGGAGAGGGAGAGAAATCAGAATCACCGCCCTCTCCCCAAGGGAGAGGGAGAGAAATCAAAATCACCGCCCTCTCCCCAAGAGAGAGGGAGAGTAATCAGAATCACCGCCCTCTCCCCAAGGGAGAGGGAGAGAAATCAAAATTACAGCCCTCTCCCAGGGGAGAGGGTGCCCGACGGAGGAGGGCGGGTGAGGGGTCCTTTTCAACCCCATTTGACCTTGACGGCGCCCTGGTGTAGGCCATTATGCTCTTGACAAAGCCGGGCATCGCGTGCATACTAGCTTAGGAGACTGGCGAAAGGTGGTACAGGGTGGGCAGCAGGCAGGTGACGGTAGATAGTACCCTATGGACCGTAAGCCGAATCCTGAGACCCGAATTAGGAGCTATGACGGAAATGAATCTGGCGGCGCAGCTCCGATGCCCAACCGGCCGGAGGCAGTTCGGCCCCACACGAGCCGAAGTGCCGACAAGGAAAAAAGAATTCTTTTTTCCTACGACCGAAGCCAGAATGTCATTGAAAACAAATAGGGCCGAAGAAATCGGGAGCCATCAACTTGGTTATTCCTGTCAAGATGAGAACGCCAGGGGATCATCGCATTATGTTATTGATACATAATAGTTTATCTCCATATTCTCCGTCGAAAGGCCGGTAAGGAAGGCCTGATCCCAAAAGATGTTAAAAATGAAGAGTGGTCTGGATGAGTGCTTGAAAACAAAGGGGCTTAAAAAGTGCTCTGGATGAGTACCTGAAAACAAAGGGGTTGCTCGATATTCCCGACGAACCCTGAATATTACTGAAAAAAAGGAGCTTATCGCGCTAATCGCAATCGCGCCGAGCCTCGGCGGCGACATGCTGGGACGAAACCCGGCTGCCGACCTCTCCTGCGCTGGGTTAGGCGCGCTCAACTCCGTCCTACCAGCACACCCCCGGCGCGGATCTCAGATAGGTGTTGTCCGTCATTTGGTTCAACATGAAATCTGCCACATCGGCCCGAGAGATCCTCACCGTTGACAAGAAGCTTCCGACGTTTGGACCGTGTCGATAGCGGCCCCGCTTCGCTCCATTGGTCAGCGCGCCGGGCCGCACCATGACCCAGTTCAGGCGGTTCGCCGCAATCACGCGCTCCTGCCGCGCCTTATCCCAAAAATAGAACGGGAGAATGAAGGGGATGACGAAGAACGTGTAATACACGCCCATACGCCCGGCACTGTCTCCGATGCCAAGGGCGGTCTCGCACACGAACCGCGGAACGCCCCGGGTCTCCAGGGCTTGCAGGAGGTTCCGCGTTCCCTCTGACAGAATATGGGTTGGCTGAAAGAACCGTTTGTGTCCGAGCGCGGAGATCACCACGTCCTGCCCTCGCACTGCGGCCTCGACGGACGGGTAGTCAAGGACATCCCCTTGCATGACCCGCAGTCGCGGATGTTCGATTCGAAGCGCAGACGGATCGCGTGCGAGCGCCGTCACCACATGCCCCCGCTCCAAGGCTTGTGCGATGAGGTGGCGACCCGTTCCTCCCGTGGCGCCTACGATCAAGACCCGATTGGGCGATCCCTCGGCCCCAGCATTTGCGTCACTGGCAGCGGACCGAAACCCCCTGCCTGAAAGCCCGACTGAAAGCGCCGTTGCGTAGAAGATCCAGAGGAGGAGCAGCCTCATACTTGAGCCATCCAGTCCGGTCAACTCTTGTTCAGGCTAACCTCGATAAAACAGGTCCTCGGGAGCTTAAAGCGAAACCGCTCGTGGCGAGCCCCAGGAGCGATCCCCGATTTGCAACGGTAGTGTTCATCCAATCCCGCTTTAGGAAACTGCTGCCGTCGGAAACCAAGACTACCATGCCCGGTCCACCTGCGAGGCAACGGCACAGCGCCGCGCCGGTCTGTTTCCGCGACTTGGGCGCTGGCGAATGTCTACTACTTGCCCACCATCAGAATTGAAAACGAACCCGGCACCATGGGACCACGGGGAGGGCGCCCTCCTGGTCGTGGCGGCGCGTTAGCCGGAGGCGGCCCGAACTCGGCCGTCATGGTTAGCACGTGATTGGTCTTTGTGTCGAGCGCTAGGGTCTTGGCGCCTACCAGGGTTTGGAGCGTCTGCCCTACCGCGAAGCTGGTGGGGCTGTTTTCCTTGATGAACGTCATCGAGCCGCCGCCCTCCGCGCTTATGGCTTCCATGGTGGCGGGATTGAACGCGACGGTATCCACACCCACGCCCGTCGGAAGAGTGGTAATGATGTTGCCGTTGTCGGCGTTCACAATCACCACCGTAGGTGACGGCTGGCGGTAATACGCAAAGAGGACGTGATTCTTCGCGTCCAATGCCAGCCCGCTTCCGCTGGCGCCCTTCGCGCTAACATCGTAGTGCGCCTTAACGGTCAGGTTCTTCGCGTCCACCACGGCAATGCTGGCCTTGTCCGATATGTTCACATAGATCGTGCCTTTGCCGTTGCTCACCGCCTCTTCCGGCGCTCCTCCCAAGTCAAGCGTCCCAACCACGGTACCTTCCTTCGCGTCGATCACCGTGGCATACGGCGGCATGTGGCTCAGCACCCACACCCGCTCGTTGTACGGATCAAACAGGATTCCATCCGGACGGCCACCCACGTCAATAGTCTTGATCACTTTCAACGTGCTCGCGTCCCACATCGTCATCGGCTTTGTCGTGGAGAATCCGTGGTGGGTTTTGGGATCGACCGTGGCGCCCCCCGCACTGACATTAGCAATCGCGCCGACCGATTCAAGCGTATCCAGATTGAAGACCGTCAGTTGCCCCATCGGGCCGCTGCGCGGGATGTACAAGCGACGCCCTTTGACGTCGGCGAAAATATAGTCAAAACCACCTTCGCCGCCAACTTTGGCTGTCTTTAGCACCTTATAAGGACCTGCGGTCGGGGTGTGCCGGGCCAATCCCGAATACGCCAACATCCCGATCCCTGCCGCAAGTACAAATGCCAGGCAAATTGGTCGCATAAAATACCCTCTCCATTGCTCTGGTATTTCCATTTGGACCCCCAAGCTGCGACCGAGTATACACTACATTCAGAGCGGACCGTCGCGCACTCGGAAGCAGACTTTGGGGGGTCCGCCGGGAGGATCGTTGTCCGATAACGGGGTTCAGGACATCGAAGGGGACTTTCGGGGGAGTCAGCGGTTGCAGTTGTACGAGTAGGCCGTTATACGACCAAGTGGATCGTTCCTCGACGTGTAGCGCGGACCTATTTTTTGGGTCCGCGGTTCTTCCGCCCATCACAAAGAAAAGCCGCGGACCTCAAGAACAGGTCCGCGCTACTTTGCTCCCAGAAGGAACGTGACGATTCCCGATTCAAGCTCAATTCCTCTTGGCAAGATCGGCCGCGACCACGTGGACGAGGGCTGACGCTAGTGCCCTGAAAAAAGTCAGAAATTCTTCGCGTTCAGAATCTGTGACCAGGATACCGCTGCTCCCGCTGTGCGCGATTTTGTTTCGAGTCTTTCCGAAGCGCCAGAGCAACTCCTCAAGGGCTTTCGCAGTTTCCCGCGTGCCTTCCTTGCCCAATGAATTTTGTACCGCCGCTGCTTTTCCAAGCTCATCCCAGTTGAGATCGATGCCAATTCGCCGAAGAGCCCAGCGGGACCTTGCCTCGGTCGCTGGCCGCGCGTATGACCTTAGTCAGGATGTCACCCACGCCGACCTCTGCCGGCGCGGGATCCGAGTTCTGAAATTTTGGTTCCGGGGCCAGTGCCGCGAGGGGAACGCGGACGTAAACCCCGGACTTGTTTCGCGCCTCCACATACCCGCGCTTCTCAAGCCAAAAATACGCCTGGAGGGTGGTCGACACGCTCACCTTCGGCGCGCGGCTGAGCGATCGAATGGAGGGAATCCGGCCACCGACCCTCAGGACGCCCGCCCGGATTTGATCTTCTATCAACTGCGCAACTTTGAGATAAAGCGGCGCTTCCGATTTGGTAGCTTTTTCCATCGTGCCCCAGCTCCTCCAACCATAACAGGTCTCAGAAATGAATCTGTACCTATCTCAGATTTAAGTTTCTGTATCTGTTATTTGCTCACTTCATCGCTTTAAAATGCTTGCTCAGTTCAAGCCTGACGCAAGCGAAGGTTCTCCCTTGGCCGGTGGAGCAGGGCGACGGCCGAGCCGAGATTGTTCAGACTGAACTTTTCGAGCTGAATCGCAGAAGGGCGCACAAACAGGGGAATATCTGCCGGTAGAGCCTCCAGGGCGAAAGATGGCGTCGGCTTTGGCCGGGATGCGGTTATGGGCCACGACGCGCCCGGCGGGCTTATAGGTGAAGCGGTCAACGGGCAAAGGATTGCGATGCCTAAAAGGTTCGGCATTCAGAGCGGAGGGGTCTTTATGAAAAAGCCCTTAAGCATCATGGTGGCGTTTATGCTGTCCGTCCCTGTTTACGCAGGCGGGAACAAGCACCACACTCTCACTTTTGACAAAGTGCTGGGAATGCCCGTCATCACCATCCACACCTCACAGGGAACGAGACGCTTTGTCCTGGATACCGGGTCCGTTATATCTTCGATGGACATCAACAGAGACAAAGAACTGGGCCTGAGCGTCGCAGGCAGGCAGTTCACCGTGCGGTTTCGACCGACGCAAACGGAAGTGTTCCATGAATTTGAGGCCCTGCTCCCACCCACCGAGCACGTCGACGGTATTTTAGGATCCGACTTTATGCGGCACTTTCGCCATGTTACTTTTGATTTCAATGGCTGCTTGGTTTCTTTCGATTGAAACCACCCAGCCCGCGTCCGCTTGTCTGCGCCCTCAGTGGTCCAGGTGCATCTCGACGTCAATGGAATGGGTGTAACGCGCATGTAAAGCGTTTCTTACGCGGTGGACAGTAAATGGAAAACGCTGGCAGGCGGAGACATTGTGTCCATCCTGTGATTCCGGTCGAGGCAATTTTCCTCCCGTAGAAGCCCCTTGACAAACAATTTTCAGGAGCGTATACCGGAGGGAATAAAGGATCATTATCGTGCGGCTGATTTTGACTGGCTGGCGGGGGGGCCCTTCAGCCTAGAGGAGGAGGGGTAACGTACGCCTCCTGCCAGCGACGCGCCATATTGTGCGCGCCCTCCTTCACTTGCGCACGAGAGCCACGTTTTGAGGTGGGGGGAAGGTCGTTGCATCGCGTAGGAACACACTACGCGCTTCGTACCGAGGGCATCAGAAAGAGATTAGGATCCTGATTCCCCAGGGATTCCGGAGCAGGGCTAATTCAAATCAGGGCATCGTTGGAAATATGAGGTCATTGAAAAATGCGCCAAAGAAATGCTGGTGATAAGGGATTACTCTCAATATTGGCTCTTGCGCTGACGATGTTGGGCGCACTTCTGTTTGCATTCCCACTCTCAACGTGCGCCCAGGAAGTGACCGGCGCGATTACGGGCACGGTTACTGACCCTTCTGGCGCCGCGATTCCAGGAGCCCAGGTCACAGCAACGGACGTGTTGCGCGGGACACTCTGGCCAACACAGTCAAACGGAGCGGGCGTTTATAACATGCCGCGATTGCCCGTGGGCCGTTATACCGTGAAAGTCGCAGTCACAGGGTTTGAAGCTGTCGTGCAACCCGCCTTCGAACTGCAAATGAACCAGGTTTATCGGGTGGATTTTCAGTTGGTGGTGGGCGAAGTTACGCAGACCATTAACGTGACTTCGGCCCCTCCTCTGCTCCAAACCGACACCATGCAGGTGGGTCTCGTGACCAGTGCCAATTTCAATGTGAACCTGCCCCTGCCCACGCGCAACTTTGTAGAGTTGACCCTGCTCACACCCGGTGTGACCAGTCCGAACCCCGCGACGATGGAAAGCGGCCAGCGGACCTGGTTCAGCGGACGCACTTACATTAACGGCAATCGGGAAGAGGGGAATAACTTTCTTCTGGACGGGATTGATAACAACGAGGTTCTAAATAACTTGACGGCATATCAGCCGAGTGTGGATGCCATCCAGGAATTCGATGTTATTACCAACAACGCTCCGGCTCAGTATGGGCAGTTTCAGGGCGGCATCATCAGCACCACGATCAAGTCGGGCACCAACCATTTCCACGGAGATGCCTTTGAGTTCTTGCGCAACGACGCGCTGAACGCCAATAACTGGGCCAATGACTGGCAGGATTTGCCGAAACCGGGAATGCGCTGGAATATGTTTGGCGGCACTTTCGGGGGCCCCATCAAGAGGGATAAGCTGTTTTTCTTTGCTGACTACCAGGGGCAGCGATTTCACTTCCCGCCGGCCGCCAGCCTTATCACGGTGATGACTGCCGCCGAGCGGGAGGGCGATTTCTCGCAGATTCTGGCGCAGCAGGGCGTTCAACTCTACAACCCATTGTCCTATAACGCCGCCACCGGCCAACGCGCGCTCTTCCAGGGCGATATCATTCCGCCTGGCATGATTGATCCGGTTGCCAGCAAACTCTTCTCGTCCGGGCTTTACCCCTTGCCGATCAACAATAACAATAACAATATTGAGTTTAATGCCCCGGATAGTATTTACAGCTACTTGAATAACGATCAAGGGGACGCCCGCATTGACTATAAGATAAGCGATAAGGACAGTATTTTCGGGCACTATTCGGAAGGCTTCCAGACCAACCCGAACTTCAACTCCGTCCTGCTCCTTGGGCAGGGGTTCAATACCTCACCGTTCTACAGCGCCGTCATTGACTGGACGCACAGCATCAGTAGCAGTGTCATCAGCGACGCCCGCATTGGGTATAACCGGATCGGTTTGGATTATGGCACCGATGTGCCGGGCGTAGGCAATTTCTCTCAAACTATCGGGATCGCGGATGGCAACGTCGGCGGGCCCGGACTGTTGGGACTCAATTTCTCCGGTGGACTAGCCACTTCGCTAGGCCAAGCGGACAGGCAAGATCAATTTAGTAATAGCACGATTGAACCCATGGAGGACTTGATCGTCACGAAAGGGCGGCACAACCTCCGGTTCGGCTTCCAGGCGATGCGGCATCAGCTTAACGTCTATTTTGCCGGGAACAATGGTAAGTTCGGATCGCTCACCTATGATGGGCAGTACACGGCCGGCCCCGCCGCACTCGCCCCCGCATCCATCGGGTTCCCGGAAGCAGACTTCTTCCTGGGCCTACCCCAGACAGTCGAACTGGGGATTAACCACGGAGACACGGGCCAAAGGAGCTGGGTCTATGGCGTTTACGGCCAGGACGATTGGCGCATCACCGACCATCTCACTCTGAACCTGGGCCTGCGTTGGGAATACAACCAGCCTTGGTACGAAGTTTACAATCGGCAAGACAACTTTTCGCTGTATTCCGGCGTCGCCGAGTTCCCCTCGCAAAGCGCTATGGGGAACTGCGCTGCCGTTCTCGGCAGTGGGAATTGCGTTGTGAGCAACAGCCGCGCGCTCTATAACGCCTACTGGCGAGACTGGGAGCCGCGCCTGGGCTTCGCCTATACGCCGCGTTTCCTGAAGAACACGGTGATCCGCGGCGCCTATACGATTTCTTCCTTCCTCGAAGGGAGCGGGGAAAACGACCGGGAAAACTTGAACCCGCCCTTCTCGACGCAGTTCACGAGTGTTTACGCCACCGGGGCACAGCTCATTTTGCCGGGCTCAACCACCGATCAAGGTCTGTCGTTGTTGGCCGCTCCGGCTAATCCCTATGCCGGGGCTCAGCTTAATCCCTGGGATCCGAACTTTCAGCCGGGCCAGGTTCAGCAGTGGAACCTGGCCGTGGAACATCAGTTCTCGGGTAATATGTTGCTTTCGTTGGGCTATGTCGGGCAGCACGGGCTCCACCTGTTGAATGGGATGGCCTACAACCAGTTGCGTTTGCCCGGCATTGCCGGCTGCCCGTCCACGGCCACCCAGCCGTGCGCCAGTAACTACTTTACCGGCGACCCGGTCCTGGTCAAATCGATTGCCCAAGTCGGAGTCCAGGGCACGGACTCCAATGGCGATCAGACCTACGATGCCCTGCAAGCGAGTCTGGTGAAGCACCTGTCGCAAGGACTCGAGCTGCAGCTTTCTTATACCTACGCGAAAGCCATGAGCAATTCCATCGGCTATTACGGCGACGGCGGTCAGGCTGCCGAAAACTATGGCTACTGGGAGGATCTCTATAACCGGGTCGCCGAGTGGAGTCCGTCATACTTTGACGATACTCACGTCTTCAGCGGCGCTTACGTCTACCAGTTGCCGTTCGGCCGTGGCAAGCACTTTGGCGGGCACATGAACCCCATCCTCAATGGTGTCATAGGGAATTGGCAACTTGGCGGCATCGTTTCTTTCCATACCGGCTTCCCGATTACCATTATGGCCAACGATCTCTCCGGCACATTATCCGGAGGGATGAGGGCGGACTGTCTCGGTCCGGTGAGTTATCCCAAGGGGGTTGGTTTAGGGACGAGTTGGTTTAATACCAGCGCGTTCAGTCAGCCGTCAGGGGGCACGTTTGGGAGTTGCGCCAATGGGACGGTGCGCGGCCCGGGCTTGGGCGAGTGGAACCAGAGCTTCGAGAAGGAGTTCCCCATCACCGAGTCGAAGCGCTTGGAGTTTCGGGCGGAGTTCATCAACTTCACCAATACCCCCATCTTCAACGCGCCCATCCAGAATGTTGACAGCTCTCAGTTCGGGCAGGTCCTCAGCTCGCAGGGACAGCGCAACATACAGTTCGCCCTAAAGTTCTATTTCTAATATCGCTAGGGGTCCTTCTAAGGAGAGTTTCATGCCGCTCGGTCGGGTCGCGACCTCGATAAAGGAAGCCAGGCCGCACCGGCGTAAGGCCCCTTGCCCTGCGCTGCCGATGGCAAGCCTCTTCGTGGTGCTTGTTGTTGGCCTTTGCGCGACTTCACTCTTGGCAGGCCGTGAGGGGCCGGAAGCGGCGCCGCCGCCGCGTGGTCTGGATCTTGTCATCGCCGAGATCCAGTCAGACCTGAGGCCCGAGGAAGCGATGGATACAATGCGCGCCGTTTATTCCACCGATCGGTGGTTCACCTTTGCGAAGTTCGGCGAAACGGCGGAATACCTTCAGGGCGTCATGCGGGGAATCGGGCTCGAGAACGCGGAAGTGGTACAAGCGCCTGCCGATGGCGTTACGCAGGTGGGCTTTTGGACCATGCCGCTGGCCTGGGACGTGAAGTCGGGCCGCCTGGAAATTGTCGACCCACCGGTTCCCGCTGAGTCTCGCGTGCTTGCGGACTACCAAAAAATTCCCACCTCGGTGTGCGAGTGGAGCGGGCCGACCCCTCCTGAGGGCATCACGGCGGAAGTCGTGGAAATACCGCCCTGGCCCGCGGCGAAGATCGCGGCACAGGATCTCCGCGGCAAGATCGCGATGACCGACGCCATTCCCCCGGACTTCAAGCCGGCGCTGGTGAAATCGGGCGCGGCGGCGGTGGTCAACGCCTACAGCGAGGAGCCGACACTCGATGACGCTCGCCAGTGGGTGAACGCGTGGGGCGACAGCGGATGGGCCTTTACCAAAACCAGCACGCCGCTACCCTGCCTGTCCATCACTCCCCGCGCGGCGGCACTGGTTCGCGAGCTCGTGGCCGAACACGGCCGAGTGCGGCTGAAAGCGACAGTCGATGCGCGGCTTTATTCCGGAACTTACGCATACACGACGGGGGTGATTCCGGGAGCGACTTCAGAGGAAGTCCTCGCGCTCGGGCACACGGGGGAGGAGGGCGCGGGCGATAATGCGTCCGGTGTGGCGGCGCTTGTCGAGGCCATGGCGACGCTACAGCGACTGATCTCCTCCGGCCGCTTGCCGACACCCAAGCGCACCATCCGCGTCCTGACCATGCCCGAGATGTACGACTCGATGCATTACATCGCCACCAACCCGGAAAGGATCAAACGAACTGTCGCTGCTATTTGTCTCGATACTCCCGCCGGCGGTTATGATCTGGCGAACTCCATCTATACGTTTTACATGAATCCCGCCGTGGCGAGTTCTTACACGGACGCCCTTATCGCGAAAGTTGCCGACCAATACTTCTCGAAGATCGGCCGCGCCTGGCGCTGGCATGCGTTCGGCACCGGAACCGACAGTTACCTGGGAGACCCGACGATTAATGTACCAACAATCTGGGCCTACAGCGGCAACGACTTCAACACTCCGCACCACAGCAGCGCCGACACGCCCGATCGGGTCGATGCGCGATCCCTCCGTGATCTTTCCATCGTCGCCGCGGCCTACCTTTATTACCTGGCGAATGCAGAAGAGCCACAGGCATTGTGGCTCGCGACTCTCAGTCAAACGCGCGGATACCAGCAAATTCTCGACGCTGCCTCCCCGTTCATGGATCAGATCGCCGAAGCGAGCGACGTAAGCCAACTCGCCAAAGTCCTGGGCGAGGCCGGCGACCGGATCGCATATACGGTGGGAAGGCAAACGCAGGCGGTCTATTCCGTCACGCGCCTAATGAATAAGTCCATTCCAGAAAATTCCCGGTCGGCACTCGACCCGTTGGCCCGGCAGCTCGCCGAGTTCGGTAACGCCCAGTTGGACCGGATTGGCTCCGCCGCGGAGCAGCGGGCGGGGCAGTTCGGCATTACCGCTGTGATTAAACCCGCACCCGCGCCTGATCCCGAGGCGGCCGTCGCCTCAACCATCGTCGTAAAGCGCAAGCGCTTCGGCACCATTCCGCTCGACGACCTTCCCCGGGACCAGTGGCAAGGGTATCCTTCGGGCGCGTGGAACCTTATTCCGATTACGGCCCTCTACTGGTGCGATGGGCATCGCAACCTGGCAGAGGTCATCCATCTGGCGCGTTTGGAACAGGGACCCACGGACCTCGACTTTGTGGGCTATTTCCGTTTCCTGCGCGACCACGGCTACGTCGAGTTTGTGAAAGGGCAGTAGGGGAGGGCTTCCACAAGCTTGCTTACGGGCGAGGTGAACGCTGCGGCGGACGGCCTTCCGGCGGGTGGCGCGACCGGCTTGGTGGGGTGGGACGGTCGCGACTCCAGCCTGTCACTCTCCGGCCTGGATTATTAGCCCAAGGCACGGCTCCTGACCCGTAGGCCGATTTCACCCACATTCGTGCTTGACCCTTTCTGCAGCGCCGTGATTTTCATCGGCCAGCACGCCATGGCGGGAGCGTGAAACGGGATTTGAGCCACTCGTTCAGTTCTCTGGGAATCCACGCCGCTGAAGTTCAAACAGTCGGCAAACACCGGCCCCAGCCCCGCGACCTCTCGAATTTCTGGAACCTGCCGGGAAATTGGGATCTTTTGCCCGTTTGCTCTGTTAGCGATGTGCGGAAAGTTGTCACGGGCGTCTTTGGCTTGTTTCAAATTATATCGTTTCACTACGTCCGTAGGTGCCAAATGGGCGAAGGGATTATAAATGTGCTGGAACTCCAAGCTTCCGTCCCATTTACAGTCAACCGCAGAACTTCTCCATTAACTGATCCGCATTCTCGATAGCCCAGGGGCGCGTTGCCCACACTTGATTCTGGTGATGCACCCCCGCAGCCTCGGGGTGTCTCCCGGATTAAGCTGCCGGAGGTAATTGTGATAAAACCTCTGCAGGCGATGTTCTCGTCCGTGCCTTCATCTTGTCGATGTGCCCCAAGTTTCCGTGTCGCATTTCGACTTTGATCTTACGCGGCAAACCCACGCTCTACACCTGCTTGTACGTTGTCATTGATCAGGCCGGACCTCCTTTTAAGACAGGGAGTTTCCCTTCAACCTGCGACAAAAAAGCAAGTTACGTTAATTTCGCAGGTAGTTTAATGTTTTGTTCCCAAACATCCGATAACTGAATTGGTTTTGCTGGTAAGCGATAAACGCGGCAAAGCCCCGGGGCGAGACCATCGAACTGCCTCGAAGCCAAAGCGTAGCGCCCCAAGTGCGGCGCTCGGAAAGCAAACCGTCGTGCCAGTAACTCTGGATCAAAATGAAGCGCTGTGCCTTATCCGCCTGGAGGGCGATATTGACATCGCTTCGGCAATCGAACTGAAGAAACTGCTTATCGAGGCGCTGGCGTCCGGAAAAGAAATGCGCGTGGACCTGGAACGTGTAATCGAGTTGGACCTGACCGCTCTGCAATTGTTCTGGGCGGCCGAGCGTGAAGCAAGGGGAAAGGGCACGGGGTTCAGGCTTGCGGGCCGCGTGCCGGAAGTTATCGCCGTGGCCTTGGGCGATGCAGGTTTTGAGAAGTTTCCGATCCCGATGGATACAAAGTGAGATAACCCATTGAGTGTGCCGTCAAAAGGGAACGCGATTGACAAGTTTAAGCAAGCGTTCCAAGAAGAAGCTCGCGAAATCCTCGTCGACCTGGAATCAGCACTCCTGGAGCTTAACGAGAATCGGGGCGATAAGGAGCTTGTGGGCCGGGCCTTCCGCGCCCTGCACACCATCAAGGGCTCAGGGGCCATGTTCGGCTTTGACGAACTGGCCGCGTTCACGCACAACCTCGAATCGGCTTTCGATGAGGTTCGAAGTGGACGACTCACTGTTACCTCCGAGCTCGTTGACCTGTCTTTAGCGGCTCTCGATCAGATCAAAGCCATGCTGGAAGAGGATGCAGGCCGGGCGGTCGCGAACAGCAACGCCTCTAATGAGATCCTGGTGAAGTTGCGCCATTTCACCGGAAAGCCTGAAGCACATCCCACCGAAGCGCCGCCTTCCCCGGCGTTGGCGCCTTCCCCGGCTTCGACGGGCGTGGCTCGCGGGTGGAAAATCCACTTTGGCCCCGGACCCGATCTCATGCGAAACGGCACCAATCCGTTGCTGCTGCTGCGCGAGCTGAAGCAAATGGGAAGCCTGCGGATCACGGCCAGCATGGCAGCGGTTCCGCCGATCGGCGAGTTGGACCCCGAGCGCTGCTACCTGGGCTGGGATATGGTCCTGACAACCTCCGCCCCGTGCGAGGCCATCCGTGATGTCTTCATCTTCGTTGAGGATTGTTGTGAGCTGGCGATCGAGCCCGATTCGCTCCAAGTCTCGGCCCCCGTCACCGAGGCCCCCAAGGTGCCGGAAGAGAAACGCACCACCTACGGACGCCGCGCCTACGACAACCCGGACAACGTATCGAGCATTCGCGTGCCCGCCGCCAAGCTGGACCAGTTCGTCAACCTGGTGGGCGAACTGGTGACCGTGCAAGCCCGATTGGGTGAGATTGCTACTCGCCGCGAAGATCCAGATGTGGTGGCGGTGTCCGAAGAAATCGAGCGACTGACGTCAGCCCTTCGCGAAAACTCGATGAGCATTCGCATGTTGCCCATTCGAGCTACCTTCGAACGCTTCCGTCGCCTCATCCACGACCTGGCGCGAGACTTGCACAAAGTGGTCGAGCTCACTATTGAGGGTGCCGATACGGAACTGGACAAGACGGTGATCGACCAGTTGAATGATCCCCTTATGCATCTTATCCGCAACAGTATGGATCACGGTATCGAGTCGCCAGAGGGCCGCCTCGCCGCCGGCAAACCCCCTACCGCAACGATTCACCTCTCGGCGCGGCACTCGGGCGCCAGCGTTCTGATTGGCGTCACCGACGATGGGAGCGGGATCGATGCCGAAGCCGTCCGTGCCCGTGCCATGGAAAAAGGTCTGGTTGCCGGGGACGCCCAGCTTACGGAAGCCGAGATCTTCTCCTTCATATTGGCCCCGGGATTCTCCACGGCGCGGCAGGTGACGGATGTGTCCGGCCGGGGAGTAGGGATGGACGTCGTTCGCCGAAGTGTGGAGGCCTTGCGCGGAACCATTGACATTGCCAGTAAGCCCGGTACCGGAACCAGCGTCAACCTACGCCTCCCTCTCACCATGGCCATCATTGACGGGCTGCTCGTGCGCATCGGGCACGCCTATTTTGTGCTGCCGCTCGCCACTTCCCTGGGCTGCATCGAGTTGACGCGGCAAGACGTCGAGAAGGCCAATGGCAAGCATGTTGCCGAGGTGCAAGGTGAGATCATCCCCTATATCCGCCTCAGGGACTACTTTAACATCCACACAGAACGGCCCGAGCGCGAACAGATTATGGTTGCCGAGACAGAAGAGGGGCGCTTCGGCTTTGTCGTCGACCAAGTGCTCGGCGACCACCAGACAGTCATCAAAAATTTGGGCCGGTTTTACCGGCACATCCAGGTCATTTCCGGCGCCACCATTCTCGGTAACGGAAGCGTGGCGTTGATCCTGGATCCCCATCGGCTTGTCCAGGACGCGATCCGTACGATGTCGCTGGGGCCCCACGTGGACCTACGGGCTTCGGGGCTGCGCCCGCATGGCTTAGCTGCGTAAAGGGTGATTTGCTTTTGAACTCGTACTGGAAATTTTGCTGGTGCTGAAGAAGACCCCAGCGCTATTCAACAACGATCTAGTCAACTGGGCCTCTTAACTTGAGGTCGCCAACCAACGGGTGAACGAATTCAATCTGAAGGGAGTAGGAATCATGCCGACGAAAGTTTTGAATGGAAGCCGAAAGTTGCACGGTACTGATGGTGAAAACGGCGGGAACGGACAGGGTAGCCGCGACCGCTCAAGCAGCTCGCAAAAACCAGCGGATGCCACGCTGCTGCTCGTATCTCAGGAGATCATGCGCTTGGTAGAAGCGTCACAGGAAGGTCATCTCACGGAGCGCGGCAGGGCTGACCAGTTTGAGGGGGTCTATCGCGAAATGGTGCAGGGCATCAACGAAATGCTGGACGCTATCCTCCTGCCCATCGGGGAAGGGAACCGCGTCCTTGCTCAAATCTCCAACGGCAAAATTGACGAACTAATTGCCCAGACTTATAAGGGCGACCACGAGAAGATGAAGCAGGCGATCAACAATGTTGCCGGAGTCCTCCAGGGCCTGCAAAAGGAACTAGTGCGGCTGACCGACGCTTCCAAGGAAGGCCAACTCTCTGATCGCGGAAAGCCGGAGCAGTTCCAAGGTGCGTATGCCGAAATTGTCCGCGGCGTGAACGCCATGTTGGATGCCATTCTGCTACCCATCGGGGAAGGGAACCGCATCCTTGCTCAAATTTCCAACGGCAAGATTGACGAATTAATTGCCCAGACTTACAAGGGCGACCACGAAAAGATGAAGCAGGCAATCAACAATGTCGCCCGCGTCCTACTGGGCCTGCAGAAGGAATTGGTGCACCTGACCGATGCCTCCAAGGAAGGCCAACTCTCTGAGCGCGGAAAGTCGGAGCAATTCCAAGGTGCGTACGCCGAGATTGTACGCGGGGTGAACACCATGCTGGATGCCATCCTGCTGCCCATCGGGGAAGGCAACCGCATCCTTGCTCAAATCTCCAACGGCAAGATCGACGAAGTGATTGCCCATACTTACAAGGGTGATCACGAAAAAATGAAGCAGGCTATCAACAATGTCGCTGGCGTCCTGCAGGGTCTGCAGAAGGAATTGGTGCGCCTGACCGACGCTTCCAAGGAAGGGCAACTCTCTGACCGCGGGAAGCCTGAGCAGTTCCAAGGCGCGTACGCAGAGATTGTGCGCGGCGTAAACGCCATGTTGGATGCCATCCTGTTGCCCATCGGGGAAGGCAACCGCATTCTGGCCCAAATCTCTAACGGCAAAATCGACGAAGTGATTGCCCAGACCTATAAGGGGGATCACGAGAAGATGAAGCAAGCTATCAACAATGTCGCGGGCGTCGTCCAAAGCCTGCAGAAAGAATTGCTGCGCCTGACCGACGCTGCCAGCGCCGGGCAGTTATCCGAACGCGGGAAGCACGATCAGTTCCGTGGCGCCTATTCCGAAATCGTGCGTGGCGTGAACGCTATCCTGGATGCCGTCATTGCCCCACTCAACGTCGCCGCCAAGTACGTGGATCATATCAGCAAAGGGGACGTTCCATCGCAGATCACGGACACCTACCATGGTGACTTCAACACCATCAAGAACAATCTGAACACACTCATTGTCTCCATGAATGAAATAACCAAGGCCGCCGAGGAGATCTCGAACGGCAACTTGACCGTTGTCATCCGGGAGCGGTCCCCGCAGGACAAACTCATGCAGGCTCTTGGGGCGATGGTGAGCGGCCTCACGCGGACGGTTTCGGACATCCGCACGATCGCCGGCGAGGTGGCGGCAGCCAGTCAGTCTATCAGCACGGCGTCGGTTCAAGTATCGAATGGCGCCAGTGCCCAGGCAGCTTCGGCTGAGGAAGCCTCGTCTTCTATGGAACAAATGGTTTCCAATATCAAACAGAATGCCGATAACGCCCAGCAAACGGACAAGATCGCCAACAAATCGGCCAAAGACGCGCTGGAAAGCGGCAAGTCCGTGCTGGAGGCGGTGTCAGCGATGAAAGAGATCGCCAACAAGATCTCCATCATTGAAGAAATCGCACGTCAGACCAACCTGCTGGCTCTGAATGCGGCCATCGAAGCGGCACGCGCCGGTGAGCATGGCAAGGGATTTGCCGTGGTGGCCGCGGAAGTCCGCAAACTCGCCGAGCGTAGCCAGAAAGCGGCGGGCGAGATCAACCAGCTTTCGGGCACGACGGTCAAGGTATCGGAAAAGGCCGGCGAGATGCTTGATAAGCTGGTTCCCGATATCCAGAGGACGGCGGAACTGGTGCAGGAAATCACCGCCGCCAGCAAAGAACAGGATACCGGCGCCGAACAGATCAACAAGGCGCTCCAGCAACTCGAAAAGGTCATTCAGCAGAATGCTTCCGCTTCTGAGGAGATGGCTTCTACGACGGAAGAGTTGAGCGGCCAGTCCGATCAGCTCGTGAGCGCGCTCGGATTCTTTCGAACCGGAGACGACGGCCATGCTCCGCCGGTGCGAACTAGTATGGCAAAGCCGGCCAAGCACGTCGATGCCGCCCCTGGCAAGCCTTCAAAGCCGAATGGCCATGGCGCCTTGAAGCCAGCAGCCAAAGCTGGGGTTAATCTCAGTCTCAAGGACAAGGGCGATGACCTTGACAAGGAATTCGAGCGTTACTGACCGGTTCCGGCGCGGACCGCTGGCGGTCCGCGCCTGCCTTCAGAATGCGAAAGGAGCTGATTATGAGCGTTACCGAAATCACTGAGACGCGGCAGTATCTTACCTTCAAACTAGGCAACGAGGTCTTCGCTACCGACGTCGCGAAGGTGAGGGAAGTTCTTGATTTTACGACCATCACCGCAATCCCCAGGACGCCCGATTTCATGAGCGGAGTCATCAACCTGCGGGGTAGCGTGGTGCCCGTCGTCGACCTCCGGCTCTGTTTCGAGATGTCGAAGACGGAGAGGACGAGGAACACCTGTATCGTGGTCGTGGAAGTATTGTTGGACAACGAATCGACCGTAATTGGCGCGCTGGCCGATTCCGTGGAGGAAGTGATCGATCTGGAGCCGGATCAGATTCAGCCGGCGCCTAGAATCGGAACCCATATCCGGACCGATTTTATCAAGGGTATGGGGAAGCGCGACACCCAGTTCATCATGATCCTGGATATTGACCGGGTGTTTTCCGCCGAGGAACTGGCGGCCACCCGCGTCCCGGAAACCAGCAAAGCGGCTGCTGAGGCAGTCGTTTAAGAAAGGCGGGCGCGGCCTGAGTCGCGCCCCGTTTATTCCATGGGTAGTCACGAGGAAATGATCTCGAACGCAGATTTTGGCCGCCTTCGCCGCCTGATCTACGAGCAGGCGGGCATCAACCTGAGCCCGGACAAGAAAACGATGCTCGAGCTTCGAATCAAGCGGCGATTGCGGAGCCTGAATCTGAACTCGTATGCCCAATACTGCGACTATCTGTTTGCGCGCCATGGCCAGAAAGAAGAGATCGTTCATTTAATCGACGTTGTCACTACAAACAAGACCGATTTCTTTCGGGAGGCAGCCCATTTTGATCTGCTCGTGCAGAAGGCTATCCCGGACGTTATGGCGGGCAATGAGAGCGGGAGGCAACTGTTAGTCTGGAGCGCCGCCTGCTCCAGCGGCGAGGAGCCTTATACCCTGGCGATGGTGCTGAATGAGTATGGGCAGGCTCATCCCGGCTTTCGGTTCAGGGTGCTGGCTACCGATGTCTCCACCACTGTGCTGGAAAAAGCTAAATTGGGAGTCTACAGCTACGAAGTAGTTCGTCCCGTGTCCCCAGACCTGCGGCGAAAGTACTTTATGCGTAGCCGCGATCCCGACTCCAAGGTCTTGCGGGTTGTTCCGGAATTGCGGCAACTCGTGGAGTTTCGGCGTCTGAACTTCATGGATGCCGACTTCGGCCTCTCCGAAAGGGCCGATATCATCTTCTGCCGGAATGTGCTGATTTATTTCGATCGGCCCACCCAGGAGAAGATCCTGCAAAAGCTGACTCGCCACCTTGCACCCAGGGGTTACACCTTCGTCGGCCACGCCGAGACTTTGCACGACATGGATGTCCCTTTGGCGCCGGTGGCGCCGGCCCTGTACAGGAAAATCGATGCTAGAAATTGAATGCGAGCTACCGGAGATATATTTGCAACCAGGAGAGGTGTACCTCGCTCTGGAGCCAGCGATCATCCGAACAATTCTCGGCTCCTGCGTCGGCGTCACGTTCTGGAGTGCGAGGCTCGGCGCCGGCGCGCTCTGCCATGCCCTTTTGCCCAGGTGTCCGAACAATGCGTCATCCCGCGTGACCCTGGTGGACGGCCGCCGTTACGTGGATTTCGTCATTCGTGACCTCGCCCGTCAGTTTGACAAACTCGGCGCGCTTCGCTCGGAGGTACAAGTCAAACTTTTTGGTGGTGCGGATGTACTCCCGATAAGCGCTACGGAACCCCTGCGCCCGACCGTGGGCAGACAGAATTGTGAAGCTGCCATTGAGGTATTGCCGGCCGAGGGGTTTAATGTGATCGCATCAAGCCTGGGCGGAACTTCCGGTCGGAACATTCAATTCCACACCGGGACCGGTGAGGTCCGCCTCCGCTGGCTCTCTCGGGTGGCATTTGAAGAAGATACATACGGATGATGCCATGTTGCCCTGTCGAAGCAATCCCGTGGTTTTCGCGGCGTAAGGAGAATTTCCACCGTCCCAATGACCTGACTCGGTACGCCACATTCTCCCCCAGCCGCCGGCGGGATAGGTTTATTCACGGTTCCCGCATCCATTACCCGTGGCCTGGGTACCTGGCGGAGGGAATGGGCAAGCAATGGCTCCAGGGTTGGTCCGCAACCGTTTTGATGGAGCGGCAGGATTAAGCTAATGAATACAGCGAGAATTCGCGTCCTTATTGTGGATGACTCCGCAGTAGTTCGACAGACCCTGAGCGAAGTGCTATCGACCGACCCGGAAATCGAGGTCATGGGAACCGCTGCCGATCCCTTCGTGGCGACTGAGCGCATGCGCGAGGAGGTGCCGGATGTTATCACCCTGGATATCGAGATGCCCCGTATGGATGGGCTGACATTCCTGCAAAAGATCATGAGCCAGCACCCGATACCGGTTGTGATCTGTTCGAGCCTCGCCGAGGAGGGTGCGCAAAGCACTCTCAAGGCGCTGGAGTACGGGGCGGTGGATATCATTACCAAACCTCACCTGGGCAGCAAACAGTTTCTGGAGGACTCGCGAATAGCCCTCTGCCAGGCTGTCAAGGCCGCGGCTGCGGCGCAGTTGCGTGTTCTCCGGCCAGGCCGTGTTGTCGAGCCCAAGCTGACCGCGGATGCCATCCTCTCCCCTGCCACCCATGCCATGGCTGAGACAACGGAGAAGGTGGTGGCAATCGGGGCCTCGACCGGGGGAACGGAGGCACTTAAAACCTTGCTGGAGGTGCTTCCACCGGATGCCCCGGGCATCGTGATCGTGCAGCATATGCCGGAGATGTTCACCCGCGCCTTTGCCAACCGGTTGGACGGCCTGTGCAACATTACGGTTAAAGAGGCGGAGACGAACGACACGGTTCTGCGCGGGCGGGCGCTGATCGCGCCCGGCAATCATCACCTGCTCCTCAAGCGGAGCGGCGCTCGATACTATGTTGACATCAAAGATGGGCCACTGGTATGCCGTCATCGTCCCTCGGTTGATGTGCTGTTTCGTTCCGCCGCGCGCTACGCCGGCCAGAACGCCGTGGGAGTGATCTTGACGGGAATGGGGGATGACGGGGCCAGCGGCATGCTGGAAATGAAACAGGCGGGGGCAGTGACCATCGCTCAAGATGAGGCCACTTGCGTCGTCTTCGGTATGCCCAAGGAGGCCATTAAGCGGTGCGCGGTGGATAAGGTCCTGCCTTTGCAGGCGGTCGCGGGAGCGATACTCGCCCACGCGCATTGAGGCCGCCAGCCCGTATGGAGCAGTACCAAGCCCAACCCACCCGTTGGGCTGACATCGAATTCAATCCGTCGCCGGGCCGAGGCTAATCCCAACGTCGCAATACTCGCCCCGTGGCAGGACAAGTCGTAATGAGTCTTGAAACCAAAACGAAAATTGTCCACGCTCTTGAGAAGGCAAAGGGCGAGCTGCAAACGCTGTCCCAAACTACCACGCGGCAGATTGAATCGGTGGCGAGGACCTTCGAGGGCCTTGCGGGCCATACCGACACGATTTTGAATCTGGCGGCAGCCATGGTCGGCTGCGTCGAAAATGAAAGTGTCAGCTCCATTCTGCCGCAGGTGCAAACCCTGGGCGGCGCGACAAGACGTTTCATTGGAGACCGGCTGCAGGCGACTACTGGGATCCTGGAAACGGTGACGACGGAAGTAGAGCTTCTGCGTCAACTCTCGCGGATAACTCGCGGCCAGGAGGCGATTGCTTTTGAGACCAAGGCGCTGAGTGTGCTTACCAATATCGAGGTGGCTCGCCTCGGCGCCGTGGGCGCCGGGTTCCAATACCTCGCGCACGAATTAGCCGACTTCTCAAAGTCGGTGACCGCGGATGCTATGGAACTGGCGGGCCACACGGATGGCCGCAGAGCGGCGATCGAAGAAACAAAGCAGGTGCTGGCGGCGGAACTCCCACGCCTGCAGGAGGAGTTGGCGCGCATTGAACTTGACTTGGGCAACGCCTTGTCGGCGGTGGAGTTCAGCCTATCTCAACTCTCGGGGACACCCATGCAATTCCGGACGTGCGTGGAAAACGTGGCCCAGCAGATTGCCGGAGTCGTGGCCGCCGTCCAGGCTCACGACATCACCCGCCAGCAAATCGAGCATGTGCAGGAGGCATTTGCGCTGATTTCCGCGAAAATGTCGGGTGATGAGAATGCGGAGAAGGAAGGCACTGAGGAAATGGGTCGGGCCTACGCCGGCCTTACTATCCAGATTTATCAACTGCGAACCATCAAGGAAACGGTGGCCAACTGGGCATCCCAAATCAGGATGTGCATGGGAGGTATCCTGAAAGTAAGCGCAACCGACGTGGCCGGGATCGGCCCCGCAGTCCTCGACCAGGAGCGGGGACTGTCATCCCAGCTCGCCCACATCGAACGGCTCGAAAGCGAAAGCCAGGCTTACAGTGAGAGAATCCAACGCACTTTCGGGGGGATCGCAAACCTTATGCAATTGGTGAGCGAACATTTGCAAAAGTCGAAGTCTGTCCGCGATCACCTCCTGTTGCTTACCTTCAACTCCATTATTGAGGCCAGCCACTTGGGCGTTCAAGCCGCCGCGATATTGGCGATCGCCCAGAGTATCAAGGGAGTTTCGGCGGAGTGGGGCCAGATTACCGATCAATCCGGACGCGCCATGCAAGAGGTCCTGAGCCTGGCGAAGCACAACAACGAGCTGATGGGAGCCTTTTCCGATGTCAGCAATGAGAGGCTGCGGGAAGCGCAAGCGCAAACAAGGGCGGGTCTTAGCAACTTACGAACCGCCGCCGCGCTCGCGGCCGGGCAGGCCCAGGAGATGAAAGCCGCCACGGATAAATTGCAGGCGGAGACCACGGAGGTCGGCAATACCGTCGATCTCCTCGATGCATGCTTTGGCCAGATCGACGCAATGCTGACCGAAATCGAAGGGGTGAGGCGCCAGTTGGAAATGGATCACTCGGATGTGAAGGAGCGTTACGACCCAGCAGAAGTTGAACAACTGTTTTCGGCCTTCTATACCACGGAGATGGAGCGTGACGTTCTACGTGCAGCGCTCCGCGGGACGGAACTGCCGGTGGCGCAACAAACGTTCGTGGGGAATAGCGTTGAGCTGTTTTGAGTTCGACGGAATTTTCAGCAAGTGACGGAACATTAATGCTCGGTGGTATGAGGGCCAACGATGAGACGAATCTTAACGGTGGATGATTCCTCCAGTGTTCGGCAGATGGTCGGGTTTACTTTGCGAAAGGCTGGTTACGAAGTGGGCGAGGCGGTCGATGGCAAAGACGCCCTCGCCAAAATCGGCCAGGAGAAGTTCGACATGATCATTACCGATCTCAACATGCCCAATATGGACGGTATTCAACTGATCGCTGCCGTCCGCAAACAGGCGGGCTGTTCTTTCGTTCCCATCCTTATGTTGACTACAGAATCGCAGGCGGAGAAGAAGGATGCGGGACGCAAGGCGGGCGCGACGGGCTGGATTGTGAAGCCTTTCAATGCCGATCAGTTGATATCCGTGGTCCAGAAGTTGGTCAAGTAGGTACGCCTATGGACACTATGAATGAACTCGCACCTTCAAATCTCCAAGCAACACTGGGCCGCCCTCGCAAGACCGACAGTTCGCAGGAGTCGGCCGGGGTTACGCCCGACGATTTTGGTCAGAATGCCCCCTCCAAGGGCAACCTGGCCCTTCTTGCCACCGCGATTGGACAGATCGGCGAAGCCATTGTAATTACCGACGCTGCGGCGGCGATTCAATACGTCAATCCAGCCTTCACCAGGGTAACCGGATACAGCAGCGAGGAAGCCGTCGGCCAGAACGTCCGCCTCCTGAAGTCCGATCGTCAGGACCCCGCCTACTACCGGGAACTTTGGAAGACGATCCTGTCAGGAAAAGTCTGGCAAGGCGAACTCATCAATCGGCGCAAGGACGGGACTCTCTACTCCGAGGAAATGTCGATTACGCCAGTTTACAACCCCAGCGGCGCCATCACCAATTTTATCGCGGTCATGGCGGACGTGACGAAGCGCCGCGCCACCGAAGCCGCGTTGCATGAAAGCGAGACGAGCTTAGCAGAGGTGCAGCATATCGCCCCTCTGGGAAGCTGGGAGTTTGACGTGGCGACGGGCGAGTTTCGCGGATCAGACGGATTCTTTCGCATTTTCGATTTGGGACCTGGCGCGGCCACCCTGCCTTTCGACAAATTGCTAGCCGCCATTCACGCTGCCGATCGCGAACGTGTCGATAAGACCCTAAAGAATACCCTACAGACACATCTACCCTTCGATGTTGAGCATCGAGTCGTGCGCCGCGATGGGACTGTGCGTGTGGTCCGCAGTCGCGGCCAAGTTGTCAACGGCCCAAGCGGGTCCGTGCGTCTGGTCGGTACGACTCTTGACATCACCGACGGCAAGCTCGCGCATGAAAAACTGCGGCGGAGCGAGGAGAAGTACCGGGCTCTTGTCGCTAACGTTCCCGATGTCGTTTGGACGAGCGATTCCGAAGGTAATCCGATTTTCGTCAGCCCCAATTCTGAAAGGGTGTACGGATACACTCCCAAGGAAACTTGCGACCCGGGTTTCTTCTTTTCGCGAATTCATCCGGACGATCATGCCCGCGCGGCGCAGGCCTATAAGTCATTCGTCAACGGCCATGGGGTCTTTGACGAGGAATTCCGGATCCAGCGAAAGGACGGCCAATGGATCTGGGTGCACGATAAAGCGGTGGCCAGTTATGAGAAAGACGAGAAACGCTACACGGACGGCATGATTTCCGACATTACCAGGCGCAAGCGGGCGGAGGAGGAACTCCGCGAGAGTGAACAGCGCTATGGTCTGCTCTTTGGTCAAATGATCATGGGGTTTGCGCTTGTGGAAGTCATTTATGACGACAATGGTAACCCCTGCGACTATCGCCATCTGGAAGTAAATCCCGCATTCGAAACGCAAAGCGGCTTGCTCCGGGGCAGAATCGTTGGAAGGAGGATTCGTGAGGTTCTTCCCGATATAGAACCCTTCTGGATTGAAACGTACGGAAAAGTGGCGACAACCGGAGAATCGGTCCATTTCGAGAATTACGCCGAACCCCTTCAGAAGTGGTTTGAAGTGACTGCATTCCCTGCTCGCAGGGGTCAGGTGGGCGTTACGTTTGCCGACATCACCGAGCGCAAGCGGGCGGAAAGGGAACTTCGCCTCACGCAATTCTCACTGGAGCATGCCTCCGATGCCGTGTTTTGGATGAACTCGCAAGGCCGTATCGTTTACGTCAACGAGGCGGCGTGCCGCTCTTTAGGACGTTCCCGCGAGGAACTTCTTTCCTTGTCGATTCCTGACATCGATCCGCTTTTCCCAAAGGAAGCCTGGGAGTCGTTATGGGAGAAGGTCAAATCGCGCGGCTCGATGACCTTTGAAACCCAGCACCGAACCGAACGGGGAAAAGCTTTCCCCGTAGAGATAACTGCGAATTACGTGGAGTTCGACGGGAAGGAGTACAGCTTTGCCTTCGCGCGTGACATCACCGAGCGCAAGCGGGGGGAAGCAGCCCTCCGAGCTTCCGAGTCACGCTACCGGGTGCTGTTTGAAAACAACGTCGCAGCGATTATCCGCAACACGATAGACGGCCGCATCGTCGATTGTAACCGTCCCGCCGCGCGCATCTTGGGCTACGAGTCGCCCCAAGAAATGCTGGGTCTCAATATGAAGGAAATCTACTGGGACGCTGAAAAGCGGGTGGGGATGATGGCCCGGCTGCAAGCCCGGAAAACCGTAGCCGGAGTTGAACTGAAGTTCCGGCATAAGGAAGGCAACCCCATCTGGTTGATCGTCAACCTCAGCCTGACCCCGGCAGACGACGCCGGCGAAACATTTGTACAAGGTGCATTCGTTGACATCACCGAGCGCAAGCACACGGAGGACCAACTGCGGAAACTGTCCCTCGCGGTCGAGCAAAGCCCTGTCTGCGTTGTTATTACTGATGTCTCCGGGAACATTGAGTATGTCAATCCCAAGTTCACTCAACTCACAGGCTATTCGCGGGAAGAAGCTATTGGCCAGAACCCGCGAATATTGAAGTCGGTCCCGCAATCCGACGCCACCCACCGGGTACTTTGGGAGACGATACTCTCCGGGGGCGAATGGCGCGGGGAGTTTGCGAACAGGAAGAAGAGCGGGGAGATCTATTGGGAATCCGCCTCCATCGTACCCATTAGAGACTCCGCCGGCGCCATCACCCATTTCCTTGCCGTCAAGGAAGACATCACCGAACGCAAGCAGAGTGAGCAGGCCATTCGCGAGTCGAAGCGTTTCCTTCAATCAACCCTGGATGCCTTGTCGTCCCATATCGCGATTCTGGACGAGGAGGGAGAGATTGTGGCGGTGAACGTTGCCTGGAGTCGATTTGCGGCGGGTAACGGCGGGAATGCGGAGGCCTGTGGAGTGGGCAGCAACTACCTGGAAGTGTGCAGAAGGGCTTCTCCGGGAAGTGCCGAGGCGAACTCCGCGGGCGAAGGTATCCGGCAGGTAATTTGCGGGGCGCTGGTCGAGTTCAATCTCGAGTACGCGTGCCACAGCTTGGAGGAGAAGCGCTGGTTTGTGATGAGAGTCACACGTTTTGCGGATGAAGGTGGCCGCCGCATCGTACTCGCTCACGAAAACATCACCCAGCGCAAGCTCGCCGAGGAGGCGGTAAGCGAGTCAGAAGGGCGCTATCGCCTCTTGTTCGAACGCAATCTTGCCGGGGTCTTTCGGTACACGGCGAAAGGCAGGGTACTTGATGCCAACGACGCTTATGCACGTATCCTGGGCTATCCCTCGGGAGCGGACCTCGCGTGTCTTCGCAGGTCAGACCTGTTTTTCGACCCCAGCGATGCGGAACGCACCTGGGCACGCTTGCAGGAAAAGGGAGCGCTCACCAATTTCGAGGTGTGCCTGAGGCGGAAGGACGGCAGCGCCGTGTGGGTCCTCGAAAACGTCAGTTGGGTTGAGAACGGGGCCGGAACCACGCCCTTGGTGGAGGGTACCTGCATCGATATCACCGAGCGCAAGAAGTCCGAGCAAGAGATGTGCAACGCCAAGGAAGCCGCCGAAGCTGCCAATCGGGCCAAGAGCCAGTTTTTGGCCAATATGAGCCACGAAATCCGCACTCCGATGAATGGCGTGCTCGGAATGGCCGGTTTGCTTCTGGATACGGAACTAACCCCCGAGCAGCGGCAGTATGCCGAAATCGTGCGCACCAGCGGGGAGGCATTGCTGGTGGTGATTAACGACATCCTGGATTTCTCCAAAATCGAGGCGCGGAAGTTGGTGCTGGAGACTGACGATTTCGATCTGCACACCGTGCTGGAGTATGCCGCCGCAGTGCTGGCAATCAAGGCTTCCGAAAAAGGTCTGGAACTGACCTGCGACCTGGAATCGGGAACTCCCTGGTTGCTTCGGGGCGACCCTGGCAGGGTCCGCCAGGTGCTAGTGAACTTGCTCGGGAACGCCGTGAAGTTCACCCATCAAGGCGAAGTGGCCATCAGGGTACGACTCGAGGCGGAGGACGAATGCCGGGCTACCCTGCGCTTCAGCGTGAGCGATACGGGCATTGGTTTCCGGCAGGACCGAGCCTCCGCCCTCTTCGAGCCGTTCGTCCAGGCGGATGGATCCAGAACGCGTCGATACGGCGGTACGGGACTGGGTCTGACAATTTCCAAGCAGCTCGTCGAGATTATGGGCGGCCGGATCGGCGTCGAGAGCGAAGAGGGCAAGGGATCAACGTTCTGGTTTACGGCTGTTTTGGAGAAGCAAACACCACCAGGCGCGCCGGTGACGGAAGTGCAGCCCCGTCTGCGAGACGCGAGGGTGTTGGTGGTGGACGATAATGCCACGAACCGGTCGCTGGTGTGCCGGCTCCTGAGCTCCTGGGGTTGCCGCCCGGAAGAGTGTGCGGATGGAAACTCCGCCCTGGCGATTCTCCGCCAAGCCGCCCGGGGTGTTGAACCTTTTAGGATATCCTTACTGGATATGACCTTGCAAGGCATAGATGGAGAGGAGCTGGGGCGGCGCATCACCGCCGATCCTCAATTGCAGCAGACAGCGCTCGTGCTGATGACGGGCTTCCACCCTCAGAGCGACGGCGCCCGCCTGCAAGCGCTGGGGTTCGCGGGACACGTTTCCAAGCCGATTTGGGAGCGCAATCTGCGCCAAGCCTTGCTCGCCCTGGGCGCGAATCGAAGCGGGACCGTTCCCCCCCGCCAGCAAGTGGTTAAGCCCCCTAGTGCCGTTCGAGCGAACGGCGCGGCGCGAATCCTGGTGGCTGAGGATAACTTGACCAATCAGGCGGTGGCCATGGCGATGTTGAATAGACTCGGCTATCGCCCCCATCTAGTGGCGAATGGGGTGGAGGCCCTCCAAGCGCTCCGCGAGGCCGACTATGACGCGGTCCTGATGGACTGCGAAATGCCTGAGATGGACGGCTACGAGGCGACTCGCCGCATCCGCCAGCGCGGGACAGGAGCGCGCAACCCTCACATCCCTATCATTGCCCTCACCGCCGATGCCATAACGGGAGACCGGGACAAATGCCTTCAGGCGGGAATGAGCGACTACCTTGCCAAGCCTGTCGAGCCGCGGCAATTGGCTGACCTCCTGGGAAAATGGCTGATTCCGCCCGCCACCGGCGGCGAGATGGACCAGCCTGCCGATCCGTCACGCGCAGAAACAGGAGCCGTTTTCAACCAAGAAGAGCTACTAACTCGCCTCATGGGGGACCATGACCTTGCCCGTAAGGTCATCGCCGGGTTCGTAAACGACGTCCCCCGGCAGTTACGCGCCCTGAAGAGCAGGCTGGATGCGGGGGATGCACGCGGGGCTCGGCTACAGGCGCATACCCTTAAGGGGGCGGCCGCCACGGTGTCGGCCGAGGGCCTGCGAGCGCTGTGCCTCGAAGCGCAGGCGGCGGCGGAGGGGGAGTTAATCCACGCCTTGGCCTTGCTGCCCCGGCTGGAAGAACAATTCGAACTGCTCAAGGTTACCCTGAAGCAATCGGGGTGGATGTAATCGATCCCCAGGAGGAAAACACCAAGATGCGCACGCTTATTGTCGAAGATGACTTCACCAGCCGGCTTCTGCTGCAATCGTTTCTGTCTCATTACGGCGAATGCCATATCGCTGTTAACGGCAGAGAGGCGGTCGAGGCCTTTCGCGCTGCCCAAGAAAGCGGGCAAGCGTACGACCTGATCTGCATGGATATCATGATGCCGGAAATGGACGGGCAGACTGCCGTCAGGGAAATCCGGACTCTGGAAGAAGCCGGGGGTACGCTATCGACGCATGGGGTAAAGATCATCATGACCACGGCCCTGGACGACGTGAAGAATGTCGTCGAGGCTTTCAAGGCTTTGTGTGATGCCTACTTGTTCAAGCCGATCGACACGGGGAAGTTGCTCGGCCACATCAGGGAGCTTCACCTCGTCTAGCCCGGATTTCCCGCCAGGCTGAAACGGTCTTAGGGGCTGCCGGAAGGGCGGGGCTTCACAGGCTGCGGAAAAAACCCTAGACACTGCCCATCCCTGATCCCCGCAGGGTATCCATTAAGTAGCCGGAGGCAGCGCCCCCGGAAGGCGCGCCCCCCAAACAAGTCCGACCCTGAAAGGGTCGAATCCGGACGGAGTCACTCCCGGCTTACGTTCATTGGCCTGGGGTAGTGCGACCCCTTCAGGGTCGGGAGTCGAACGTCACGCTTTCCGGGGGCGTTGCCCCCGGCTATTATCTTGTGCCCTTACAGGGCACGGAAACCCTACAATGCTGTCATCCTGAGCCCACTCGCTGTCATTCTGAGCGCAGCGAAGAATTTCGCTCTGCCGCTCAGGGTAAACTACGCGAAGGATCTCACTCTGAGCATTTTCAAGGCAATGCAAGATTCTTCCTTCGCACGGCTCAGGACCGCCGCTGCTCCTCTGTGGAAACTCAACGCGTAAGTCCTTTTGATTCAATCTTGCTCAAACTGTCATTCTGAGCCCGCCTTTGGGGCGAAGAACCCCCGTAGTTAGCCCGTTTCATGAAACCCAGCAGACTGCCGGGGTCCTTCGCTGCTGCTCAGGATGACAGGTTGGGTGATGGGTTCCTCCCATCAAGTTTCTGCCGATCATGGGCAGCCGAGCGGTTGTCAATGCTCAGAATGACAGCGCTTTCGAGTTTTTCCGCAGCCTGTAAAGCCCTGCCCTTCCAGACCCGTGGGGAGAAATTGCGGCTAATGTCGCCGTGGAACCAGGCGTAGCAGCAAAGCGGCGCAGGTTCGCACCTTTCCTAATCCCTCTACGGTGAAGAATCAGTGCGAACTCCTTGTATTTCATATCGTTATCCACAAAACAAGGTAACTTATTTATTTTCAATAACTCATCCAGAGCACTTTTTTAGCCCCTTTGTTTTCAAGCAACCATCCAGACCTATCTTCATTTTTAACATCTTTTTGCCAGCGCATTCTCCCCCGAACTCAAAGTGAATAAGTTGTTTGATTTCAGCGGCATGATTTTGTGGTGAGGCATGACGAAAACCTCTAACCACCTGTGTTTTAAATAACATAGTCGAATTCCGAGGCATCTTCGCAATCCTCTGCCGCCCCCTCTCCAGAAAGTTGGCGCGTAACTCATTTAGATTCAACATCGGTCGCGCTGTCATTCGGATCTCGCTTTTTAAGCAAAGAACCAGCGAGGGGCATGGGTCCTCCTTATTGAGCTTATGTCGATCAGGGGCAGCCGAAAGTCTGTCCATACCGATAGTTTGTGACTATTCTGATTTATAAGGCTCTCTTTACGAGCAAGCCATTTGTTTTCAATGCCGGCTTGCGAAAAAATTCAAAACATTCACAACCTCTCAGCATGATGCGGGCAGCGACCAGTTTTCAGCCTTCCGCCTGATCTTGCCCGCCAGCTTCCTACGCTAGTGTAGCCGCAAATCCTTGCCTTGTCAAGCATTAAAGGAGGCTACAAATGAAAATTAACTTATCGGACAAAGAGTCGTGTGCCATCTATAGACGCGGGTGGCGCATACATTGCTTTTCATGTATGCGCTCCGGCAACTCGCGCAACATTTTTGTCCATGCTGCTAGCCCTGGCCTGTCTTGGTTTCTTAACGGTCGCCGACACAAAAAGCAATCTCGGCGCTCCCCGCGAGTGCGCCGCCCTCTTTGCGTGAAAGGGAAGCAACCCCTCACCCGCCCTCGTTCCTCGGGCACCCTCTCCCCCTGGAGAGGGCTACAAACCGCAAATCGGAACCGCAAATCCTAACCGCAAATCCGAACTGCAGATCCGAGCCGCAGATCCGAACCGGAAATCGAAGAGGGAAAATTGACGGCGGAACATTGCGGGCCGGCTGGCGCAGAATTCCGATTTTTGGGGATCGACCTCCCGAAGGGACGTATGGGAATCGACGGCTCATCGTGGTCGGCTTGTAGAACGTCACGCGGCCGGAGATGGTTTTCGTAGAGGCGCCCTTCAGGGCGGCAGCTTTTCACCTCTCCACAAGCTGCCGGGCTAAACAGGCTGCGGAAAAACTCCAAAGCGCCGTCATTCTGAGGAGCAGCGGCGACGAAGAATCTCGCATTGCGTTGAAAAAAAACAGGGCGAGATCCTTCGCGTAGTTTGCCCTGAGCGGCAGAGCGAGATTCTTCGCTGTGCTCAGAATGACAGCGAGCGGGCTCAGGATGATAGTATTGGAGAGTTTTACCGCACCCCGTGAATCCGGCCGCCACAAAAAACGGCGAAATGCCGCGGACCTGGAGGACCGGCGCTGCACGGGCCGCCTCAGTCTGGGGGTTCCATCCCGCAGGTCCGGAGTCAAAAGAGGCCTACGGCTAATGATCTTCCTCGCCTTCGGGGAGGACACCTCTTTGTGCAGACGCGCCTCGTGCAGAGGGTTGCATATGGCGGGTGGAGCAATTAGAATTCAGCGGCCATCATTTCCACCTATGTGCCGAAGACATTGTTTCTCAAAAGACCGCGGTTATGGACCCCGGCTGTCCAAATTAGCGAACGGGTCGAGCGGTCAAGGCGGCTCTGCCGCCTGCCGTCATGAAAATGCTCCCCTCCTCAGTTGGGGGGGGGTAGGAGGGCTGATTGCGACTTTATGTTTTTGGCCTCAGGAGATAACCACCCCGGCGCTCGGCGCACCACCCCTCCGGAATCAGGAGGGGAGTTACCAGGAGCATTTTCAACTTTCGCGTCGAGCCCAGGGCTCAGGGAAGTCTGTGCGGAACGCCGCCGCCACAGGCAGCAAGCGGAAATGATGAACGAACTTTAGCTGGGGAAGGCGGAATTCAAGGTAGCCTTTTTGTTGGACGCCAATTTATTGCGCAGCGCGGCCAGGGGTGGAAACCCCATACGCGCTTAACCGGCTATGTGTCTTCCATACGATCAACCGTGTTTCAAAAAGGAGCGAGCTATGACTTCCCATTCGAGCTATCCCGGAAGACTTGTCGCGTTTGCCATCGCGCTCGCAGCGTGCGCGCTCACCACTTTTGCCCAGACCTCCAAGCCCAAAAAGGTTTTCATGATTACCGACATGGAGGGGGTCAGCGGAATCTTTGACAGCGACGTGCAATGCCTACCCTACAAGAGTCCGCGCTGGGAGGAATCCCACAAGCTGCTTACAGGGGAGGTGAACGCCGCGGTGGACGGCCTTTTGGCAGGCGGCGCGACGGACGTGGTGGTGTGGGACGGCCACGACTCCAGCCAGTCGCTCTCCGTCCTGGATATTCACCCCAAGGCCCGGCTCCTGACCGGCACGCCGGTTGCGCCCACGCTCGAACTGGACCCTTCCTATAGCGCGGTGATCTTCATTGGCCAACACGCCATGGCGGGAGCGCGCAATGGCATCTTGAGCCACTCGTACAGCTCCGTGGAAATTCAGAATATCTGGGTGAATGGGAAGCCCACCGGAGAGATCGGCGGGCGCGTAATGCTGGCGGGATACTTCGGAATTCCCGTCATCATGCTCTCCGGCGACACCGCTGCGTGCGAGGAGCTTCACGATTTGACTCCGCAAGCCGAGTGCGCAGAAGTAAAGTCCGGCGTCAGCCGCACGGCGGGTTTCATGCTCTCACACCCGGCCGCTTGCGCGCTGATTCGCGAGAAAGCCCAACGCGCCATGGAACGCCTGGGGGAATTCCAGCCTTTCCACATTTCCGGCCCCATCGAGGTGAAAGTGGAGTTCACGACCCGCGGCGAACCCGTCATCCGGCCCCGCGAGGGTGTGGAACGAGTGAACGAGCGCACTTGGGTCTTCCGTGGCAAAGATATCGTCGATGCCTGGCTGAAGTTCAGCAGTATGTAAACGCGGGCTTTGCCGCCGGCGCAAAAACCCGGACGCTGACTCCTATGGGGAAGGGCGGAGGTTTACAGGCTGCGGAAAAACTGAGCGGTTTTTGTCACACCTCCATCTCAATCATCCTGTCAACACCACCCCCGCGCTCGGCGCGCCACCCCTCCTCAGATGAGGAGGGGAGCGTTTTTAGCAACTCCCCTCCTGATTCAGGAGGGGTGGCGCCCTTGGCGACGGGGTGGTTGCCCGTGGGGGGGCGTTTTTCCGCAGCCTGGTTAGCCCCGCCCTCCCGCTAGTTCCCTTAGAATATTCAAGCGTGGTGAGAAATTCGGGCCAGGGTCGCACGGCCAGGGGTAGTAGATTTATATGAGCGCTCTACCCGTCGTAGCCCAGGAATAAAGGCTATTAGTTTCCCGGCGCGGTCAGGCGCTGACAGGCCTTCTGGTAGGTGGGATTCTTGGGATCGAGATCAAAAGCTCTTTGGTATTCCTGCAACGCGACCTGCCGGTTGCCCTTATGTTCGTACGCCAGGCCCAGGTCGTAGTGCGCGGCGTGGTTGTTGGAGTTCAAGCGCACCGCTTCGCCATATTCCGCGATGGCATCATCCCAATCATTTTTGTACGAAAGCCTATTCCCCAGATTGATATGCGCCTGCTCATTGCCGGGGTTTAGCCGGACCGCCTCGCGGTACTCCGCAATCGCTCCGTCCTGATCGCCCTTTTGCGAAAGGGCCACGCCCAGCCTAAGATGGGTCTGGTCATTGTTGGGGTTCAACCGGGCGGCCTCACGATATTCCGCAATGGCGCCATCCCCATCCTTGTTGTTCGTGAGCGCAAGCGCCAGGCTGATGTGCGCCTGCTCGTTTTGGGGGTTCAAGCGGACGGCCTCGCGATATTCGGCGACAGCGCCATCCCCATCGCCCTTGTGCGCAAGCCGGTTCCCCAGGTTGATGTGCGCCAGGTCGTTGTTGGGATTCAGGCGGAGGGCTTCGCGATATTCCGCAATGGCTCCGTCCTGATCGTCCTTTTGCGAAAGCGCCACTCCCAGGCTGACGTGAGCGCGATCATTGTTGGGGCTCAGGCGCAACGCCTCGCGCTCCTCGGCGATCTGCCCATCCCAATCTCCCTTGTGGCCCAGCGCAGCTCCCAGGCTGATGTGCAGGTCGGCGTTCTGAGGGTCCAGTTGAATCGCCGCGCGATACTCGGTTTCGGCGTCAGCGTATTGCTGCTTCTTTAGGTACTCCGCTCCCCGCGCGGTGTGCTGTCGAACTTCCGCCTGGCGGGCCAGAAGGGCGGGATCAACGCCTGCGGTCTTCGTCACGGTGGAGATCTTGAGGGCGTTGACTAACTCATCGTCGCCGCCGGCGAGGCGGAGTTCGCGGAAAAAATCGTCACTGGGCTCAAAATCGATGCCGCGGTCGTGCACCAGCATGGCGACGCGATGGTTGGGGACCTCGCCGGCAACCAAGGAGAGAACCTGCACCTGAGTCAGGGGCTTCGCAGCTCCGCCGGCCGCCGTGTGGGGAGGCTTGGCCGCGCGCAAGGCTTGCAGGAAAGCCTCGTTGGCGCCGGCCGCCTTCAGGCTCTGAAGAAAATCCTCCGTGGGCGCAAAATCAAGGCCTCGCTGCGCGACAAGTCTGGCGCCGGTCTCATCCCCGATTCCGTCGCGGACCAAACCTTGCACCTGCTCCGGGGTGAAGGGCTTCTGCTGGGCCTGGGCGGCCGCGGCAAGAACCAGAACGAACATTACCATCAAGACATATCTTAGCGGCCGGTGGCGCATCTTCACCTTTCCCATGCTGAGTTGGTACATACGGATTAGCGTATTGTAGCACGGGGATAAAGCCGCAAGGTTCCCTTGGGTCAGTTCTCCGTCCAAGTCGCGTGAGGTGGAAAAGTACCCCTCTCTTGCCCTCCTCCTTCAGGCACGCTCTCTGACCGCCGGCATTATCAATCAACAACTCCCCTCCTGATTCAGGAGGGGTGGCGCGCCGAGCGCCGGGGTGGTTGTACGGCGGGGGCAGTTTTTCCGCAGCCTGTAAAGCCCCGCCCTTCCAGACCCCTGATGAGAAACCCGGGCTAAAGTCACTGGTCATACGGCTTAATCTCACTTGCCGGGCTTGGGGGTTGCGGGGGTAAGTCCAAAAAGCTTGTGGATTTTTTCAAACATGCTTAGCTGCTGGCCCTTCAGCATGGCGGCGCGGGCCGCGGCATCCAGGTCATGGTGAACGGCTTCGATTTCCACCTTCCGGCGCGCCAGCAATTCTGAGAGGTAATGGGCGATTTCAGGGCGGCCGTGCAAGATGTCGTCAAACGCTTTCCGGTCCAGGCGATAACACTCGGAATCCTCCAGCGACTTCAGGGAAGCACTGCGAGGTTCGCCCGTAAGCAGCGACATTTCGCCAAAGAAGTCGCCGGCGTGCAGGAGGGCAAGGGACTTATGCACGCCGGCCTCGGAGGAGACAACCACTTCGGCCGACCCTTTGGTAAGGATGTACAGCCAGTGGGCCTCTGCCCCTTGCCGCGTCATCATCTCCCCCTTCATAAAGGGGGCGAAGCGCAGGCGCTCCGCCAACTTGAGCCGCTCCCCATCGTTCATTTCGCGGAAAAGCTCCACGCGGGCCAGATCCAGGGCGCTGAGCCGCTGCGAGATCTCATGCTCGTGGTGAAGTTTCTCGCGCTCCTGGTCCCGGGACTCGACAAAAGCGGTCATAGCAGGAACAGAAAGCGGGATGCCTGCACGCTGGAGGGCGAAGTAAATGCGGCAGCGAACAAGCGAGTCCGTGGGGTCGTCTTTGGCCAAATCGGTAAGCCAGTAGCGGGCCGCGTACGAGCAGTAGCTCTCTTTGAAATCCATCAAAACGACGTTGGGTGCAGGGTCCACGGCGGACCCTTCCACGGGTTCAATTATCAGGGCCTCGGTCACCACGCGCATGACCTCCGTCGGCGGCACGCGAAAATCCACATTGAAATAGACCCAACGGCGCTCCTGAATGGGCTGGCCGGAGCGCTGGCCCATCACCAGCACCTGCGACTTAATCAGGATGCTGTTGGGAATAATGACGGTGTCCCAATTGCGCGTCTCAATGGCCACGTGCCGCCAGGTAATCTCTTTTACCTTGCCCGCGGTTTGCTCGATTTTCACCCAATCGCCGACTTCGAAGCACTCGTCAATTTGCAGGACCAGGCCCCCCAAAATGTTCGAGAGGCTATCTTGCAGGGAAAAAACAATCACTCCGGTCATGACCGCCGAGGTGGCAACGATGCTGGAAAGCGTCACTCCATTGCGCGAGAGCAGCCACAGCCCAACTCCCGTGTATCCCCCCGCCACAATGACGTCGCGCAGCACCTGGGGGGGAGAAAAGGGAGTGAGGCACAGGACAATGTCAAAGATGATCACGCTGGCGAGCTTCACCATGGCAAAGCCCACCAACAAGAGTCCGGCGGCATGAAGGGCTATGGCCGCAGTCGTCCATCCGAGAGCGGCAGGGGTGGCGGAAAGTGCTATCAGAAAGAGTGCGAGGGCAAACATCACTAGCGCGGCGCGAACGTGCGCACGATGGCGGCGCGATAGTACAGCCAATACCATCGCCGTCCCCAAAATGACGATGGTGATCTTAAGTAATTCGTCGTGGTTGGCGGTAAACTGGAAACTTCGCCAGACATCCGTCAGCGGATTATGTTCCAGCCAGAATGCCGGCAAAACCCAGGAGTTCATGCGGTTCCATTCCAAGGCTGTAATCGGTTCCAGATTCTATCGTGAGTCGAGCGGCGAGCCAAGAGGTTTCATCTCCTCGGCGCAATTTCAGGCGCTGTTTCGGATTGCCGAAAGGGTGTCCCGGCATGCGGGGGCGGCCGATGGGTCTCTTCGCGAGTGACGCATTGATGGGCCGGGACGGGTGCGACACTCGCTATTTTGACGGAACCCTGGAATGCACCCTTCTGAAAGCTCCGATTCTACCCGAGATGAGTTATCATAGCGGATGAAAGTACCCTGTTTGGCAGGAAGCCGCGCTCGCGCCGCCAGAGTTCTTAATCAGGCGCACGTCGTCCGAATCGTTGGCAGCGGCGCAGTTTCGGCCTTTCAGTAGACATCGAACAACGAGGTTCCATTCCATGTTTTCGGTTCAGAACACCAAACTCTTTGTGGCGGCGTCGGTTGCCACAAGCCTTTTGCTCTTCGCCAGCCTCAGCCGCTCCATCCCTGCACAGAGCGACAAGCCGAGTAGTGAAACGACCAACATGACCGTGGTGGTAAAGGAATATGATACCGGGGAGCCCATCAGCCAAGCGCGTATAACCCTGCAATTTGTGGAGCCCGGCGGCCCGGCGAGGTTTGGGAAGAAGAAGAAGATTTCATACGACGCCAAGGCTGATACCCAGGGCCGGTGCAAATTAGTGGGCATCAATAAGGGAGCCATAGTTTTAACCGTTACTGCCCCTGGTCACCAGAGCTTTGGCAAAGAACTGCAACTGGAAAAAGATAACCAGGTCTTCGAAGTGAAACTCAAGAAGCCCCAGCCGCTCATTTAGGTCCGAAACTAGCGCTCAATGAAATTTTCTTGGTGGTGTGTTATTCAAATGGGTGTGATAGTCATTTTCTGCCCCCCCAAAAACGATAATGGAAAAGTTGGTGCGAGCATTTCTATTTCCAAGGGAAAAAGATTTCGCGCGCATACGCGTTTTTTTTGTGTTACGAGGATTGCTTCAGGTTGGTGCAAAGTGTTAAAAGCCCTTTATGGTTTTAACCTTACCGTAACCTGGAGTGGGCTTTTCCACAAACTTTTCAACAGACTTGTTGAAAACCCTCGGAAGGGGACAGCCAAGAAGGACCCATACAAGGGCAGGCCAACAACTCGAAGTAAATTACTCCGCGATATTTATCCTCAGTTCTTAACTCGGTGTGGAACCGCGCACCAAACATTCAATTCTTTTAGTGAGTTTCTTCGTTTCGCGCCTTACCATGGCTCAAGGCTTCGGCGGTATGTTGACGAGGGGTGCGCCCATGGTGGGCCGCTCTTGAGGCTTGGGCGAGGGGGCAAAGTACTGCTCGTCCATCCACACGGTGCGATTCTTCTTGACCTCTGCCAGCGCTGCCTCAACCTTTTGCTGCCGCAGGTTTTTTTCGATATCCGCAGTAACGTCCTTTAGTTCAACATGGCTATGTCCGGTCACCTGGAAGAATACCAACGCCTGGGGGACATCGAGCGGCTCAGAGACCTCGCCATCCTTTAGAGCGAATGCGACCTTTTCCATTTCTGGGCGCATGGCCCCCCGGCGAACCTTGCGGGGCTCAGCGTCAATGATCACCTCCCCGGGTGCGGACTCCTCCCTGATCTTTTTGATGTCTGTGCCCGCGGCCAATTCTTTGCGAATGGTCTCGGCGCGAGCTTTGGCATCCTCTGGCGTAAGTCCCGGGCCCGTGATGGCAGGCGGGTGTCCCGGACCGGCTTGAGGATCGGGAGCCTTCTTGCGAATGACGAATTGCCGCACCGTGATCTCATCGAATTCGGGGGCATGCGCGGTGTAATACTGCTGGACCTCTTCCGGAGTTACCTTGGCTTGCTGATTGATTTCTTCAAATGCAGTTTGGGCCTCCAACTGCAGTTTTTGAAAGGCCAACTTTTGAACAAAGGCGGGCGTCTCGTCCAAATGGTGGATGCGGGCCTGCTCGGAAAGAATCACGATGGTCGCGTACTGATCCCCGAGCTGCTTTTTTCCTTGAGTTGCTATGGTTTGCTGCGTTCGCGGGTCTAAATGGGCAATCAGGTCATCAAGTTCTGCTTTGGTGAATTGTCGATCTCCTACCTTGAGCACCACCTTATCGGCCGGCTCGGGAGTCTCGAGCGTGGGGCCCGCGGGTTTGCTTGCAGCGGGAGGTGGGCTTTGCGCGGGGGCTTTAGGCGCTTGGGCCTGCGCCACACCAGCTACCAATCCAGACAGTAAAAGTGCGACGAGCAATCTCGATGTATGCCGCGAGCAGATCTGATCCATGGAACCTAATCCTTTGCATGTAGGAATTTCACGTCCAAAAAACCCTTTCATCGTAACACAGTTCGCGTGATGCGCGGGGGGAGAAGCGTAGTTCCCCCACGCGATCACGCGGCGGGACGAAGCCGGAAGTGAAAGTCAAAAGTCAAAGTGCAAAAGGCAAAATGCAAAAGTGAAGGGCACACCAGGGTCGATGGTTGGCGGCCCCTCGAACCCTCTCACCCCCACCCGCAAAACGTGGGGCCCCCTCCCCCTTGCGGCCCCTCTTCTCCCCCCAGGGGAGAGGGCAGAACCCTCAAATACCGTCCAGTTCTTTCACCCAGGAGACGTGGAACGAAATTTCAAATTGCCTCCACTTTTGCCTTTTGCACTTTGCCTTTTGACTTGTTTTTGAGGCTCTACCGCGTTGCGCCTCCGCGCCTCAGCGGTGAGAAGCATCTCCGGGATTATTTCTGGGCTTCGCGAGCGAAGAGGCGTCCCGAGTTATAATGGTCTTTTGGCTTTCAGCCGCTGAAGTGAGTGTGGATAATGGACTTTAAACTTGTTTCCGCTTATCAGCCGCGGGGTGACCAGGTCAACGCTATTCGCGACCTGATCCGTGGCGCCGAAGATGGAAAGCAGCATCAAGTGTTGCTGGGGGTTACGGGATCGGGAAAGACCTTTACCGTAGCCAAGGTGATGGAGGCCCTCAATCGCCCCGTGCTGGTGCTGGCTCACAACAAGACCCTGGCCGCACAGCTTTACCACGAGTTTCGCCACTTCTTTCCCCAGAACGCCGTGGAATACTTCGTCAGCTATTACGACTATTACCAGCCGGAAGCCTACATCCCGGCTGCCGACGTTTACATCGAGAAGGAAGCGACGATCAACGACGAACTGGACAAGCTGCGCATGTCAGCTACACGCTCACTTTTCGAGCGGCGCGACTGCTTGATCGTGGCCAGCGTTTCCTGTATTTACGGCATTGGTTCCCCGGAGGCCTACTACGGGATGCTCGTCATGCTGGAAAAGGGGCAGAAGATTTCGCGGCAGGATATCCTCCGGCGGCTGGTGGAAATCCAGTATGAGCGCAACGAGGTGGATTTCCGGCGCGGAGCCTTTCGCGTCCGCGGTGATGTGATCGAGGTTTATCCCACCTACGAAGACAACGCCTATCGAATCGAGATGTGGGGCGACCAGATCGAATCCCTGGCGCAAATCGACCCCCTCTTCGGTCAAGTCAAACAATCGCTCGATCGCCTGCCGATTTATCCGCGCACCCATTATGTTTTGCCGGCTGACCGCAAAGACGTGGCCATCGAACGTATCAAGAGCGAACTCGATTGGTGGCGGGGCGAACTGGAGAATCAAGGCAAACTCGTGGAAGCTCAGCGCGTTCACCAGCGCACCATGTTCGACCTGGAAATGATGAAAGAAATGGGTTATTGCCACGGGATCGAAAATTATTCGCGCCACCTTTCCGGCCGGCTGCCGGGAGAGCCTCCACCGACTCTCCTCGATTATCTCCCCCAAGACGCGGTCATGTTCATCGATGAGAGTCACCAGACGGTTCCACAGCTCCGCGGGATGTACGCGGGCGACCGCTCGCGCAAGCAGACCTTGGTGGACTACGGCTTCCGATTGCCGTCGGCGCTCGACAATCGCCCGCTTTCCTTCGAGGAATTTGAGCACCGCGCGGGCCAATTGATTTACATTTCGGCGACACCGGGGCCCTATGAGTTGACCAAGACCGGCGGGGAAGTGGTGGAGCAGATCATCCGCCCCACGGGATTAATTGATCCGGAAGTGGAAGTCCGGCCCACGCGCAACCAGATTGACGACTTGCTGGGTGAAATCCGTCTGCGCGCGGCGGCGAGCGAGCGCGTTCTGGTGACCACTCTCACCAAGCGTATGTCCGAGGACCTGGCGGAGTACTACGCGGAAGTGGGGGTGCGCTGCCGCTACCTCCATTCCGAGATTGAGACCCTGGAACGCGTTAAAATCCTGCGCGATTTGCGGCGCGGCGAGTTTGACGTGCTGATAGGCATCAACCTGCTCCGCGAAGGGTTGGACCTGCCCGAAGTTTCGCTGGTGGCCATTCTGGATGCTGACAAGGAAGGCTTTTTACGTTCTGCCGGCGCGCTGATTCAAACCATGGGCCGCGCGGCGCGCCATTTGCGCGGCAAAGCTATTCTTTACGCCGACCGCCACACGGATTCAATGCAAAAGGCCATGGGTGAGACCAACCGCCGCCGCGCCAAGCAAACCCAGTACAACCAGGAAAATGGCATAACCCCGGAGAGCATCATCAAGCCCGTGGATATGGCCCTGGCAGCGATTGTCGAAGCCGACTACGTGACCGTTCCGATCGAAAGCGAGGACGATAATGCCGCGACCGGCGATCAGCTTGAGGAGTTGGTTCGCACTCTCGAAACCCGTATGCGCGAAGCGGCAAAACAATTTGAATTCGAAAAGGCCGCCCAGTTACGGGACCGGATCAAAGGGCTGAGAGAGAAGGGAATCAGGGCTTAGAATTTACGCGGCATGCGCACTTGGGAATCTCCTGTCCCAAATTTCAGATTGCCAATGGCAATAAGCCGGAACGGCGGGAGTGGGAAAGCTTGATGCAGCGGCGGCTTTATGGCGCCAATTGGCGGCATAAAGCCGCCGCTACAACTTCAAACTGTGCCACTACCAGAAGGCTGGAGCGACTCCAAGTTGAGGAGCGTGCCCCTTTAGTCTCGTTGCCTTTGGGGAGAAAACGCCAACCCCCGAAAATCTCCGGGCATTCCCACTACGCGCGTCCTCTTGAGCCGGCCTTGAAGCGCCCCGCGGATGCCTCCACCCAGAAGCAAGAAGAGCAGCGCTGAGTAAAAAAGAAGAAAACCAATGAGGAATGTCATGCAAAATAGCTCAGTCATACTCGCATGGCTCCTTGCGAGTGGGTGTGCAAGTTAGCTTCCAAACAGTTTAGGAAGGACCGCCAAACCCTTTCTCATGCAATCACTCTGGATTGCGGCTTGAGTTTAGTCGCATTAGGGAACGGCATAAGGCTTGAGCCGAGTGTAAAAATGACCGGCACTCGGTAAAAATGACATTCGCAGGAAGAATGTTTTTCATCGCAGATGCTCAGAAGGCTTCGGCTCGCCGCGAATGATGAAAATGCTCGGGGCGATTCCCCTCCTGATTCAGGAGGCGTGGCGCGCCGAGCGTCGGGGTGGTTATCTTCTGAAGCGGAAAATATAGGGTGGCAATCAGCACCACCCCTTACCCACTCCTCAACTGAGGAGGGGAGCATTTTTATATCAAAGGTGCGGAGACGCAGGGGAAAGGAGTCGCTAGTGTGGTGTCCCGGATAAGATTTGACAATTTTATTGCCCTCGCCCCTTTGGGGGAGAGGGTGGCGCGCATCCGGCGTAATCGCCAGCCGGGGCGGGCCGGGTGAGGGGGTCTCGCCTATTGTCAATTCTTACGTGGGACACCACACTAGGCGCCAGGTGCAAGGTGCCGGTAAAACCCTAACCCGGATTTCTCACCACGCTTGGACGCTCTTCGGGAGGCTGCCGGAAGGGCGGGGCTTCAGCCCCGCCGAAATCGCGGCTCCAACCCTCTGTCCGTCCCGCGCCCCGCGCAGCTTGCGGCTGCAAGCTGCGCGGGGCGCGGGACACGGGAATAATCAGAAAGGCCCTTTAACGGCGGGGCTGAAGCCCCGCCCTTCCAAAATCGTGGTGAGAAATGCGGGCTAACACCTGACACCTGACACCTATTCTGCGTCTCAGCGCCTCTGCGGTAAAATGGGCCTGAATCCTAAAATGCGGAATCACAAACCATCTCGGAGCGTTGCCATCATCGGTCCGGGGCGTGTTGGGCAGGCGATGGGCCGCCTCCTGGCGCGATCCCGCGTACCCATTGGTTTCATCGCTGCTCGCAACCTTGCGGCAGCCCGCCGGGCCGTGCGGTTTATTGGAATGGGAAAATCCACCGGACTGGCTGATCCTGCGCTGCTGAGCGCTTCGGTTCTATTGATCGCTACCTCTGACTCGGCCGTCGCCGAGGTGGCGCGCGAACTCGCCCAACAGGGGAAGGGCAGGGAACCTTGGCGCGGGAAGATTGTGCTCCACACCTGCGGCTCGCTGCCGAGCTGCTCACTTGACCCTCTCAAATTGCGTGGAGCGGCCATCGGCTCGCTCCATCCCTATCAGACGGTGCCGAGCCCACAAGCCGGGGTGCGAAACCTGCGCGGTTGTTTTTGGGCCGTCGAGGGCGACCGCCGGGCGTTGCGCGTGGCGCGAGATTGGGTGAGGCGGCTGGGCGGGGTCGCATTTTCGGTTCGGCCCGGGGAGAAAACGCTTTACCACCTTTCCGCATTCATCGTGTGTCCGACAGTGGTCACATTGATGGCGCAAGCAGCGAGCTTCCTCAAGCAGGCGGGAGTACCGCCCGGAATCTCCCGCCCTATGCTCAGGCAGTTTGTAGCCGAGACCGCCAAAAACTTCGCGGAATTGGGGGCGCGCCGGGCGCTGACCGGCCCCGCCGTGCGGGGTGACTGGGTGACCCTCCGCCGCCACTTGGCCGCAATCAGACAGTCAGCACCAGAGTTTGAGCCGGTTTATCAATCGCTGCTTCAGGCGATGCTTACACTGGCAGGAACGGGTCGCACCACGCAGCGGGATGGCAGAAGCAAGTCAAAAGGCAAAGTGCAAAAGGCAACAAGACAAAATTGAGTAGCATATGTTGTATCGTGAATGCACCTCAAAGGCTGAGAATTGTTTCTCTCTCCCCTCTGGGGGAAGGGGGGACCGCAAGGAGGTGGGGGCCCCTCGTTTTGCGGGTGGTGAGGAGGTAAGCACCGATAGGTGCGCACTAGCCCGGATTTCTCACCACGTTTGGACGATGCGCACCCCGCGCAGCTTGCGGCCGCAAGCTGCGCGGGGTGCGGGACAGGGGAATAATCAGAAAGGCCCTCTAGCGGCGGGGCTGAAGCCCCGCCCTTCCAAAATCGTGGTGAGAAATGCGGGCTAGCCGCCCTTCCGACCACGGACTCCGGACTTCTTATCAGGCTGCCGGAAAGAATCGGTGAATTAGAAGGAAGCACAGGTAAGAGACGGCGCCGGAAACGGGAATGGTTAAAACCCAGGCCCACATGATGCTGCGAGCCACTCCCCAATGAACGGCGCTGAAGCGCTGAACGCTGCCCACACCCATGATGCCGCCCGCGATGGTGTGGGTGGTGGAAACGGGGATGCCGGCCATGGCGGTGCCCAGCAGGCTGATGGCCGCCGCCGTCTCCGCGCAGAATCCGCCCACCGGCTTCAGCCGCGTGATCCTCATCCCCATGGTTTTCACAATGCGCCAGCCCCCTGCCATGGTTCCCAGCGCAATGGCTGCGTGGGCCATCAGCACAACATAGAAGGGAATGTAAAACTTCGTGAGGATTCCCGCAGAGAAGAGAGTTCCGGCCACGATGCCCATGGTCTTCTGCGCGTCGTTGGTTCCGTGGCCAAAGCTGTAAGCGGCGGCCGAAAGGAGTTGCAGTTTGCGGAAGTACTTGTCCACGCGCTGGGGCGACCAGTTTTGAAAAATCCAATAGACCGCGAGCATCAGCGAACCGCCGAGAATGAATCCGATTGCCGGAGAAAGGATGATGAAAGCAAGCACCTTGGTCCACCCGCTCACTAGAATGGCGCCCCACCCCGCCTTGGCGATGGCGGCCCCGGCATATCCCCCCATGAGGGCGTGAGATGAACTGATGGGCAATCCATAGTACCAAGTCAAAATATCCCAGAAGATCGCCCCCAAGAGGCCGGCCAGGATCACATAGAGGTTGATGGCTTCCAGCCGGATCATTCCTTGTCCCATGGTCCGGGCTACGGCGGTTCCGAAGGTGAAGGCAGCAACAAAATTGAAGAAGGCCGCCCAGAGGACGGCGACGCGCGGCGACAGCACGCGCGTGGAAACCACCGTGGCGATGGAGTTCGCCGCATCGTGGAAGCCATTGAGGAAATCGAAGCAGAGAGCAACGACCACGATGACAATTGCAAACGTAAACGTAGGGGTCATTTTAGCGGCGCCTTGCGGCGGAAGATTGTGGGAAGCTTGACCGTCAACCCGCTGACCACGTGTGGGTCCTGAGGGGTACGCGGTCCGGACCGGAGGCCGTCAGGCCGCCTTCAGTACCACGGATTCAAGAACGTCCGCAACGTCTTCGCACTTATCCGTCGAGGCTTCCAGGACCTCGTAGATTTCTTTCCACTTGATCACTTCGAAGGGATCCGTGGATTCCTCAAACAGGCGGGCAATGCATTCGCCTTTGATGCGGTCAGCTTCCTCTTCCAACAAGGTGAGCTGCTCGCAGTATTCGAGCATGTTTTGGGGATGGTTTAATTGCGCCACAGCGCTCACGATGATCTCAGTTCCATGTAAGATCACCTTCGCGAGTTGCTGCGCCCCGGGCGTTACTTTTTTGATTTTGTAAGTGATGAATCGACTGGCGGCTGCGTCCACGAGGTCGAGAACGTCATCCAGCGCCGAGCCCAGCGCATGGATATCTTCCCGGTCGAACGGCGTAATGAAGGTACGGTTCAGCTTCTTCATCAGGGCGTGCGTGATCTGATCGCCCTTGTGCTCCAGGAATTTAATTTCCGAAACCTGTTTTTCGACCTCTTGGTAGTTCTCGAACAGGGCGACAAGCATTCTGGCAGCTTTGTGAATGTTTTCCGCTTGTTCGTTAAAGAGGCCGTAAAACTTCTCATCGCGCGGTATCAGTTGCACTGTGCATCCTCGAAGGAACTTTTGAGCCCGCTATTCTTATCGAAATGACGAAGAAACGCAAGCAGCTTGGCGCTTTCTATTCACGAACGCTTGTAAAATCAGGGGATTGCGGGAGCCGTCTGCCTGCCCAACGCGTGGTGGGTCAGTTTGATTTTTTGCGCGGCGGCTTCCGGGCACCGAACTTGATTTCACCTGGACCTTAGCCTGCATTTCTAACCACGCTTGGATGGTGCTGCCGGAAGGGCGGGACTTCACAGGCTATGGAAGAACTCCCCACTGTGGACAACCACACCGGCGCCCAAGGCGCCACCCCTCCTGAATCAGGAGGGGATTTATGAAAAAGAACTTCCCTCCTCAGATGAGGAGGGGTGGTGCGCCGAGCGCCGGGGTGGTGCTGACAATAGGAATAATAGAGTGGCGCTGATAATGACAGCGCCAACGAGTCTATCTGCGGCATCTAAAGCCCCGCCTTTCCAAAATCGTGGTGAGAAAGGGGGTTGGTGTTATCCAAATTCGCGCAGCCAGGCAAGGTTTTCCTGCCGTGTCTTCGGCATTTGTTGCCCAATCGGAGGGTGTATCCGCGAATCTCCACTTTGGTGCACGTTATCGAAGTCCCCGTAAATGTTGATGATAGGCGCCATCCTGACCTTTATGTACAGTTGGCACGGTACTTGCGTCACTTCCATGCTGAGCTTAAGCCCGATTTAAGCGCGGTTAAAGTTGCAGCGAAAAGTGTCGATGGAATCTTAATGAAGATGCTTTCTTCGCGAGGAGATCAATAATGTCCACTTCCGGCATTACCAGCGGTATGTTCAGTCAGTTGCAACAGGTTCAGCAGGAATTCCAGCAACTCGGCCAGGATCTGCAATCCGGCAATATTTCTGCGTCCCAGTCCGATTTCGCGACGTTACAGAGCGACCTATCCCAAACCATGTCCACGTCGACTTCGACGTCGCAAAGCAGTAGCCCGATTGCCCAGGCCTTTAGCCAACTCGCGCAAGATCTTCAGTCCGGAAATCTCTCGGCTGCGCAGAACGACTATTCCACTATTCAGCAGGACTTCCAAAGCCAGGCTTCACAGATGCACCACTCTCATCACCACCACTCGGGCGGAAGTCAGCAGAGTCAGGCTTCCCAATTGTTCTCTCAGTTGGGTCAGGATTTACAGTCTGGCAATCTCTCGAGTGCTCAGTCAGACTTTAGCTCGTTGCAGCAGCTCTTACAGAACAACACAAGTTCGACCGCGCCGTCAGGGTCCACTTATAGCGGAGTGTCGGTCACCGCCTGACCGGCGAAACGCCAAGGGAGTGCGGCGTCCCATAGTCGATAGGGGCGGGACGAACAGAATACGCGAGCTGTGATTTCGGTGGGCTTCACAGGCTGCGAAAATACCACTAGGCACTGTCCATCCCTGATCCCCGCAGGGGATCTATTATGTAGCCGGGGGCAACGCCCCATAAGCGCTAAGATAATTGCTGACATACATCAAGCTGCGGGACCCGTTCGCGATTACGCTCTGCCAACGCCGCTGCGATCTCATTCCAGTGCGGCAGGACAAATCCCAGTCCCAGCT
>JBEKQO010000025.1:0-43586 GCA_049519635.1 Terriglobia bacterium | reverse complement strand
TCCTCCCCAACCCTCGACTCTCTCTGTCCTAAAGCCCTTCCCTGCAATGGCGGCGTCCAGGGCTAGCGATTATCTTGGACAGCAGTGACATAATGTAGCCCATGGCGCAAGCCGTGGGTCCGAGCGCCCACCCTTACACCCTGCCCCCTCTCCCGCCCAGGCGGGAGAGGGGGACGAAAGGGGGAGAGGGCCCGATTCCCATGGCTTACGCCATGGGCTACAGGACGTCGCCCCTGACGGAGGCTTCGGAAATTCCGCTTCCGCTATAGCGAATTCTGCAACGAACTTCTGACTCAGGACACTAGTGGCAACACCCCCGGAAAGCGCGCCCCCAATCAAGTCCGACCCTGAAAGGGTCGGATCCTGGTGGCATCACACCGGTCTTGCGTTCCCGGGCTTGAGGGAATGCGACCCCTTTAGCCCGGATTTTTCACGACGACTCTGGAAGGGCGGGGCTTCACAGGCGGCGGAAAAACCCTGCAATGCTGTTATCCTGAGCTCATTCGCTGTCATTCTGAGCGCAGCGAAGAATCTCGCTCTGAGTGTTTTCAAGGCAGTGCGAGATTCTTCGTCGCCTGCGGCTCCTCAGAATGACAGTGTCGGCGAGTTTTTCCGCAGCCTGTTTAGCCCCGCCGAAAAAACCTACAATGCAGTCATCCTGAGCCCGTTCGCTGTCATTCTGAGCGCAGCGAAGAATCTCCCCGTTCGCTGTCATTCTGAGCGCAGCGAAGAATCTCGCTCTTCCGCTCAGGGTAAACTACGCGAAGGATCTCGCTCTGAGCGTTTTCAAGGCAATGCGAGATTCTTCCTTCGCAAGGCTCAAGACCGCCGCTGCTCCTCTGCAGAAACTCGACGCGTAAGTCCTTGGAACTCAGCAGGTGTAGCGCGGACCTAAAAAACAGTTCCGCGCTACCCTTCCTCGGCCCGAGTTTCTGCCTATCGTGGGCAGCCGAACGGCTGTCAATGCTCAGAATGACAGCGCTTTCGAGTTTTTCCGCAGCCTGTAGAGCCCCGCCCTTCCGAACTGATCGTGAGAAATGCCGGCTAATGGAAGCGCTCGCTATATCGAAAATGAAGGTCCACCCGGGCATATCGATGAAAACAAAGACGAGGACAAATTGTCATACCGAACTGCGCCCACGGGTTCGGGATCAACGGCACGACGGTACCCGAGGTGCTTTCCTGAAACCCCTTATCTGAACGGTATTGGCGCTAGTTCTGAGCGGACACTTCGATCTTTGGCGCTTGCACATAGGGCCGCAAATATGGAATCACGGGTGTAACCTGGAAAGGCATTTTTTCCGTGGCATCCGCAAGCGGCAAGGTCTTCCGGGTGGTGAAGCTAACATTCCCCTCCCAGGCATCGACCTGCACACGTGAGCCCAGGGGCAGCGCGGCGATCTGGTCCACACTCTTGGGCTTAAGCGCAGGAGCGGCGCTGATCAATGCCGCCATGCGGACCAGCTTATTGCCGTCCGTCAGGCCATTTCCCAAGTGGGCCCCGAAGAGATGAGGAACATGCGGGGCGGTGGCAGCGGCCGCCCGCAGAAACAGGCCGGCTTGGGTAAGCTGGTCTTTGTAGGGCGAATTTTTCAGGAACTCCATTCCCTTGGAATCGGCGGCAGCTTCATCTTTGCGGCCGCGGTCCACGTCCAGGGTGGCGAGCAGTTTCTCATCGGAAATTTGCAAGCGGTCGTTGAAGGCATACTTGGTATCCAATTTTTGTCCCAGAGCGATGTGCGCGAGCTCATGAGCAAGAATCATGGCCAGACTCGCCTCATCGGGCAGGACATCGATAAGCCCCCGGCTGACAACAATCGTATCGGCCAAGCTGAACGATTCCAGCGGGGAAGTCAACATGACGCGGCACTGGACCGGCGGCATGTTTTCGAGGTGGTTGGTGACCCGCAGATTGTTGACCACCGTTTCGAGCACCTTATCCACGGGCCCCGGCGGGGCGATAAGTCGCGCCTTTTCCAACCGGTCCAGCACGTTGTGCTCGGCATCAATGGTCAACTGCCGCTGGCTCTCGACGGGCGACATGTCCGAGGTAGCTTTACCGTTGTCAAGAATGGGCGCGGGGGCATCCACCAGGATATCGGTCCACTCCTGCTGCTGATGGTGAGCGGTGAGGTCATAGCCCCATAGCCGTGTCTCCGACTTGTATCGGAGTCGCTTGCCGATATCCGATTCCTGGCTGTAAACATAGACGGGCAGCCACAGACCGGGTTGAAGATTCTCGCGCCAGCAATCAAAGTGGACGTAAAACTTCAGATGCGGGTGATTGATCCGCGTGCCGTTCAAGCGCACGATGGCGTAATTATGATCCTCAACCCAGATACGTCCCTCAAAGGCTCCTACGCCGGCATGCCCTCGGGGATGGATGTCGAGGGCCAGGCAGCGGACGTCGCCCAGGTACTCCCAGCGGACAGCGTCGAAGGTGTAGTGCTTCCGATCAAAATGACCCTTATCATCCACCACCAGGGGTTCCACCGCGAACTCGTCCAAGTGGAGGTGCGCCCTTAGCATCTCAGGGCCACGGCGCAACCATTCGAAGGCAGAATCCGGAATGAAGGATACTTCCTTCGCGTCTTTGCCGAACTTCAGCCGGCCCAAAAAGTAAGCATCTTCCCTGGCCACGTCGCCCAGTTCGGCCTCAGGTTGATAGTACTGAAGGTACGTCTCGAGACGAGGGGAGCATTCCTTTAGTTTCTGATAATATTGCGTCTCATTGGCGATAATGCGGTCGATGATGCTGACAATTTCAGGAGTTTCACGCTGCTCGTCTACCTTTTGGGGTTTTGATCGGTCACGCCCGGCTGAGGACAAAATCACGGGGGTGGCGAGGACGAGGATTGGGAGAAACCGGACGGCGTGTCCGATGCGAAAATCACGCATATCTTTCCCTCCGATTACGTGGATTGGTCGGCCAGCCGGAACTGGATGCGCAAGTTAGCCGGAAAGTCCGTCCGCTGGCCGGAGCGCTGGGCTGGCTTGAAGCGAATCTGGGTAGCAGCCTGTTCCGCCGCTTGGTCGAGCCCGTGTCCCAGAGACCTGACCACGGCAATGACACGGATCGCGCCGTTGGCCTGGAAGACCACGGAAAGCGTCACCTCACCTTGAATGCCCAAGCGGCGTGCTTCCTCCGTATAGGCTGGGGCAGGTTTGGAGAGTATCTCGACGGGCTGGAACTCCGCGGGTGGTGGAACGTGAGGAGTTTCCGCCGTGGATGGCGCGGCTGGGGCGGCCTTCTCAAAGCCACCCAAGGTCACTCTCGGTTCCCCGGTTCCACCCCCGGCACGACCATTTCCCATGCCCGCCACCCCGCTGCCAAAACCGGCGCTGGCGACCACTCCCTGAATACCATGAGATCCGCCGGTCCCGTTTCCTGTGCCGGGGCCTTCCGGAAGCCCAAAGGATCCCAGCTTCGGGGCGTTGCCGGGATTTTCACCTTGCGCTCGGACAGGCAACCCTTGAGGATTCCCAAACCCACCCGTCTGCACCTCTTCCACCGGACGTTTCGTGGTGACCGGTTCCGCCGCACCTCCAAAAAGACCGGTGTGGACTGCGATCTGCTCCTTAGGGGGCGGGCTGGGCTGGGAAACTGGAGGGGCCGGCATGGGGGGCTCGGGAATAGGCAGAGCAGCAACAGTTTGCCGAATCTTGGGGACCTCGGGGTTGGCCACGGAGGGGGCAATGAGTTTAGGGGTCTCGAGCAGTTTCAGTTTCGGGATGAACACCCGAGCCATCTCGCGTGGAGGCTGCACGACCGGCTTCTCCGCCGGCGTCAAAGCAGGAAGCCAAGTCACCGCGTAATGCCTATTGTTTACTTGCAACTCGTGGGGGAAGAATATACCCAGAAATACCGCTGCGCAGATCAAGAGAACTTCGGAGAGCAAACCGCAGGTGAACGCGACGCCGCGGCGGTGGCGGTCCTCAGCAGATACTTTTAGAGTGCTAAACATGGTAAACGATAGGCCTCTCCCCCAACCAGCAGCACCGCGCCGCGGAGCCGCCAATGAAAGTGAAACTTCAAAGCGCAAAAATCAATGCCGGGTGTGCAGAGCAGAGGAGCCGCAAGGGAAATCCAAAGGGGAAAAATGAAGAGCCATACTTTCAAGAGTCCTTACGAAAAATCAAGAATTTACGACCTTTCAGTCCAGAGTGCGAAACTCCGGGCTGGATTGCTAGTCCTGTCTGCGCCCCCTCGTTCATCCGGCACATCTCCGATCAGATTGCCATTTCCTTCCTTTTACTTTTCCGTACCAGATTCCCTAAGACTTGTCGTCATTTGTAGGATGTCCTGATTACACCAAAGCGATGCACTAAAATAACCGACGATCAGACCTCCGACGCGTTTCGCCTGTTACTCATGCTTCCTGCGACAGGCCCAGGCAATCCCTATCCCCAAAAGGGGAATGGCACGATGGGGGCCAACTCAGTGGCAGAAGAAGGGCTTATATTTATGTCAGTTACGGTTTCAGGAAGTATGCCAGACTGCCACCGACTACGTAAATCTTGCCAAGGCAGGTAAGAAGTATCGCCGGACTTCAGAGTCTGTGCGAATACAAGGATTCAAATATCACAGCCGTGCTGTGGGGGGAACTTGGAGAGAAAGGTCGGCGCGGTTCAGGGCCGTGAATCGGATTGCAATGACGCGAGTCCGCTATCAGGCGTCAACGGCGGAAAAGAATTGGGCGCCCAAATGGCGCCACGCCCCCGCTGTGTTTCCGTGTCCCTTGTGGCTGCCAAGAGGTTCACACAGAGACCACTGAGACCTTTCGTGCCTTCAATATTGGCGACTCTAAAACAAGGAGAACGCGGAGACAGTTGGCTATGCAATCTGATCCGGATAAGCTTATGATATAACAGGATATTAGCGAAGAATTAGGAAAATTTCGAGGGCTCAAGCAAGAAATCAGGTCAATGAAAACAGGGAAGCCAGACTGGTCAAAAGAGAAAAGGATGTGTTCGACATGCGTTACTGAAAAGAAAGGGGCTTATCGTTTTATTTTCAACCGGGCGGCACAGGTTTCGGCGCCATCCGCAGCGGCGTACTCGCCCCGATGACTTGAGTCCGGGCAGGTCCCGACCTCCTGCTTCAGGGTGACCACGACCAGTTTCCCACTTCTGACGCAGCGCACTTACCGGAAGAGCCGTGACCCGACCGGCAGAATGGCCTGCGACCGAAGGGGCTTTTGTCATTGTGCCCATTTACTCCGCGTTCTGTGGTGGACAATCGACCGGCGTCACGCATAATAGGGGCGTGCAAACTGCTTTAGCACTCATTTCCCCAATTCTATTCCCACGGAGAACTCCTTATGGATTCTACCTTTAGTTACTGTCCTGACAGTGGAGCGCGCATTGAAAGGCTGCGTTCGCTTTATACGGCGCGCGCGCAACACAAGATCTTTGCGAGCATGGAAGTGGAAACCAATGCGGTACGAAAATTTGCCGCGAAGTATCCGCCGGGTTACACCGACCGCCCGGACCTGGCCGAACGCGTAGCGTTCTGGGATGAGTTACTGGCCGAGCGAGCGGCGATTCACGATGACTCCATCCCGTCTGTCTACCTGAGTGAAATGGACCAGGGGTTGTACGGCGGCATCGTGGGCGGCAAAGTGCAGTTCATGGCGCATCCGGAAAATGGTTGGATTTCGTCGATGGTTCCGCCCATTTTGGAAGATTGGGGAGACCTTCCCAAACTGGCGATCAACCGGCAATCGCCGTGGTACCGCTTTTATCTCCAGGAGCTGGAAGTGTTCCGGGAGGCGAGCGAAGGCAAATTCGGTATCAGCCATTTCATCCTGATCGACGGCCTCAACTTTGTTTTCGAGCTTTTCGGCGCCACGCAGACTTACCTCTACTTAATGGACCGCCCGGAGCAGGTGCGCGAGGCGATTGAATTCGCTTATCAGTTGAACGTGGATGTGCAGCGGACTTTTTTTCAACATGCGCCGCTCCTGGCGGGTGGAACCTGCAGCAACATGGTGGAGTGGATTCCCGGGCGCATTGTTTCCGAGAGTGTCGATCCCTTTCATATGACTTCCGTCGATTATTTCGAAAAATGGGGACGTGAGCCAGTGGAGCGAATTCTCTCGGCTTTTGACGGCGGGGTGGTGCACATCCACGGCAATGGCCGCCATCTTCTGGAAGCCGTCTCGACGCTGCGTGGGCTCAAAGCCGTCTTGCTGGCCGACGATCTCCACTTTCCGTCCGCGTTTTCAATCCTCGGCAAACTCCGGCGCCGGCTGGGAGGCCTGCCCGTGGTGGTCAAGGCGGAGTTTTCAGAATTTGCCGCGGCGCTCGATACGCACCGGTTGGAAGGCGGCGTCCTCTACAAGGTTCTGCATGTGCCGGATGTGGCAACGGCAAACCGCACGATGGACCAGGTGCGCGAATACGTGGTGTAAGCGGCCTGCGCGCGCGGGTGCCGGTTACGCCCGGCGCTTCGCGCGTTTATTCAGGATCAGGTCAGAATATGAAAGCGGCACGATGTCTGCCGGGGAAATGGCGAAAAGCTTCTGGAACTTTGCGGCTTGGGCGCGGACTTTGCCGATGTCCCCCGAGCGGGTCATTGCCTCAACTTCCACGAAGGTTCCCAGGCCGCGAACACGGTCGAGGTGGATCTTGACGTTGCCCACGAAATAGATCTCGCGCCGCTTGTCCACCACGGCCAAAACCCCGAGTGCGCGCGAAAGAATCGCCCGCACGGAGTTCCGGCGCGGCAAGAGCATCATCTCCACGGCGGAGCGCCGGGCGTGCGCGGAGTTGGTCCGCTGGTAAAAGATCAGGGAGTTTTCAATGCGCCCTTCACGGATCTTCAACCGCCCCGCAGGAACGCGGAAGTAGGTGTCCACCTGGCGGTCGGTTCCCAGGAAGCGCGCGCGCTGGCTCTTGAGGGCGGCTCGGACATGAGCGGCATCATGGAGATGAGCCTTGAATTCGAAGTTGAAGAGTTTCATGGGTGCGGGTCCTCGCATCGAGAGAAGCGTGGTAGATTTCTTAGGGTAAGGTTATTCTCTCACCATCGCCGCCAGATGAAAACGAAATTACCAACCCGCTGGGACGTCACCCCGCGCGAGGCCGTGCGTCTGCAACTGGCCTGGCGCGAGCGGGTGGAAACGCAGGACCGTTTTGAACCCCCGCAATATGTGGCCGGAGCCGACGTGGCGTTTGACTTGGAAACCAACGTGGCCTTCGCCGGCGTGATTGTCTACCGGCTCCCCGAACTGGAAGAGGTGGAACGGCGGATGGCCCGGCGCAAGCTGCGATTCCCTTATGTGCCGGGGTTGCTTTCCTTTCGCGAAAGCCCGGTTCTCCTCGCCGCCTTCGCGCCGCTGCGGATCGAGCCGGACGTGATCCTGATCGACGGGCACGGCATAGCGCATCCCCGGCGCTTTGGGATTGCCTGCCACCTCGGTCTGCTTCTGGACCGGCCCACCATCGGCTGCGCCAAATCCATCCTGGTGGGTGAAGCGGCGGAGCTCGGCGACAAGTCAGGCTCCACGTCCCCGCTGGTCGACAAAGGCGAAAAAGTCGGAGTCGTATTCCGCACACGTGACCAGGTGAGGCCGATTTACATCACCATCGGGCACCGCGTCTCACTGGAGTCGGCAGTGCGCATCGTAACCCAGTGCGTGGACGGATTCCGCATTCCCAAACCCACCCGCGAGGCGGACCACTGGGTGCGCGAACTGCGGCGAGCTTACCAGGCCGCGCGCAAAAAGGGCAAGGGAGAGGCCCCATAGGCCCTAGAATAAGCCATCCGTTGATTCGCCGCCTTCCTTCCCGCGAAGCGGGACACCGTGAATAGCCGTAGGTGAAACCTACGGAAACCGAAGGCGAGAAAGGAATGCGGCCCTGAAGGGGCCGGCCTTCCAACGGTCAACCCCGTCGGGGTTGAAGGGTCCATGGGGTTCTGCGACCCGCAGGTTAAAACCTGCGGCTACCCACGGTTGGCCCCTTCGGGGCCGGACCGGAAGTTGCTTATTCTAGCGCCTATGGGGGGAGACCCTCACCCACCGCCTCTCGGTTCCCCCCTCTCCCCACGGGAGCGGGCTCTATAAGGGGCACTTCTAATGGATAGCCGGGGCGAGGGGTGGGATCAGCGCGTAGCCGGGTCGCGTTTGGTATTGACGCAGATATTGATGATACTCCGGCGTGCTCGGGACCTGGTCGCCGGGGCTCGGCGGGTAATTGGACATTCCGCTGAACGGCATGGGTTCGACGGTCCAGGCGAAAGCGGTGTTGGGCTCACCGTCCTTGGCGTAGCCGCGCAGGTCGAGGAAGAAATCGCGCTTCCATCCCGGTCTTACGGGGGGCAAAGCGCGGGGGCTGAATTCCACCGTCATCTCGTCGCCCGTGGCCATTACCACCAATTGATCGTCGGGCCGCGCTAGCAGGTTTTCCACGGATCCGTAGCGCGTGTAGCGACCCCGCAGGGGATTCCACGGCGCCGCCGTCATGACTTGCCGATAATCAAAGTCGTCAGGCTTCACGTGCTCCGGGTCGCTGGCGAGCGCCGAGAAGCCGCGGTAATGCAAGTCCGCATCGATAAGGGGCACGGTGACGTGTGCGGGCGCCGGGGCTTCGTGGGTGGTAAAGAAGATCTGGTCCCAGTACACGCAAAGATTGGTTACGATCCGCACCTGGCGATCGGCGGATAGGAATTTGCCTGCCAGGTCCACGCGCATGGTGCGATGCGTGCCGCTCGGCAGCCCCATGTCCGCGATGACCGTCACCCACTTTCCGCTCGCGTCGCGAACTTGTAAATAAGGCGAAATCATTGGCGTTTGCCGGTTGGATTCCAGAGCGCGAGCGCCGTTGGAATCGGTCCAGAAAATCCAACCGTTGAGCCACAAACTTACGGGCGCGTTTGCAGGCAACTTGCCCAGGTCGAGCGTGAGTGAGTGCACATCCGCCATGCCCAGAATGCGGTTGCGGGCAAAGCCGGCGGGGTAGCGGCCGTCCTGTTGCAAAAGCAGGGGCAGGACGTCGTGACCTTGATCGTCTACGGCGGATACCGGAAATCTCTTGTCACCTACGGTATAGATCGAAAGCGGCCCGGGATGGGTGGCGTAAATTTCATTCGCGTAGACTTCTTCGGCGGCGGGATGGTCCACAGCGACAAGTTTGACTTGGTCGAAGAAGTCGGCCTCGCGCATCTCATTGGTCAACTGAAAAACGTAGTCGCCTTTGGAATCGGGCACAAGGTTGGGCAGGCGCACCAATTCCTCAGGAAAGGGTTTGACACGGGTGCCGTCGGGGGCGAGTTCGCCCAGCGGGGCGACGCCCAGGACATCAGTCACATAAACGAACCGCCGGCCATTCCACGCGTAAAGGAAGGGGCAGGAACTTGCCAGGCGCTCGGATTCGCGAACCTCAACCTGCTTGTCGGTCGCTACGTCGATCCAATTTTGCACCACGGCATTCGGCCAGGTGACGCGAATGACATCGAGCTTCGCCAAGTCGCCGGTAAAAACCCGCACGGGGCTGCTGGTGATAATCACCTTGTTGTAGTAGTTGCCTGCCTTGAATTCCACCACGCTGCCAATTCCCCGGCTGTTGCTCTTGTAGCCGCTCATCTTCACTTCCACCCAGCGCGGGGGCGGGCCTTCCTTCTCGAAGGCAAGCAACTGCCCGCTACGGGTCAGGGCGAGCAGGTCGATCTTGCCGGGATTCTCCAGCCAGGTGGGTATCAGCGCCGCGAGCGTCGCCGGGTTGCCTACAGGAAGCGCGATCGACCCTTCCCGGAATCGCCCCTCGTGGTTGACCAGAAAATGGAGCAGACCGTGCGCATCGGCCACCAGGAGATCCGCAAAGCTGTCGCCGTTAAGGTCAGCCACGGCGCCGCGGAAGGTGAAAAAGCCGGCTGGGGCGGGAATGGCCGGCGCCGCCGCGGGTGAAAATTTCCAATCACGCTGGTTGAGCAGCACCTGATACCCGTCGGCAGACCAGACGGCCAGATCGAAATAACCATCGTGGTTGAAATCGGCTACCTGCGCGTCGAACACCACCTTCGCCAGCGGCGCGCCCGTTTCCCCGTGTAATACAAACTTGTCCTCACCCTGATTCTCATAAAGCAAGGGAGGGCCGTCATCACGAAATAGAAAAAGGTCGGAGTAGCCTCGGTTGGTGAAATCGGCAAACACCGCCCCGCGCATTCGCCCCTTGGCGGAGGCGAGGCCGGCGGCGGAAGTCTTCTCCGTGAACGAACCGTCGCCGTTGTTACGATAGAAGTGCAGCGCCCGCCCGGAGAAATCGTCGGGAAAGACAAAGGGATCCTTTTGCGGAGGCTGATCCAGGTTCGTGTACGCAGTGATGACGAGGTCCAGGAAGCCGTCGTTATCGGCGTCAAACAGGACGGCGCGCGTGTCCACTTCGCCGGGCTCAGGCTTCAGCCCCGCCTTTTCCGTATCATCTTGAAACACCCCGTCGCCGGCGTAGCGATAGACTTTCACGCCGTCGAGGCCGGCTACAAACAGGCTCATCTTGCCGCTGTTATCAAAGTCGGCAAAGATGGCAGACAGACTCGCGCCCGGGCCGGCGACTCCCGCCTTCTCCGTCACATCGCTGAATGTTCCATCGCCATTATTGTGAAAGAGATGGTTCCGGGCGGAAGGCAGCACCACGTAAAGGTCCGGACGCCCGTCATTGTCGTAATCCCCCACGGCGATGGAGGGACCGAAGAGCGGCAGGAGATTTTGCCGGGCGAATTCCCGTGTGTAATCCGCCGCCTTGATCGGCTGACGCGGGTCGAAGGCCATCGTACTTGCCGGGGGAAGGACGAGCCCGAGCTTCTGGGTGATCTCGGCAAACGTTATCCTCTCGAGATTCGCGAGGCGGGCGATTTCCAAAGCGGGCGTGGACGGTACCAGGATGCCGCCGTAATGGCCGCCTTCCAGCGCCGGGTCCTGAAGTGAAATGTTCGGAACCTTGTCGCGAAATCCTTCCCACAGTTTCAACGCTTTCTGGGCGTCATCCTGGCGCTTCAAGCGAACAAGCACGGTAAAGGTGCGGAAAAGCGAGGCGACGTAAAAGTTTTGGCCGCGGCCAAATCCCATCTCGATAACGTGGTGGTAAGCGTCCAGGGACTCATCCAGTTTTTTCTCGGCGAAATAAATGGTCCCCAGATTGAACCATGTGGCGGGGTCTTGAATATCGGCGGCAACGACCTGGCGCAGGGCCGCTTCGGCGTCCGGATTGCGAAGTTCGTGTTTGTAGAGGATGCCGAGATTGTAGTCAGCGGGCACGAGATGTGGATCCATCTGCCTGGCAGTGGTCATTTCGCCGAGGGCGGCATCCAGTCTGTTCGTCTGCATCAGCGCCAGGCCCAGGTTCAGGTGGTCGGCGGCCGACGCTTTTCCGGATGCCACCACCGGCTGAAATTGCTCGATAGCCTCAACATACTTGCCCTGCTCATAGTAGGCTTTGCCGAGGTTGCGGAAGGTTTGCAGGCGGGCGGACGGCGCCGTCACCGCTTGCTTCCCCGCATGCAAACCGGTCGCGGAGCCGGTGGGCCGGGTTTGTGCCAAGAGGAAAAAGGCACCACAGATTGGAGCTAACATCGCTAACCGGCGAAAAATCGATACGAGCGTGGATCGCTGCATTTTATCTCTCAGGTTTGCCGAGCTTTGGACATTCCGCAGGGTTGCATGCCAACGAGCATTATACATTGGCGGGTGGGGACCGCAAAGAAACACGATGGCAGGGCGCCCTCAAGGTCTAATGGGATTGAGGGGGCCCCCTCACCTGCCCTCCTCCGTCGGGCACCCTCTCCCCTGGGAGAGGGCTTTGATTTTGATTTCTTTCCCTCTCCCTTGGGGAGAGGGGTTTCTTCGCGGGTGACGCATTCATGGCCATGGATGCCCGCGACCTTGACGGCACCCTGAACACGAAGGCTAGTCTCCCGTCCAACTTAGGATTTGCCAATCAACTGTGGGTAGCGCATACATAGAAGTCAATGTATGCGCCACCCCGGCATTGTCCGGACTGTAAAGAATTAGCCGGGACAGCACACTAAGTAGCAGGTCAATTTGATGTAGAGGCGGCCTTACGCCGCTATTAGGCAAGGCAAACTCGCCGCTACTACATCAAATTGATCCATTATCGATGGGCGGCTGCCCGCCGGAAGCCCGTTTGACCTTCATCGCCGCAATATTGTTGGCCAAGGCTCAGGGGTTGGGGGAAGAATGTGGCGTGGTGGTGGAGGGGATGCTCACGCCGTTTCTTACCTTGGAATAACACTTTTCCACGGCGGCGTAAGCGCGGGGGTTGCCGGGATCAATCTCCAGTACCTGTTGGTAAATCGGCAGGGCTTTTTTACACCCACCCTCGCGATAGTAAATGGCGGCCAGGGAGTTTAGCTCGGTTACCCTGGATTGCTCCGAGTAGTCCAGATTCTTTTGGGCGGCTGCTTGTGACCCATGAGGGATAAGTGAGTCTGGCCCCACTTGGGGGGTCTCTGCGGTTTTCTGTCCCCCCGCAGGAGAGAGGGTTGGAGTCTTGGCGGGTTCGGTATTTGGCATGCCAGACGCATTGCCCGTGGCGTGCTTCGCCGAATTCCCCGACCCGAAGTACCTCCAAGCGGCAATCGCGCCCCCAATCACTAAAGCCAGTGCCACCAGCGCCCATACCGTGCGGGTTGGAAACTGCCTGGGGGGAGGCCCAATCCGGGCTGACGACCTATATATAGTCTTTTCGACGATCGGAGCGGCTGGGGTGACAGCGCGCCGGTTCGCCGGGCGGGCATTGGCCGAGGAGTTGGGGGTGGCCGACGGGCTGGCCGCGACTCTTTCGGCGCCAAACGATGCTGCTGCGGAGCTTAAGGTTCCCCATTCGATCTTCGTTGAATGATGGGTGGCGGTGCCGCGCGCCTTCTTGATGGCGGCGGCCATCGCTGCCCCCGTGGCAAAGCGCTTCTCACGATCCTTTTCCAGCGCCTTCATCACGATAGAGGAAACAGCTTCCGGGATGCCCAATTCCGGTTTCAAAGAGTGCGGCGCCTTGGGCTTCGTCCTGAGGTGGTGCAGGATTATCTCCACCGTGGATTCCGCTTTGAAAGGCATTTCGCCCGTCAACATTAGATACATGACGAGGCCGAGCGAATAGAGATCGGAGCGGCCGTCGATTTCCCCACCCCGCGTGCCCAGGGCCTGCTCCGGCGACATGTATTCCGGGGTGCCAATTACCGTACCGGTCTGCGTCAACCCCTTGGCGCCTGCGGCCTCGACCCGTAAGCGGGAAATCCCGAAATCCAGGATTTTGGCTATGGGAGGACCCACCCGCTGCGGGACCAAGACAATGTTTTCGGGCTTGATATCACGATGGACGAGGCCCAGCTTGTGCGCGGCATCGAGGGCTTCACAAACATTCAAGGCAATATCAAGCGCCAGGGAAACAGGCAGGGCGCCCACTCGTTGCACCAGCGTCTCAAGCGTGTCGCCCACTACCAATTCCATGGCGATGAAGGGCAGGCCATCTTCGGCAATGTCCAAATCATCCACACGCACGGCGTTTGGATGGTTCAGCTTGCGCGCCATGATGGCTTCGTTCTTGAAACGGCTCATGAAATCGGTATCGCGAGCGAGTTCGGGCCTGATGACCTTGAGGGCGCGCAATTCATCGAGCAGTTCGTGATGGGCCTTGTAGACGACGGCCATGCCGCCTTCGCCCAAACGCGCCAGAATACGGTATTTTCCGCGAACGACCGTGCCAATCTGCCACAAAGTAGTTTCGTGCAGAGGTGCCCCATCCTTGGGGCACATGGCGTAATCGTCTGGATATGTGGCCGCGCAATCGGGGCAACTTTTCATCGCGGTTCCGGCTCCGAAAGTCTTATCTTCCCAAAAGTATAACACGCCACGAAAAAGAGTCCGTAACATCCCTTCAAATAACTCCTGAGGCAGACGAAATTTTCGTGGTGGGCCTCTCAGCGCCGGGGCGCTGCACTATGGGGGAATTTGGTGTATGGATCCGGGGTACCACTGGAATTGCCGATGGGAAGAACGCTTAAAATGAGGAGTGGACAGTGATGCCATGCCGCTCCCAGAACCAAAGGAATAGAATGCTGCTCGCTACTGCCAATTCACCCACACCCTAGCCCGGATTTCTCACCAAGTTTGGGGGCTCTCCGGATCTGCTGGAAGTGGCGGGGCTTTTGCGGAAAAACTCTGTGGCGCTCGGCGCTAGCACTATCAGCACCACCCCGGCGCTCGGCGCGCCACCCCTCCTCATCTGAGGAGGGGTGCGTTTTCAACAACTCCCCTCCTGATTCAGGAGGGGTGGCGCCTTGGGCGCCGGGGTAGTTGTACGCCGTGGACGGTTTTTCCGCAGCCTGTGAAGCTCCGCCCTTCCAAGCGCGTAGTGAGAAATGCAGGCTGGCGGGAGATTACCACCGCCCCGGTCGGTCGGTGACGAGTTCAGGATGCTCACGGCGGAAGGTTTCCGCAATGTGACACGACCAGCAAACGGGTTTGTAGGTCGCGAAGATCTCCGGCAGTTTCTCGGCTGGGACATCGCCCCAGCTCGCGGTCTTGGAATCCGGGGCTAGCAAAGCGGGCGTGTGACCGGTCCAATCCGCGACGTTATCCAGCGCCTTGTGGCAATATACGCAGGTCTTGCCTTGGTACCATCCCGCCACAACGTTGCGAACCAGGCACCCCTGCCCCAGAGCTTCGACCTGAGTCAGGCAATCCTGGGCGCAGTCCTGCTTCTCCGGCCAGCGCGAGCAATCCTGAAGGCAGAGATAAGTTCCTCCCCGAAAGGCCTTTAAGCCTGCGCCTTTGGCGTCCAACTCCACTGCCGCGGCACAATGAGTCTCAGGGCAGGTCACCAATCGTTTGCCCCGAGCCCGCCAATAACCTCGCACGCCCCTGACCGACGTGAAGACGGTCATACCTAAGGCGAGGCCTGAAAGCGACAAAATGAACACAATCACAAAGGTGCTCATGTGCGCCTCCTTTCACCAGCGCTAGAACATGAGCAAATCCACACCCAAACAACCAGAACCCAGGCCACGTTCTGGCGGGCGCACACCCCGATACTTGGAGGTCTGCGCCAGCCCGCCGATGACCCGATGGTGCGACGGGCCGACCGGCCCGGCATTTTGTCTCTTGACAAAATGATCCAACTGGTATAGCCTAGAAATACGATGAAGGTTAAAGGTCATACGATCCCCGTGCGAATCTCCCACCTTGGGGCGAGCGCCGATTACATGAGGGGAGGAATTGCGCGTGCGACAAGCGTGGCGGATGCCAATTTGTCCGCAATAATCAAAGCGGAGGCCCGCATTCCAAAAAATGCCAAAATGAAGGTCGACTCCGATGAGTTATTGAAAACAAAGGGGCGTAAAGTGACAAAAAATGTCATAGCCGATGGTTCATTGAAAATAAAGAGGTTACCTAATTTGCCGATGAGTTGCTGAAAATAAAAGAGATAGACAGATTCAAGGCCTCTGAAACCGCAAAAAACGCCTCAAATCCCCGCCAAGCCGATAACTTAAAGAAAACAAATAACTTGCCACATGCGATTCCCGCGCTAGCCGATGAGTGTTTGGAAAGAAAGGACTTATGCGATGTGGTGGCGGGTACGCGGGGTTGGGGGGTAAGGTCCGCGGCCAACGCCCAGCGTCCGAAGTCCGGTGTCTGCGCGGGCTGGGTATTAGGTGTCAGGCGCCAAAGGCTGGTTCGGTGCGGCGCCGAAAAACTGCCCGGCTGAAGGCGGGCTCTACAAAGGCGCTCGCTGCTTTCTGCCTACCACCGTGTAGCCACTGTCCGCCAACAGTTATATCTCTGCGGATGGCTTCCAGGCGTATAATAGGGTTACCGAAGGTCCGCCTCGCCCTTCTCGTCCACCCGATGATGGCACTGCGCATAGGTGCGATTGCAGAGCCCGTCGATTACAAGGAGTCTGCCATGATAGGTAAACCGGAAGTGTTGAAAGTTTTGCAGGAAGATTTAACTGATGAGTTGGGTGCGGTGCACGGGTACATCCTCCACGCCGAAATGTGTGAGAGTTGGGGTTACAAGGGGTTGGCGGCCACCACTACCAAGCGAGCCATTGAAGAAATGAAACACGCCGAGAGATTGATCCGCCACATTCTCTTTCTGGAGGGCGAGCCCGACGTGCAGTCGATGCCGAAAATCCAGATCGGCAAAGACGTGGAGGAGCAGTTTGCCAACGGTCTAAAAGATGAGACGGCGGCAATTTTTAGCTATAACCAGGGAGTCGGCATTTGCACCAAGGCCGGCGACAATGCCTCCGCTGAACTGCTGCGCGGCAACCTGCGCGACGAGGAGCGGCACGCCGATTACCTGGAAACGCAACTGAACCTCATCAAGCAACTAGGCTTGGCGAATTACCTGGCCCAGAACCTGAAGGAGTAAGGTCCGCGCTAGTGCAACTGTCCCGTCTGATAGGAAAGGGCCGCGGACTGAAGCTGGAAATCGTACTTCGCGCTGGTGTCGGCGATTTGGGCTTGGGTCAGATTCAGTTCCGCCTGGGAGAGCTCGACGATTGAGCTGAGCCCCAGTTTATAGCGGCCCTGGGCGAGGTCCAGCGCCAGGGTGGCCTGATGCAGGAACTGGGCGGTGACGGCGAGACGCTGGAAGGCGGTGCCGGCGTCGAGCCAGGCGGTTCGCACGTCGCGCGCGACGCGGTCGGCAAGATCGCGCATGCCTTGGTCTGCCGCTTGGGCGCGCAGGTTCGCTTCCTGGTGACGGGCGGAAAAGAGAAACCCGTTAAAGATCGGGATATTCACATTAATGCCCGCCGCGGCGTAGCGGTCGGTGAGTGGGGCCTGATAAGCCGGGGTGAGGCCCGCGGCGCCCGTCGCGCTGACGGTGGGCATCGACAAATCGCGCTCGGCGCGCGCATAACGTAGAGCAGCATCGTGACTGAAGCGGGCGCTCGAGAGGTCCGGCCGATTCTGGAGGGCTTGCGCGATCAAGTCGGTCGGCTCATCGGGGGGCGCGGCAGGCATCGGCTCTTCCGTGAGATCAAACGGTTGAGGATTGGCGAGCCCGAGGGCGGTGGCCAATTCCGCATAAGCCGCCTTCTGGTCGTTTTGCGCCTGGACGAGCAATAGCCGCGCCTGCGATAAATTAACCTCGGCGAAACTCACGTCCAACATGGATTTCAGTTTGTTCTTCTCCAGCGTCGTAACTTGGTCGGTAAGAACCTGGCGAGTCTTCACGGTTTCTTCCGCGACCTTGAGCACCGCTTCCGCGCGCAGGACGCCGTAGTAGGCGCGATTGACGGCCAGCAGCACGTCTTGTTCGGTTTGCTGCGCGCTCTCGGAAGCGGCCTTTGCTCCCAGCCGCGCCGCGCCCACCAGGTTGGACGTGCGGCCGAAATCGGTAATAAGCTGGTGAACTTCCAGGCCGTTTGATTCGCGGTTATAGATAATCGGATTGTTGAGATAACCTGCGGCAATGCGGCTGCCGGATATTGCCGCCGCCCCCGTGAGAGCTCCTGTGGCGGTGGGGTAATAGGCCGATTTCTGTTCGCGGGTCACTTGGCCGGCCGCTTCCGCCTCGTAGTTGGCAGCCTGCAACAAGGGATGGTTGCGCAACGCCAGCGTCTCCGCGTCCTTTAAGGAGAGCTTGGGCGTTTGCTGCGGCGCCGCCAGAGCGGGGACCATCGTCAGCATCCCGAGCGTAAAGACCAGCGCCCGCGCCAGTGGAGGTACTTTCCTTTGTGGTCTCTGTGCGCTCTGTGGTGAGCCTTTCTTTCGCGGCACGAGAAGAATCAATGTGAGAAAATTTCTCATTCCCCAACCTCCTTGGGTCCGCGGGCCGGGCTTGCCTTGCGGCCGCCGTACACCAGCATATACGCGGCGGGAACGATGAAAATCGTCAAGATCACTGACGAGGTCAGGCCGCCGATAATAGCGCGCGCCATGGGCGTGTACTGCTCGGCGCCCGTCCCCATTTTCAGCGCCATCGGAATCATGCCGATAATCGTGGCGAGCGAGGTCATCAGGATGGGCCGCAGGCGCACGCGGCACGCTGTAATCACGGCATCTTCGGGCGCCAGCCCTTGCGTCTCCAGGATATGCGCGAAATCCACAATCAGGATGCTGTTGGAATCGGCAATGCCCACCAGCATCAGCACCCCCATGAGCGACATCACGTTCATGGTGCTGTGAGTGAGCGGCAGGATGATGAGCACCCCTATAAAACCCATGGGAATGGCCAGCATGATCAAGAAGGGATCGACGAAGGAACGAAACTGCGCCACCAGGATGAGATACAGCAGCATGAAAGAGAGCATGAAGCCCAGGCCGAAACTTTTAAAGGAAGCCTCCATGCCATTCACCATGCCGCGCAAATTAACCCGCACATTGCCCGGGATATTGGTCTTCGCCAGGATGCCGCGTATAGCAGCGGTGAGTTTCCCCAGGTCCTCTCCCACCGGGGTCACATACACATCCGAAACCCTCTGAATCTGGTAATGGTCCACTTCCGTGGGCGATTGAAGGCTGGTGAGTTTTACCACCGTGTCGAGCGTCGTGGGCTCCTTTAAGTTAGGCGCCCGCAGCGGAATGTTCTTCAAATCCGTGGGATTGTGAATCGCCGCTGGGCCGTTCTCGAAGTATTGCACGGTCAGGAAGTAGTCATTTCCCGTTTCCCGATCCACCCAGTAGTTGGGCGCAATCATCAAGTTCGAATTCAGGGCGGTGATGACATTGTCCACCACGTCCTTCTGGCTCAGTCCCAGTTCCCCCGCGTGCACACGGTCTACATCCAACCGCAGCGCCGGATAGTTCATGTCCTGCGGAATGTAGACCTGGCCGACACCCCGCAACCCCCGGATCTGCCTGGCCAAGTCCTCCGCGATCCCGTAACTCAGTTCCAGCTTCGAACTGCTCACTTGCACATCGATGGGCGCCGGCATTCCCATGTTCAAGATCGCGTCCACCATGGAGCCACTGGAGAAGAACGTGCGAATCTCCGGATCCTGCCTGCTCAGTTCATCCTGAACCTGCCGCATATAATCGAAACTGCTGCGCCGGTGCTCATCCTGAAGCTGCACCTGCACGGTGGCGGTGTATTCCCCGGCGTTGGTGGTGTAGAGAGAGGAAAAATCCGGCACCACCCCAATGTTGGAGACCACCAGCTTGAAGTCCTTGGGATCAACGACCTGCCGGATCAGGTTCTCCACCTTGGCCACGTACTGCTCGGTCACTTCAATGCGCGTGCCGGTGGGCGCCTTGAGGTTGATGGTGAATTGCCCGGCATCGGTGCGCGGGAAAAAGGCCAAGCCCAGAAAGGGGTAAATGATCAGGCTGAGCAAAAATAGCCCCGCCAGGAGCGCCACGGTAAGCCCCGGCCGCACCAGGGCTCGCCGCACCCAGCGCTCGTAGAAATCCAGCAGCTTGTTGAAGTGCCGGTTGAAGCCGGCATTAAACCTTTCCCACCGGGAAAGGTGGGCCGGCTTGGTCGGCTCAACTTCATACACCCCTTCTTTCAGTTCGTGCCCTTGCGCGTGCGGCACCTGCTTCAAGAAGCGCGAGCAGAAAAGCGGAATCACCGTCATCGCCACCACGAAAGACGCCAGGAGGGAGAGGCAGAAAGCCATGGCCAGCGCGGAGAAAAGGAATTTGCTCACGCCATAGAGAAACACCACGGGGAGAAAGTCCACCACGTCCACCAGGGTCGCAGCGAGCACGGCCAGGTTCACTTCCGCCCCGCCCTCCTCCGCTGCGACCATGGGTAAGGCGCCCATTTCCAGGTGACGATAGATGTTTTCGAGCGAGATCACCGAATTGTCGATCACGCGGGAAAAAGCCAGCGCGAGGCCCCCAAGAATCATGGTGTTCACGGTGCCGCCCAGCAGATTCAGCGCGACAAACATGGTCAAGGCGGAAATGGGAATGGAAAGCAGAACCGCGGAGGTGGCGCGGAAGCTGCCGAGAAAGAGCAGAATCATGATACTGGTGAGAATAAGTCCAAGGAGGCCCTCATGCAGCACCGTGTGGATTGCTTCCTTGACGTACACAGATTGATCGAACACCAGGCTGGCCGTCATCTGCTTGGGGATGTCATACAAGTGGCCGATCAAGGCCCGCACCCCGTCAACCACCGCAATCGTGTTGGTATCGCCCCCTTGCTTCATGATGGGGATGTAGCTCGATCGCTGGCCGTCCACCCGCACCACGTTGTACTGAATTTGATTGGCGTCTTCGGCCTTTCCCACGTCTCCCACCGTAACCCACGAGGTCCCCACCGTCTTGATGGGGATACTGTTCAAGTCCTTCACTTGATCCACGAGGCTGTTGGAATAAACATAGTAATCGGTGGGGCCCATCTTCACATCCCCGGCGGGCAGGATCAGGTTCGATTGGTTTACCGCGTCCACCACGTCCATGGGAGTCATCTGACGCGAAAAGAGCTTGTAGGGATCCACGTACACCATGGCTTGGCGGTATTTCCCGCCAAACGGCGGCGGTATCTCCGCCCCTTGCACCACGGCAATCTGGTTGCGAATGGCAAATTGGGCGTAGTCGTGAAGTTGCGTTTCGTTGAGTCCCGGTCCTTTCACCGTCACCAGGCAAACGGGCAGGCTGGAGGCATCAAACTTCAGCACTACGGGCGGCAAGGTGCCGGGCGGCAAGCGCTTCAGGTCCGCGAGGGCGAGGTTCGAGAGTTCCGTCACGTCGGCGTCGGCATTCGTCCCCGGCTGGAAGTAGATTTTGATGATGCTGACTCCCAACATCGAACGCGACTCCATGTGATCGATACCGCTGGCCAGGGTGAAGAAGCGTTCGAGCGGGTTGGTAATGTCGATTTCGATATCCTGTGGAGGCATGCCGGAGTAGAACGTCGCCACCACCACTTCCGGCAGATTAATGGTCGGAAAAAGGTCGATGGGCATGCGCGCCAGGCTGCTCACCCCAAGGAGCAGCAGCACCAGACAACAGACGACGATGAAGTATGGGTTGCGGATTGAAAATCCTGGCATATGTTTTTCCCCCTGACCTGCCCCTGCAGCAACGGTCAGAATCCACCGTCTCTCCGCCCCAAAGGGGCGTCCTAACCCAGCCGATGGCCCATAGCGTTAACCTAAACGGCCAAGGGCACCCGCTTCGCGGGCTCCCAGAGGCGTCCGGTCCGGGTCTCTTAGCTCGCCCCTTTGGGGCTTAGCTGTGGGCAACTGCCCACTGCCTACTGCCCGTGCCCTCCGTGGTATTGCAGCATCTGGACAACTTGCGCACGCACTTCTTCGCCGGGTTTAAGACCGCTGCGGTCGCTGACAATCACCGATTCACCTTCCGCGAGGCCCGAGACAACTTCCGCGTCGGTGGAGGTTTCAAGGCCCATCGTTACCACCCGATTCTCGACTTTGCCGGAGGGACTCACCACATCCACGCTGGTCTGGTCGCCCGCATGGTCCAACGCCTCCAAAGGCACCGCCATGACGTTATCTCTTGCTTCCAGGGTAAGGGTGGTCTCCGCATACATTCCCGGCATCAAAAGCCGGCCGGGGTTGGGAACGTCCACCTCGGTGTGCATGGTGCGCGTGCCCTCCTGCACGTCCAGGGAAAAGCGGGCCACCTTGCCGGGAAAAGTCCGATTTAGAGCCGGTACCCGCACCTCGACGGGAGCGCCATCCCGGATGTAGCGCACCGAGGACTCGGGAACCGGAATCACCAAACGATACAGATCATCCTGCGATAACTTGACCAGGGGCATGGCCTGGGTGCTGGAGCTCGTGCCTGCCTGCATCAGCGTTCCCAGGTTGGCGGTGCGCTGGGTCACCACGCCGGCGAACGGAGCGGTGATACTGGCATAAGCGAACAACGCCTGGTCGTGAATAAGTTTGGACCTGCTGACCAGCAGGTTGCTCTGTGCACCCTCGAGATTTGACTGTGCCGCATCCACCTGCGACGCCGCCGCCATGTCTTTGCCTTGCGCGTCATCGACTTCCTGCTGGGCCACCAAGCCGGGCTGGCTTTCAAACACGCCATTCAAGCGGGTATATTCGAGGTGGAGAGCCTTGTACTGTGCCTGATAACGTTTCATCTGGTTGTCGGCTTGGGAAACCTGGTCCGTTGCATTCTTGATGGCGGCTTGGTCCTCTTGCAATTGCGCCTCAAGCTCCGGAATTTCCAGGGTTGCCATCAATTGACCCGCCTGCACGCGGCTGCCATAGTCGACGTATAGCTTTTTGACAAAACCTGACTCTTTCGCGTACACGTCAATTTCCTGAAAGGGGACGAGCTCCGAGGAAAGGGTAATTTGCCGCTGAAGAGATTTCCGGGTTACCTTCGTCACCCCGACAGTTACTTCTACCGGGGAGTCGCTCTTGGCTCGAAGCTTGCCGCAGGAAGGAAGCAGTACGATCAAGATAGCGGCGAGGCTAACCCCGGCTACATCTGCAAATAGATTCCTGCTGGAGGATTGCTTGTTCATCGTTTCCACTGTTTTGCTCCATCACGAAGGGAATCCGGGTTAAGGCCAATCCTGTTCACTTAAGCTGACCGTGCCCAATATTCGACCCCCTCACCCACCGCCTTGCGGTCCCCCCTCTCCCCCAAGGGGGAGAGGGAAGTAAATTCAAAACAACTCATCCCTATCACCCAAATTGGAGGGCGAGGGAATTAATCGTCAGTCCTGAGTTTTCAGTTGTCAGCACCCTCCCCTTTTGGGTCGGAGAAAACCATGGATGCAGCACCAAAACCAAAAATCCTTCTTCCGTCGCCCCCTTGGGGGAGAGGGGGGACCGCAAGGCGGTGGGTGAGGGGGTGTCTCGGGAATAAGTTCATGATTGATTTCCTCTAACCTCTTTTTGCTCCATCACGAAGGGAATCCGGGTTAAAGTCGAGTAAATCTCTGAGACCCCGGCTGAGTTCCTCATGGGTGGTTCCGGGCTTCCTGGACAAATCGATCAAATGCTGCTTCTTTTCCCCAATCGCACGCGCCACCGCAGGCAGTTTCAGCGCCAGTTCTTGTGGAACGGTCAGGACGCCATGCCGGTCCCCATGGATTAAGTTGCCGGGTTGAATCGTGAGGCCGCCGACCTCCACCGGGCCGCCGTATTCCACGACGTGGATATAGGCTCGCGAGATGGCGAGACGTCTCGCAAATACCTGGAAACCGCTGGCTTCGATTCCGGGCAATTCTCGCGCGGTTCCGTTGGTTATCGCTCCCACGCAACCCAAGGTTATCAAGATGTTGACGTGAACCTTGCCGAGGAAAGCCCCAGTGCCGGGCGGGTCATCAATGTCTTGCATCACCAAAACGCGCGGAGCCGGAATGCTGCCGATGTGCCTCCACCAGTCGGTGCGCTCCTCGTAGCGGCTGCCCACCATCGGGGGATCTGCCGAACGAATTTTACAAGTGGCGGCGTAGCCCACCATGGGAGGAAAACTTTTGAAGAGACAGCGAAAGCCTGCGGTGGCAAAACCTTGATTGCGCAAGCGGACGCCGAAACTTTCGATGGCATCGGAAATTAGACACGTATCGAAGTTTTTGAGTTGTTGGATCTGCTCGATGGTTATTGGAGTTTGCATGCCTCTACCCTCTCAAAGTATGTAAGGGCGGGGCTTCACAGGTTTCGGAAGACGCCCCGCTGCGGATTACCCCCCCGGCGCCTAAAGCGCCACCCCTCCTGAATCAGGAGGGGAGTTTTTTAGGAACTCCCTATCGCGATTGTGAGATGGCGCGAACTCCAACATGTTTTGCCCTCTCTTCTTATCTGATGTCCCGTGGCCTGCAATCGTTGAGGGCCTCCGCAGGCCAATACGGCCCATTGACGGGGTGAACAAAACCGGACGAGGGCGAAAATTGAAAAAGGGGCGGAGCTAGCCGAGGGGAGGCGGAGCCCGGAAGTGGCGTAACTGAACAACTATGGAGATTGCGGGAGGAATGGTTTGATCGAGCGGAACATAGATCGACGGTGGGGGGAGCATTGCCACTTCGGGAACAACTTGTGGCGTCTGGGCCTCAGCGGACACGCGCAGCTTGCAGGCTTCCTGAGCCTCCGGCCGGGTCATGTGACCAGCCTTCCAGGTGTGCCACGCCCCGGTGCACACTTGGAGGCAAGGCTTTCGAGTGGCGGCGGAAAGAACAACCACCCCAGCCAATAAGACCAAGATGCTTACCGTCATGAGCCGTCTAGACCGCAACAGGATTCGTGCCATGCTTTCGAGGAAAAATTCCAAAGGTCCCCCGAGAACTTCCAACTTCTATAGTGCCATTGAATTGGTCGGGCAGCAACATTCTTTGGTAGTGGGTCAGATTGAAATCAAGCGGGCACGTTTGTAGTGTCGCCGAATGGTTTCCGCGACCGTACCGACCAACGCATAAGTAGCAGCATTCATGAGAAGGACAGAATAGAAACTGAGGGGGTAATGACGAGCCAGCGCAATCGGACAAGTCAGACAGATCAGAGTCCACAAAGCCCCAAGTGGAGTTGGAGACGTTGCGGAGGTGTAAAGGGTCCATAAGACTACAACGAGCGCGCCCGTTCCCGCCGAGGCGCGGAGACGCAGAGCATGGGAGGTGTTAGTATCCAGGCGCCAGGTAAAACCCTAACACCTGATACCTGACACCTCTTCTGCGCCTCAGTCATGCCCTTTGGGGAACCTGTCGCCCAGGGCACCGTCAAAGTCTAATGGGGTTGAAAGCGACCCCTCACCTGCCCTCCTCCGTCGGGCACCCTCTCCTCTGGGAGAGGGCCGGGATTTTGATTTCTCTCCCTCTCCCTTGGGGAGAGGGGAACTAAAGGGAATAACCACCCCGGCACTCAACGTGCCACCCCTCCTGAATCAGGAGGGGAGCTACTAAAGAACTCCCCTCCTCAGATGAGGAGGGGTGGTGCTGACAAGGGGAAGAAGGGGTGACGTTGATAATGACAGCGCCAACCAGTTTCTCTGCAGCCTGTAAACCCCCGCCCTTCCAGACCCGTGGGGAGAAATCCATGTTAGTTGCCCAGGGGAATCATCGGGAAGTTGGCTCCCACTTCCGTGTGGGCCGAAGCCTACACGGAAGCGGGAGGAATACGCGGGTCATGACGGTCTACCGCAGAGAGGTTCACTAGTAGGGTTTCCCCATGGTTGGAGCCGAGCCCGGCAGCGTGTAGCGCAGGTTGAAGAATACCATATTGACATTGGCATTGGTGGGCGTGCCGGCCGCTACTAAAAATGGAGAGCGGGTCAGATAGGAATACTGGCCCATGAAGTTCAGGGCGCCATACTTCGCATTCTTCCAGAGGGTCTGATTGAAGCCAAAAGTGAGTTCCTGGAAGTTGCGATTCTGGCTTTGCTGTGTCGCTGCCTGCGCTGATGTCAGGGTTGTGCCGCGCAAGCTATAGCCATAGCCAATAGGCGTGGTGCCGTTGGTGTCGAACCCGGTGTTGCGGCCGATGTCGATGCCGCCGTAATAGCCATAGATCATCGTATTCTTCGCGTTAGCCTCAAACCCCGATACCGTTGAACCACTATGAACGAGGGAGAGGGAGCCGTTGGAGCGCACGACGAGGTCGGGGGCCAAGCCATAGATGTAACGGCCGCCGCCGTCACTCCAGAAGTTGTTGGTGAGCAGGCGGAAGCCTTTGACCACTTCGAAATTGAGGTTAACGAACCCGCCGCCACCCTCCGACGTGTTATTGGCGGCAGGGATGGCAGCCACAGTACTGGTGGCAGCGACACCGGGATAATAGACTTTGAAGGTTCGCTCGATTCCTCCGATTTCGAAGTGAGCATGTTTGTTCGGATCAAATGCCAGTTTGGCAATGATGTCCGGAGCCAGGTTGGGGGTGGCCAAGGTATTGGCGCTATTGTCCAGTTGGGCCGCATAAGTAGTGGCGAGAGCGGTGGGGAGGGTGACCAAAGTGGCGCTGGTGCCCCCATTACCTCCAATGTATTGGTCGGGGCTATCGAGGGCAACGGCAAAGGCCCATTGGTTTGTGGGGTGGTAAACGAAGCGCAATTCCGGAATGCGCCCAAAAACCAGCCCCAACTGGTAGTTCACATCCACATCTTGCGAGTAAAAGATGTCAGCGGGGAGCGGCGATATGCCGGAGCGTCCGGGAGTCAACAAGGTCCAGGTTTGACCACCCAGGATTTCAAATTTACCGGTGTTCAAGTCAACCCAGTACACCCGCTCGCGCAACGTGTTGCTATTGGTAGAAACGGCGACGCTTGCCGCGTTGTTGCCATGGAAGTCCGCCTCCATGTAGCCGATCACATGAGCGCCTTTCACGTCCGCATCCACGCGCAATCCGATGCGGGAATTCTCCGTGCTGAGGCGAAACTCGCTCAGGTTGGCCTGATAGGGGAGGGTGCTGGCTCCGGTGGTATCGTAGGGTACACTTCCGAAGTTCGTCGCGATGCTGCCATTGGTGACTTTGTTGCGATATACGCTGGTGAAATCCATAAACGCCACGGGAGTGATGGTCGCACTGCCGAGGTGGATCTGAAGCGGCGAGGTTTCCGTGTCCATAACCGATTTCTGTCCCGCTGGTGCGGGTATGGCGGCGTTTTCCACCTTCGCTTGGGACTGCGGAATCATCGGGGTGGTGGAAGCCACTTCACCCAGACTGGCGGGGTGCGGTTGGGCGGCTGGCTCCGTGCCCACAGCCGCCTTCGCCGGTTGCGCGGCTTGCCCTGTGCCCGCGGCTGGTTTCGCCGACTGCGCCGCTTGCTCCATTGTCGAGGCTGGCTTGGAGAGTTGTTCCAGAAGCCGTTTCTGATCCTCCAAAGCCTTCTGCATTTGCTCGATCTGTTTCTGCTGAAGAGCCATTTGCTGCTTTAAAGTTGTAATTTGCTCGTTGGCACTCGTGCTAGGTTGCGTCGCGCTCGCCGCGGGAGGCGTGGTGGCGTCTCCTGCGGACGAAGCGCCGTCGCTGGCGAGAATGCCCAACGTCGGGACGCCCATCAGAAGCATCGCCATGCCCACAACTATAGGGGTGACAAGCTTGCGTTTGTACATTATTTGCTCCTTAAGTTTTTGCTTCAAAACTGCCAGGAGGAGGTAACGACTCCTCCCGCAGGATCAAACCCAACTGTACTGATAATCCCATCCATGCTGGAAGAGGGTGATTAACCTAATGTGAGGAGCATGTGACATGAATATTACATCGGCAGGTTTTTGAGGAATTTTAATAGCCAGTTAATATCGCTGTGTAGACGTCGAGGCCACGGGTGGCGTGGCGATTTGAAATCGCCGTTCTATGGCGCCGGATGGGGTCTTCTGCAACCCGGCAGGATAAACAGGTAGGGATCGGAAAGGCGTCCCGCCCCCCCAAGGCACCGTCAAAGCCAAATGGGGTTGAGAGGGACCCGTCACGTGCCCTCGTCCGTCGGGTACCCTCTCCCCTGGGAGAGGGCTGTGATTTTGATTTCTCTCCCTCTCCCGTGGGGAGAGGGGGGACCGCAAGGCGGGGGGTGAGGGGTTTCTTCGCGGGTGGTACATTCAAGGCCACGGAGGTATGCGACGCCCGCGACTTTAACGGAACCCTGCCCCCCCCGCGAGCGGCCTTTTTTCCCACCCGGCGAAAACTCCGGCTCGCTCCAACTCAGCGCGCCACTCCCTGTACCGCTACGCCGGGGGTTGCAGCCATTTCTCGATACGAAAACTTTTTCTCGATCCCTTCGAACGGCTTTCCATCCACTTCCACGTACGGGTAAATAAAGTAGTTAAGGGGTCCGCCATCCTGTTTCGGCTGGAGCGTCAAGTCGCGGCCGACGGAGAACTGCACACGGTTGGCGTCCAAGGTGCCAAAAAAGTAGTCGTGCTTTTGGGGGTCTTTCCAGGCCTCAGAAATATCCACCGGCACCCAGCCCTCACCGCTCACATAAAATTCGGCCCAGCAATGATAGCCGGGAATGGTTCCTTCCCTTCCGCTGGGCACGGGAAAGCCAATTTCGAATCGTGCGGGGATTCCCTCCGCCCGCGCCAGCGAGATGAACAATGAGTGGAAATCCGTGCAGTTGCCGTGCTTGGCATCGCACACCCAAAGCGAATCGCCGCGCCCCCAGCCCGTCCCGGATTTGTCGTAGCGGACCGTCTGGAAGACATAATCGTACAGCGCGTGCGCCTTTTCCACTGTACCTTGTTTCCCGCGCGTATTCTCATCCGCCAGCTCCTTCATCTTCCCATCGATGGGAACCAGGCGGTCAGGCGCAAGAAATTGTCTCAGATTTTTCGGCGCGGCCGCCGACCCATGGCTGGCCTTCAACAGGCTTTCATAGTCCCCCTTGGAGTATTCCTTGCGCGTCACTTGATACTCTACCGTGAATTCCGCCGCGCCGGGTTGGGGGTGCAGGATTTCTCCGTAAAGAATATGGTTGCCGAACGACGCTTGGCGCGTGACCTGGAGGTGAACCGGCCCGTTGACCTTCTTTAAAACCACCGTCTGATTCAAATCCGTGGCGGCGCACGGAATCCACACCCGCACGCGTTGCGCGGCGGCAGGAATATCCTTAAGCGTCACCTGGTAAATGAACTGGAAAACCCGCGAGGGCGGGGGAAATTCCCCCGCCGTCCGCGCGGCCACGTGCAGCGACATCAGGGCAGATATGCCTAAAAGCATAAGCCTATGCCTTGGCTTCATGGTTTCCTCCCAGTCAGAATTGGCATTCGGAAGTGCTTACAATCGGCACGCGATCGGAAGCGTCACCCTCAGGTGAAACCACTGCGGAAGGTAGCGAAGTCGAATACAGATTTGCTCATTTCTCAGCCCTGCGCGGGGGAAAGACGCTACCATTGTTCGCTGAGTCTCTTCGCGGTGTCAAGACTGAGGCCGCGCTTACCAGGGTTCTGTCAAAGTCGCGGGCGTCGTATACCTCCGCGGCCATGAATGCATCACCCGCGAAGAAACCCCTCCCCCCGCGCCTTGCGGTCCCCCCTCTCCCCAAGGGAGAGGGCGAGAAACCAGAATCACATCTCTCTCCCTTGGGAAAGGGCTGGGATTTTGATCGCGCCAACGGGGGAGAGTTGGTCGTCGAAGACACTTATGGCCCGCATTCCGCTGCTCTTCACGTCCATGAATCGAATAAAGCCTTTGACGGCTCCCAGAACACCTTGTATTCTTGCGAAACGTCCTAAACCAAGGTTCGTCGAAAGAGTGAATTGGCGGGAGCAAACCATGCTGAAACGCGCTGGCGTTGTGCTTTGCGTTGCGGTTTTTTTCTCTACCTTACCGGTGGCGAAGGCGGGCGACGATCTTTACGGGTCAAAAGGCATTGTTCCCGAGGCGGTGCGCCAGGGGAAACTGGGGAGTTGCTATTTTCACGCGGTCATCGCCGCCTTGGCGCAGCACCGCGAGGATGCCATTCGCAAGATGATTCGAGCCAATCCTGACGACAGTTACGTGGTGACCTTCGGAGATGGCAAGGAGGAGACCGCTTACCCGGAGGACCTTCGCTACGCTCACGACAGCGGATATGATCTTTCCGACGGGCAATGGGTGGCGGTACTGTTCCGCGCCTACGCGCAACGGGTGCTGCGCGAGTCATTGCGGCAAGCGATCGACAGCAGCGATATCTTTCCGTTGCTGAAGCAGCCCGCCGAACAACTGGTGGCATCCAGCGATCCGCTGGTGCTGGCTTACGATCGCGCCATCCGCGCGCAAGTTGACCAATACGGCAACATCGATCGAACCGAGATGGAGTCGCGCCTCAAAAAAGAAATGGCCGCCATCGCGGTGCCCGATTCCATGAAAGACTCACTGATCGGCCTGCTCGAAACAGGTGGGTTTTTCGACAAGATGGTGGCGATGATTCAGCAGAATGGCGAACTGTTCGGCGCCTACCGGGCCGTGGGCCAAGGCGGCATCGCCGACCGCGTGATGCAAACGCTGGCGGGGAGTACCCGTTTCCAGGAGAACCAGTCCGAAGCGCAGGCGGGCGCGGCCCTGGCGGAAGCCGTGAAGAATGGCATGCCCATCGTGGCTTGCACCGGGGGCAGCCGCTTTTATCAGGAGGTGGCCAAGGGGCAATCTTTACCGCCCGGTACGGACCCGTGGTACGTCAATGCGCATTGCTACACGGTGCTCAGCTTTGATTCCGGCACGGCAACCTTGAGCCTTCGCAACCCATGGGCAAGGCATCCCGATCCGGATGGGGTCTTCAGTTTGCCCCTCAGTACTTTTTTCCCTGCCTATGCCGGGATTGTAACCCCCCAGTAGGCCGCCGGAAGGGAAACCGACGGCGACAGGCCGGGGGATCTTTGGGGGCAACGACCGGCGTCAGTTCGTAGCATTTGTCTCACGAACCTCGGCGAGCACTCCCTCCTCCGCAAGGCTAGTGGGGCGAGGGCGAGCGGCGCGCCGGGCGAGGGCATTGTCAAGCGCGGTTCGCACCACATATGCCAAGTCGGTGGCATTGAAGGGTGGCGCCAGGAAGTCGAACGCGCCGGTTTCAATGGCCTCCACGTAAAATCGCGTGTCCACGACACGGGCCACGACAATCACATTCACAGGCTCTGCGGCTTTCTCGGCCACTGCCAGAATGTCGGCCCATGTGCCGTCGGGCATTTGTGTGTCCGTGAAGACCAGTGGAGCGGGGTTCAGCCCACCCAGCATACGCTTGGCTTGCGCTCGCGATTGAGCTTCGATAATGTGCATACCCTGCCGCTCCAGCGCGCCCTTGAGGGTGGCCAGCGTTTCGGAATTGTGGTGGACGAGCAGGGCTTTGATTCTCTCCGTCATAAGCGCTCCATTAGATTAGATGTGGCCTCTGTTCCTTTTGCCATCACGCCGGGTTTCTCGGGCAATGCTCTACGTTGCTAAACGCTGCCGTTTGTGTCCGAACTTGAAAAACCTGGGGGGACGTCTCATGGCGCCAAATTCGTGCCGCGAATACTTTGCCAGCCCGACTGCGCCGGACTGGCGCTCTCCCTGGGTTTTTCACCTACCCGGCACATTCCGACCTGCCACGGCGGGCTTGCGATGATCGTTGGGATTGCTCCTTATGGGCCGTTCGTGATTACTTCAAGGCAATCTTAAAATTTTTCTTCTTCTCCAGGGAAATGTCGATTTTGTCCTCCCGCGCCAGCCAGCCCAGAGCGAATCCGACGAGTTCGCCCGAGCCATTAAGCCTTTTTTTCAGTTGGGCTACGGTCTGCGGGCCGAAATCATTCAAAACGTGCCAAACTTCTCCCGCAGTAACACCTACTTGTTCTCTCGCTTCCACTTTTAACTAACCTCCTGTGTATAGTCGGCATTTGCTGCCGTGAACTTTAGAGTTTTTTTTCGCGCCAAAACTTCGACTTACACACAAATCCACCCGCTCGCCTCCGAGCGCTTTCCCCTAGTTTGAGAGTAGTTAGCCCTGCCGGGAGTCACCAGCTTACGGTGAGGTCAACATGTGGTACAACAGGTTACTTGAGCGCTTGTACTAAGCATAATGTGCGGTTCACCCTATCAAGCTGTGAAGTTCCAATGTAGGCCATAGCGGGCACTTTAGCAAGGAAAAAATAGTTATAGGGCTAATAAGATATCGGAAATACCTCCCCCTTCCCCATGGTGAGGAACTGACAGGCATCCCGTATGGAATCAATATAATATAGTCTGGGGGGGTGACCCGATCTGCTTGGAATCCAAGGGCAAGTGGCAAAGTGCGGCCGAGGCATTAACACGCTGCGGATTTACCCGGTGGCTCTGTCAGTATCAATAGCATCCCTGAACACCTGTTCAGCACCACCCCGGCGCTTGGTGTGCCACCCCTCCTGAATCAGGAGGGGAGTTGTTGAAAATGCTCCCCTCCTCAGATGAGGAGGGGTGGCGCGCCGAGCGCCGGGGTGGTTGTCCGCGGGGGTGCATTTTCCCGCAGCCGGTTTAAGCCCCAGAATATTCAGGGCTCAAGTGCCGCGTTGGATTTCTTGGATAAGGTCGAGCCTGAAGGTCCGCCCACCTTTGGGGTAGGCTCACAACAGTATTAGGACATCACCCGCGGGATGGCGGAGGCTTCGCGAGTAGCTAGCCGTCGAGGGGCAGCCACTGTTCGGCGCTACTCCTTTGGCCCACGATGGCCGGTGTGATCGCGGCGGAAGAAGGCTCCGAGTTCCAGGAGGCCATAAACCAGCAGGCAAAACCAGAAGTCAATAACGGTTCCCAGGTCGATTACCCACGAGCGGTGCCGCGCGGCGGGCGGCAGGTTCGGTGACAGCGCAAAATACAAGGCGTTGCCGAGTAGAATGGCTACCAGGTACTTTATCCATTTAGCGCGCGTATGAGGCATGGGTGCAATAGGTGGGGAAAATGAATTTCTTCTCGATGCCCCAGGAAAACCCGCTGGGCGCGAGGATGCGACCGTGCAGTTTTCCCGCTCCCTGGACGGCCCAAGCGGCAATGATATCCCGCACTGGGGCGCAAGCGACACCGTTGCCCCGGTTATAATAGTCAAATCGGAGAAGAATGGCGAACCCCAAACTTACAGCCGCATCCGAGGTTCAATTCCTGAAGGGTGTCGGTCCCGTGCGCGCGGAACTTCTTGCCGCGCGCGGCATCCGCACGGTGGAAGACCTGCTCTACTACACCCCGTTTCGTTACGAGGACCGCACGCGCCTGACGCGCATTCGCGACCTGGTGCCCGGCCAGACCACCACGGTGTTTGGGAAAGTCCTGACCTGCGGCCTGATGCGCACGCGCCGCGGCATTTACATCTACGACCTCGCGGCCAGCGACTCCAGCGGCATGCTGAGGTGCAAGTGGTTCAACGCCGTTTACCTGGAGAAGAACAAAGTCTTCCATTCCGGGCAGCAGGTTTTTTTCTACGGCAAAGTTGACCGCGACCGTTACGGCTCGGGGACCCTGGAGATCATCCAGCCGCAATTTGAAATTCTGCCGGAAGAAGAAGCGGAGGGTGGGGACTCCCTGGAAATAGGCCGCGTCGTGCCCATTTATGAATCCATCGCGTCGCTGGGGCCGCGGGTGCTGCGGCGGCTGATGTGGGCGGCGCTGGAGGGAGTTGACGGCCAGATTCCAGACCGGCTGCCGGCCACCGTGGTGCAGAAAAACCGTCTGCTTGACCGTGCCACGGCGGTTCGCCAAACGCACTTTCCCCCCGGCGAGCAAAATCTGGATAAGCTCTGTGCTTTCCGCACTCCGGCGCAAGAGCGATTGATTTTTGAAGAGTTTTTCAGTGTGGGCGCGGGTTTGGCGCTGAAGCGCCGCAAGGCCAAGGCGGTACCGGGCGTGGAGTTCCAGGTGAAGGACAGCGCCCGCCAGGCCATCCGCAAAATTCTGCCTTTTCACCCCACCAGCGCGCAAAAGCGGGTGCTGAGGGAAATCGTTGACGACATGTGTTCGGTGCGCCCCATGAATCGTTTGCTGCAAGGCGACGTGGGCTCCGGCAAGACCATCGTCGCCATCCAGGCCGCCATCCTGGCGATTGAAAACGGTTATCAGGTGGCGCTGATGGCACCCACGGAAATCCTTGCCGTGCAGCATTACCTCTACATTAAACAGTTGTTCCGCCCGCTCGACTACCGCGTGGAACTGCTGATCAGCGCGCGCAAAGCGGCGGAGAAGGCGGAAATCAAGCGCGACATCGCCGCGGGCGCCATAAATCTGGCGATCGGCACCCACGCGCTGATCGAGGAGGACGTGCACTTCGCGCGGCTCGGACTGGTGGTGGTGGATGAGCAACATCGTTTCGGCGTGTTGCAGCGCTTCGAATTGATGCGCAAAGGCTATCACCCCGACGTCCTGGTGATGACCGCCACGCCCATCCCCCGCACCTTGGCACTGACGCTGTATGGCGACCTGGATTTTTCCGTGATTGACGAGTTGCCGCCCCACCGCACGCCCATCGTGACCAAGCTCCTGGAGGAGCGCGACCGCGAGAGCGCGTATAAGTTCCTGCGCGAGAAGGTGCGGCGCGGCGAGCAGGCGTACGTTGTCTGCCCGGTAATCGAAGAGGGTGGTAAGCTGGATCTGAAGCCCGCTGTGCGCATGTACGAGCAGTTGGCGCGGAACGTTTTTTCGGAATTTCGCATCGGCCTGCTGCACGGCCGCCTGGCGAGCGATGAGAAGGAAGACATGATGCAGCGCTTCAAGAGCGGCGAAGTGCAGATTCTGGTGGCGACCACGGTGGTGGAAGTGGGCGTGGATGTGCCCAACGCCACGATCATGCTCATTGAGCACGCCGACCGCTTCGGACTGTCGCAACTTCACCAGCTTCGCGGGCGCATCGGGCGCGGGAGCAAGAAATCCTATTGCTTGCTCATGGCGGACGAGCGCCGGAGCGAGATTTCCCAGGAGCGCCTGAACACCATGGTGGCGACCACCGATGGCTTTCGCATTGCCGAGATCGATCTCAAGCTGCGCGGCCCGGGCGAGTTCTTCGGCACGCGCCAGTGGGGAATTCCGGCGTTTCGCATCGCCAACCTTTTGCGCGACCAGGAAATCCTGGAATGGGCCAAGCGCGAGGCGGCGGAATTCATTGCCAACCCACCCTCGCCGGAAGAGATGGAGGCCTTCGTCACGTACCTCCGCACCGAGTGGCCGCGCCGCTACGGCCTGGCGAGCGTGGCGTGAAAATATCGACTCATCGACCCATCGGTTCATGGGATCATCGGAAGAGCAATCGGGCAATCAGATGAGCCGATGAACCGATAGACAGATTATGCGGATTATTTCCGGAATTTACCGCGGTCTTCGCCTGCGCACCTTGAAGGGTGGGAATCTGCGTCCCACCACCGACCAGTTGCGTGAAACTTTGTTTGACGTCCTCGGCCCCAGCGTGCAGGGCTCAACCTTTCTCGACGCCTACGCGGGCACGGGTGCGGTGGGAATAGAAGCCTTGAGCCGCGGCGCGCGTGACGTGGTCTTTATCGAGCATCATCGCGCCGCCGCCCAACTGATCCGGCAAAATCTGAGGGATCTCGAGATTGATTCCGGATACGCACTCCTAACTTGCACCGTGCTGACGGGCCTGGAGCGGCTGGGGCGCGAAAGTGAATGCTTCGACGTGATCTTCCTTGACCCGCCGTACGAGGAGATTCGCGAGTATCACCACACGCTGCGGCAACTTGCGCGCGGGTCGCTGCTGCGGCCTGCGTCGATCGTCATCGCCGAGCATTCGCGACACGTGCAACTGGAAGAGAATTACCTCACACTCCAACGCACGCGCCTTCTGCGTCATGGCGATGCACAGTTGGCGTTTTATCGCCGGGCTAGCGGAGAGCAGTAGGCAGTGAGCGCCTTCGGCGATTCCCGGCGAGCCGGGATCGGCAGAAGGCCGGCGCTGCCCCCGACGCGTTGTCCAGGCACTTCTTGGACACTACCCTGCCTGGATTTCTCACCACGGGTCTGGAAGGGCGGGGCTTTACAATGACCCCGCCGCGGACAACCACCCCGGCGCCCAAGGCGCCACCCCTCCTGAATCAGGAGGGGAGCCAAGAAGGAACTCCCCTCCTCAGATGAGGAGGGTGGCGCACCGAGCGCAGGGGTGGTGCTGACAATAGGATAAAAGGGTGGTGTTGATAATGATCGGGCGGGCGGATTTTTCCGCGGCCTGTTTAGCCCTGCCCCTCCTGTAGCTCTCCCGCGGTATTCTTGACGTCAGGGGAATGCTGCGGCAGTGATTGTCGCTACACCTCACTCCGCATTCACCACGCAGCGGAATCCCACGCTTGCGGACCGGTCTGTGCTCGGAGCGATCAGCAGGTATTTCCCATGCTCGTTCAGCTTGTAGGCTTGGGGGAAATACCAATGTGATCCTTGCGGCTGGTAATAGCTTCCGCCCCGCAGGATGGCAGCACGCGTGTGCTGGTCCGTGAATTCCTCCGTCCACTGCCAGACGTTACCGGTCAGGTCCATCACCCCGAACAGACTTGCGCCTTGCGGGTAGGCATCCACATCGCTGGGGGCGCGCATCACGCGGCGCGTCTCGACCGGCGGCAGAGCTGCGGCATTCCACTCATTTCCCCATGGATAGAGGCGCCCGTCCGTCCCCTGCGCCGCATACTGCCACTCCCACTCGTGGGGAAGGCGTTTGCCCGCCCACTCGGCGTAAGCGCGAGCGTCATCAAGGGAAACCCACGTCACGGGCTTATTCGCCCAGCCCTCCGGGAACGCGGCATTTTTCCAGTCACGCAGGAAATTGTGTTCGTCCTTCGGGTGGTAGTGGGTGGCATCGACGAACTTCTTGAACTCTGCGTTGGTCACAGGAAACTTGTCAATGTAAAACGGCTTCATTTCCAGCGTCTTCAAATGATGCCGTCGCGGGGACTCTTCCCACGGATATTGCACGTCAACGCCAACATCGTTGCTGCCTTCGGTTTCAATGCCGGAAATCCGGAACTCAAACTTGCCGCCGGGAATTCGCACCATGCCCACCGGCGCTGTGGCCGCGGGTTTGGTCGCAGCGATGGCAACAATCTGTTGCGGCAGGAATTTCCATTCGTGGGAAAAATCCTGCAACCGTTTCGGGGAAAGCTCGCTCATCCGCGCCAGCAGCTTGTTCAGTTGCGCATCCGGCTCGCTGGCCGTAGCGAGCACAGCTCCGTAACCGTATGCTTCCAACCCGAAGCTCAGCGTGGCAGTCGTTCCCTGAATTTCCGGCTTCATCTCGGCGCCACTCCACAAGTCGTAATAGCGCGTGCCCGGTGCGTGCGGCACTTCCATCTGCCGACCCGGCACGTCATATTCATTGCGATTGACAAGGGTCCACAGGGTCCGCCCCTGGCCGGGAAACTTGCTGGCGAAAACGCCATAACGCAGCGTGGGCGTATGGGGTTCCCAGTCCGCACTCACCAGCAGCGGCGCCATGGCGCGCTCGATCGTCGCAATGCGCCTCAGGGCTTCCGCATCGCGCGGCGTAATCTCATTCCAAATACCCCAGATGTTTTCCCAACTTTCATATCCCACGCCGTTGAAGAAGGCGTGCTGAAGGTCATCGGTCTTGTCACGTCCCCAGCGCCGGCAGATGTTCACCATGTGGCGCGATTCCAGCCACTTGAACAGGCTGACGGTGGGCACAAAAGAATAATCCCAGTAAGCCCAGCTCAAATTGTTCCAAGGCAGGCCGAGGTCCACGGTCAGGTTCTCGGGCTCGAGCGCCAAGGGGTGACCCGTCTCGTCGGAAGCGGTGCGAAAGGCGCGGGGGATGGCGTCGAGCGTGTCGCCATTCACCCCGTCGGCGCCGACTTCCGCCAACAAACGCGCCGTGGCTGTCCAGTTGGGCACGCCCTCGTCGCGCGTGCCCTGGTCCCATACCATCACGGGAAAAAGCACGCGCACCCCGCGGCGGTGGAAATCCGCGATCATCTGCCGCACACCCGCAACCCCCCCAGGCATGTCGCGCAGCAGGTCGTACTGATTGCGGTTGTCGATTCCCATGTTCGGATACGACTGCCAAACCAGCACGCTGTCGATGCCCCCGTAGCGATGCTGCAAATCATCCAGAAAACGGTCCACCGTGTATTGGCCCGCCACCGGATCGTAGAAGTAGCGGTCGTGAATCATCATCTGCGGCTGGATGAAGCTCGACTGTGTCCACGCCAGTTGCGGACGGAGGTATTCCGAATCGTCATAACCAATGCGGATACGCCGTTCCATGCGCCAATGCTTAATGTCGGCCAGCCATTTAGAGAAATCCGCGCTGGTGGAGGGCCCGGGAATCTGTGAGGGCTGGGGCCGGAGCGAAGTGTCTTGCGCGTTCGCGACGGCGAGGAAGAGAAAGATGGAAAAGAAGTGGGAGAAAAGGCGTTTGCTCATTTTAAGGTCCCTGGTGATGATGAATGTTTTACTGCACCCGCAACCTCACCAGCGTTGATGTACGAGTTTGCGGATGTTAGTGTCGTAAATCTCGCGCGCCTTGGCCATCTGCGCATCGGTCAGGGGCGGAAGATCGGCCGCGCGGGCATTATCTTCCACCTGCGAGGGCCGCTTGGCTCCCGGGATGGCGCAGGTCACGGCTGTAAACATCAGGATCCATCGCAACGCCAATTGTGCCAGCGTAGCGCCGGGGGGAACGAGTTGGCGCAACTCTTCCACGGCGGCCAAACCCGTTTCGAAATCCACACCGGAAAAAGTCTCGCCTACATCGAAGCTCTTGCCGTGACGGTTGAAGTTTCGGTGGTCGTCGGCCGCAAACACCGTCTGCGGAGTCATCTTGCCCGCCAGCAATCCGCTCGCCAGCGGGACGCGTGCCAGGATTCCCACCCGCCGCCGCTGCGCCTCCGGAAAGAACAATTCCGCCGGTCGCGTCCGGAACATGTTGAAGATAATTTGAACGGATTGAACGTTGGGGAACTCAATAGCCTTTAGGGCTTCTTCCACTCTCTCCACGCTCACGCCGTAATAGCGGATTTTGCCTTCCTTCGTGAGGTCGTCGAGCATGCCGAAAACTTCCGGGCGGTAATAAACCTCGGTCGGTGGACAGTGGAGTTGCACCAAATCAAGGCAATCGGTTTCCAGGTTGCGCAGGCTGTCCTCGATGAATTGCCTCAGGTTTTGCCGATTGTATCCGTCCGCGGTGTGCGGAGAGAGCCGCCGGCCAGCTTTGGTGGCAACGTATATCGTTTCACGGCGCTCTTTCTTGAGTCGCGCGACCAGCCGTTCGCTGTGGCCCATGCCGTAAACGTCGGCAGTGTCAATGAAGTTGACGCCCAAGTCGATGGCACGATGCAGCGCCGCCAGCGATTCGTTGTCATCAACTTTTCCCCACGCCGACCCGATGGCCCAGGCGCCAAAGCTTATTTCCGAAACCTTCCATCCGGTACGCCCCAGTTCCCGGTAACGCATGTGATGTAACCTCCGTAACCTTTGGAATTACTTGCAGGCTCAGATCGAGCGAGTGCACCCCTTCGCCCCGGTCTGCCCATCGCGATGAAGCGCCGCCTATGATACTGTCCCCGGGCGGCGAAGCCAATAGGTGGGGAGAAACAATCCCCAGATGGCGCAGAAGACGCAAGTTTAGCCAGGAGTTCTCTCCACGTTTGGACGCTGCTGGAAGGGTGGGGCTTCAGCCCCGCCGAAATCGCGGCTCCCGCCCTCTATTCGTCCCGCACCCCGCGCAGCTTGCAGCCGCAAGCTGCGCGGGGTGTGGGACTTGGGAGCAATCAGGACGGCCTTGCACCGGCGGGGCTAAAAGAGCCTGCGGAAAAACTAGAAAGCGCTGTCATTCTGAGGAGCAGCGGCGACGAAGAATCTCGCCTTGCATTGAAAATACTCAGAGCGAGATCCTTCGCTGCGCTCAGGATGACAGCGGTTTCGAGTTTTTCCGCAGCCTGTAAAGCACCGCCTTGCCAGACTCGTGGGGAGAAATCCGGATTAGCATATGTTGGGTCCGCTTCGGCTTGCCTAATCGGTGAAATCTGCGTAATCTGCGGATGATGCAGCCCGAGCCTCTCCGCGAACTCCAAAGTGAGATCGAAGCGCTCCTGCAACAGCTTCATCATCCCGTGCTGGTGGAAAACGAGGTCGAGTTGATGGACTTGACCGCCGCTCATTGGCGGCTGACCATCGAATTCGGCAAACTGATCTTCAGCGCCTGGAATTCGATAAGATCCTTCTCCCGGCGCGTGGAGGCGTTGGCATACCACGACCGGGACCGCTTCGGAATCTTCGTGCGTAAGCCGGGGGGACGAGAGACCACCACCCTGGAGTTTCGCGAATTGAGCGCGCCGGCGGCCGTGGGCCGCGCCAGTGGCCGCACGGGGTTCCGTCAGCAACTCACCGCCCTGCTGGAGCGCCAATACCGCGGGTGGAAATTCGAACGCGTCAGCAACCGTTCCGACCGCGAGCATTCTTTTTCCGCCTGGTACACGCGGGGGATGGCCACGCAAGGCCACTCCGCATGGGCCTTCCTGGGACTGAGCGAAGAGGAAGGAACCGCCGCCGCGGACGGCGTGCTGGCCTTTGGCCTGATCTGGTTGGATTGGCTGAGGAGCCAGGCGGACCGCGTGGCGATTACGCAATTGCGACTGTTCCTGCCGCCCGCTGCCGTCAGCGTGATTGCCCATCGAGCGGTCTATCTCAACCCCCGCGCCCTGAATGTGGAGGTCTATGAATGGCGCGTGGGCCAGCCCACTGCCACCTTGGTCGACCTAAAGGATTATGGCAACGTTGAGACTCGGCTTGCACCGCGGCGCCAGGCAGAGTTGCTGAAGGAGAGCCACGCAAGCTTGCTGCACGACATGTTGGGCGGCCTCAGTGCGGGAATTGAAATCGTTCCTGACTCCGCCGGGGCTTTCACCTCGCTGCGCATTGCGGGTTTGGAAGTGGCTCGCATTGAGGGCCAACTGGCGCCGCGCATCTATTTCGGCCTCGAGGGCAGCTTTCGCCGGCGGGACGAATCGTGCGGCGATGAGTTTAGGGATTTTCTCCAAGAGGTGCGAAGGATTCGATGCGCGGGCAGCCCCGACCCTCAGCACGAATTTTACCGGCTTCAGTCCGAGCGCTGGCTCGAAAGCCTGCTCTTCCAAGACATAACCCGGATTGATCCTGCGCTTTCGCCCGCGCATGTGTATCCGCAGGTTCCGGCGTTCTCAGGTACCGATCGAGGGGTCATTGACCTTCTCACCACGACGCGGCGGGGACGGTTGGCGGTGGTGGAACTCAAGGTCCAGGAGGAAATCAACCTTCCACTCCAGGGGCTGGATTACTGGCTGCGCGTGAATTGGCTTCAGAAACGCAATCAGTTTCAAGAATCCGGATACTTCCTGGACTGCGAGCTTGCCGCGGCGGTTCCACGCCTGTACCTGGTTTCACCCGCATTCCGGTTTCATTCCACCACCGAAAAACTCCTGAGTTACTTTGATCGAAAGATTGAAGTCATTTTGATAGGAATAAACGATTCCTGGCGCAAAGAAATCAAAGTGCTCTTTCGCCACCAAATCCCCCCCTCAACTTCCACCTGATTCTCTGTCAGAAAGTCAAATTCTGCTTCCTGGCGCGTCACCTCTGATATAATTATGGTCCTCACAGGAGCCTCCGGTAAACGGGCGCGCCCGGGCCTTCTTGCCTCGCACCGATTCCCGCAGCGAGTTATCCTCATGCTCTTTAAAACTTTAAGCGCCTCCGTCTTTGGTATTGATGCTTACCCTGTGGAGGTGGAAGTTGACATCACCGCGGGCCAACCCTTTTTCACCACTGTCGGTCTTCCCGACGCAGCGGTGCGCGAAAGCCGCGAGCGCATCAAATCCGCCATCAAGAACTGCGGTTTGGAGTTCCCCTGGCAGGCCATCACCGTGAACCTGGCGCCCGCGGATGTGAAGAAGGAAGGCTCGGGATTCGATCTGTCCATCGCCCTGGGGATTCTGGGCACGACAGGCGCGCTGCTGAAGACCGAATTGAAGGACATTCTATTTCTCGGCGAACTGTCGCTTGATGGCAGCCTGCGCCCCATCAAAGGCGCACTCTCCATCGCCTCGATGGCGCGGCAGAAGGGCCTGCGCAAGCTGGTGCTGCCGCTGGAAAATGCCGCGGAAGCGGCCGTGGTGCAGGACGTGCAAGTTTTCGGCCTGCGCTCGCTGCCGGAAGCTTTGGACCTGATCAACGAAACCCGCGAGTTCAAGCCCGCCCACGTCAACACGGCGGAGATGCTGGCGCACGCCAGCCAATACTCGGTGGACTTTCGCGACGTCAAGGGCCAACTCCACGCTAAACGCGCCATTGAGGTGGCCACCGCCGGCGGGCATAACATCCTGATGATCGGGCCGCCCGGCGCGGGCAAGACCATGCTCGCCAAACGCATCCCTACCATTTTGCCGCCACTCAGTTTCGACGAAGCAATCCAGACCACTAAAATTCACAGCGTGGCCGGAGTGCTGGAAGCGGGTGCGGGCCTGGTGGGCGTCCGCCCCTTCCGCTCGCCCCATCACACCATTTCTGATGCCGGCTTGATTGGCGGCGGCGTCATTCCACGGCCCGGTGAAGTCAGCCTGGCCAACAACGGTGTGCTGTTTCTCGATGAGCTGCCGGAATTCCAGCGCAATGTGCTGGAAGTGCTGCGGCAACCTCTGGAAGACGGAATGGTCACCATCGCCCGCGCCGCCATGACGCTCACCTTCCCCGCGCGCTTCATGCTGGCGGCGGCCATGAACCCTTGCCCCTGTGGGTTTTTTAATGACCCTACGCGCGAATGCACCTGCACACCGCCGCTCATCCAGCGCTATGTTTCCAAGATATCCGGGCCGCTGCTCGACCGCATCGATATTCACATTGACATGCCCGCGGTACGCTTTCAGGAATTGCGGCAGGAGGCCGGCGGCGAATCCTCCGACGCCATCCGCGCCCGCGTTATCAAGACGCGGGAACGCCAGCTTGAACGCTTCCAGGGCGAGAAGATTTATTGCAACGCGCAGATGAGCTCGCGGCAAATTCGCAAGTACTGCGACATCGCGCCGGAAAGCGAGCGCTTGTTGGAAAGCGCCATGAACCGCCTGGGTCTTTCCGCCCGCGCCCACGACCGCATCCTGAAAGTGGCGCGGACCATCGCCGACCTGGAGGCGGAAGAAAACATCAGCAGCGCGCACCTTTCGGAAGCCATCCAGTACCGCTCGCTCGACCGCAGCTACTGGACATAAATTAGCGCCCCTGCGCCAAGCGCCACTTGAATCTCTGGCGTCCGCAATAATTCCGTACGCTCCGATTCACACCTTTAAGTGACGACAACGTCCGCGGCGCAAGCCCGGATTTCTCACCACGGGTCTGGAAGGGCGGGGCTTTACAGGGTGCGGAAAAACTCTACAATGCTGTCATCCTGAGCGCAGCGAAGGATCTCGCTCTGAGTATTTTCAAGACAATGCGAGATTCTTCGTCGCCGCTGCTCCTCAGAATGACAGCGCTTTCGAGTTTTTCCGCAGCCCGTTTAGCCCCACCGTTGCAAGGCCATCCTGATTATTTCCAAGTCCCGCACCCCGCGCAGCTTGCAGCCGCAAGCTGCGCGGGGTGCGGGACGGACCGAGGGTGAGAGCCGCGAGTTCGGCGGGGCTGAAGGCCCGCCCTTCCGGCAGCGTCCAACCCTGGTGAGAAGCCCGGGCCAGATCCTCTCGTTGATGCCGAAATTCGCTTCCCTGCCTAACGTGCTCCTGACCATGTTCAATTTATGGCTGGATGCCCTGAGGTTCATCGGGGTCAGCCTGTGGCCGCGGCGTGCTCTGGCTGCTGAGAACCTTTCCCTCCGCAAGCAATGGGCTTTGTACCTGGAGCGCAGGGTCAAACCTCCTCGGGTGAAGATGGCTGCCCAATAGACCTCGCTTAACCGCAATGGTTTGAAATTAGAGGTTGACTGCAGCGTAGCAGGCGGCGGGCGTTCACCACGGGACTCATAATTCGGCTCCATAGCATCCCGCTCTTTTATGGTTCCAGAGTTCCGTTCGAATAGACGCCGTGTTCCCGCGCGACGTCGAACATCAACCGGATATTTTTAACCGGTATTCCATCGTGGAGCGAATGGTCGGAAGCGAGGATGTAGCCGTATCCGGGTGCGGCAATCCGAAGCGCCTCCAGCGTCTCCGCCTCAATTTGTTCGGGAGTACCGAAGGGCAGGGTCCGGGATGAAGGGCGCACGTCAGCAGAGTGGCGTTTTCGAAAAGAGGGCGTGATTTTCTGTTTCTCCTACTGTATTATATACGGCAGGAGGATCAACATGGATAACGTCAGCCCGGCAGTTCCTGCTCGCA